>JBBRRV010000133.1:0-8680 GCA_038246075.1 Bacteroidales bacterium
CCTGGCCGGCGATACGATCATGGGTGTAAATGTATTGTCTACAACCAGCTGTGCATGATGCTTATTTGCAATGGCAGCCAATGCAGGAATATCCGAAATGTGAAGCAAAGGGTTGGTAACTGTTTCCGTATAAATAATTTTTGTATTAGGCTTCATGGCAGCTTCCACAGCAGCCGGATTGGTGATATCCACAAAAGTTACATCAATCTTAAATTTTGGCAGGTAGTTTTCCAGAAATGCAAAGGTGCCACCATAGGTAGTCATGCTTGATACAATATGATCGCCGGCGCTGCAGATCTGCAAAATAGCACAGGTAATGGCGGCCATGCCTGAAGCTGTCACCCAGCCTTCTTCAGTGCCTTCCATGGCAGCCATGGCATCGGCAAGGTATTTATTGCTGGGATTCCAGTGTCGTGAATAAAGGTAACATCCTTCGGCTTCTCCCTTGAATGTTTCCGACATGGTTTTAGCCTGCATAAAGGTGTAGGTGGCCGAATCAGTTATTGATGGATTCACATCTCCAAATTCACCAAACTGCTTGAGGTCCTGGATCTGGTTTGCGGGATCGAATTTCATAATTGCTATTATTAAAGTGAATACTGTTAATGCCTGTTACAAAAACACACGGCAAAAATATCAATACCTCTCTTATTACCGACAAATTATTACTATCTGAAACTAAAATGTAAATAATAATTTAAATTTGCAACTGAATTCACTCATAAATCAAAAATCAGTAACAAGAACCATCAAAATCATGACAGATAAGTTTCATATCGACAGTCTCGACAAAAAAATCCTTGCATTACTCACCAAAGATGCCCGTATGCCGTTTCTGGAGGTAGGCCGGCGATGCAAAATATCGGGGGCAGCAATCCATCAGCGTGTCCAGCATATGATGGAGGCACATGTAGTCTCAGGAACGCAATTTAACCTAAATCCAAAGGGCCTTGGGTACCTTACCTGCGCATTTATAGGTATACAGGTTAACCTCACCAGTACCAGCACCCACGAGGAGGTCTTCAACCGCATCCGGAAAATACCTGAAATCGTGGAATGCCACCATATCACCGGAAAATATTCCTTGCTCATTAAAATATACGCTCACAACAACGAACACCTTAAAAACATCCTGGTGGAAAGGATTCAATCCATTCCTGAAATCAGCCTGACAGAAACGTTTATTTCGCTGGAAGAAGGATTTGACCGCCAGGTCGCGCTTGAGATGTGAGGACGGCCAATTCCTCTGTTTTAACCGCTTGATCTCTGTGTGAAAAAAAAACAGTAATTTCGCTACTAATAAATATTTTGTATATGGATTATGATGTAATCATTATTGGCAGCGGCCCTGGCGGCTATGTTGCTGCTATCCGCGCTTCACAGTTAGGATTCAAAGTGGCCGTTATTGAAAAAGCCGAAATTGGCGGAGTTTGCCTGAACTGGGGATGTATCCCTACCAAGGCCCTGCTAAAAAGCGCCTCAGTTTACGATTATACCAAACATGCCGCGGATTTTGGCATCGCTGTCAAGGGTGAAGTAAGCCCAGATTTTGAGGCCATCGTAAAACGCAGCCGCAACGTGGCAGATGGGATGAGCAAAGGTGTTCAGTTTCTCTTCAAAAAGAACAAGATCGAACAGATACAGGGATTTGGCAAAGTCAAACCTGGTCATAAAGTGGAAGTCACAGGAGAGGATGGTAAACTAACCGAATATTCAGCCAATCACATCATCCTGGCTACAGGTGCACGTTCACGGGAATTGCCTAATCTGAAGCAGGACGGCAAACGCATCATTGGATACCGCGAAGCCATGACATTAGCTGTTCAACCTGAATCCATGGTTGTGGTTGGTTCCGGCGCCATCGGATCTGAATTTGCATACTTTTATCAAACCCTTGGCACTCAGGTGACACTCGTGGAATTTATGCCGGCGCTGGTTCCTATCGAGGATGAAGAAGTATCGAAACAACTGGAACGCAGTTTTAAAAAATCAGGCATGAAGGTGATGACATTATCAACCGTGGAATCGGTAGATACGTCGGGACCAAAATGCAAAGTACACATCAAAACAAAAAAAGGCGAAGAAGTTGTCGAAGCCGATATTGTGCTTTCAGCAGTCGGTATTGCCACCAACCTTGAAGGTCTTGGATTGGAAGAAACAGGCATTGTTACTGAGAAAGGCAAAGTAAAAGTGGATGCGTTTTACCGCACGAATGTGGAAGGTTATTACGCTATAGGTGATATCGTTTCAGGACAGGCCCTGGCGCATGTGGCCTCACACGAAGGGATTGCCTGTGTCGAAAAAATTGCCGGCCGTCATGTTGAACCCATCGACTATAATAATGTCCCGGGCTGCACCTACACACATCCTGAAATCGCTTCTGTTGGCTATACCGAAAAAGCTGCCATAGCAGCCGGATACGAGATAAAAGTCGGTAAATTCCCGTTCGCTGCATCCGGGAAAGCCAGTTCAGCTGGCGCCAAGGAAGGATTTGTCAAGGTGATCTTTGACGCAAAATATGGTGAATGGCTCGGGGCTCATCTCATAGGCGATAATGTTACAGAACTCATTGCCGAAATAGTCGTAGCGCGCACGCTTGAAACCACAGGCGAAGAGATCATTCGTTCGATGCATCCGCATCCCACCATGTCGGAAGCTGTGATGGAGGCTGTTGCGGCCGCCTACGGTGAAGTGATACATATTTAATAATCCTTTGTAATTCATTTGTTACGTTTTAGGCATCTGATGACATTTGAAATACATAGAAATACATAGAGATAAATAGAAACAGGCTGAAAGTGGTTGAAATGAATTGAGAACGAATCAATCCTTTCAATCTCATCAATCCTTTCAATCTCTTCAATCCCATCAATCCCTTCAATCCTAACGCATACAATGGAAATTATCGAATCTGCAATACCCGATGTATTGATTATAAAACCTGATGTTTTTCAGGATGAACGTGGTTATTTTTTCGAATCGTTCAACGAGGAAAAATTCAGGTCTTTCGGCATCGATGCCCGGTTTATGCAGGATAATGAATCGAAATCGCAGAAAGGCGTATTACGTGGTTTACATTTTCAAAACCCGCCTTATGCCCAGGGTAAGCTTGTAAGAGTAATGAAAGGAGCTGTTTTGGATGTTGCGGTTGATCTTCGGCCCCGCTCGCAGTACTTCGGCAAATGGGTCTCCATCGTGCTGAGCGAAAGCAACAAATGGATGTACTGGATACCCGAAGGGTTTGCCCATGGTTTTCTTACGCTGGAAGATAATACGGTTTTCTTCTATAAATGCACACACCTGTACCATAAAGCTTCCGAGGGAAGCATCCGCTGGAACGATCCCGACCTGAATATTGATTGGGGAAGTGATACGCCTATTCTTTCGGAAAAAGATCAGAATGCTCCGTTTCTCAAGGAGTTTAAGAGCAGCTTCTGATTTTTCCTGCTAGTGCACACTAACTTTTTAGGTTTTGCGTTGTTTACATATCCGTTTTTGATACTAAGGCCTGATGCTACTTACTGTTCACTGATTTCTAAATACCGGAACACCGCGGTAGATTTTCAAAATATGCGGATTAGTTAAGTATAGTAAATATTGGCTTAAATCAACTGCAACCTGGTTCATCATCATTTCCTGTCAACTACACCATAAATATTCAGCGTCTAACGCGAATATTCAATTCATCCTTAATCATTTCTCATCTTTCACTAAACACCCCTAGGAGACCACCGCATGACTTTTACTAAATTATTACTGATGAAGAAAAAAATAGCAATCGTTTTTGCATTTATTTTCATCGGCTCATTTGCTGGCCTGTTTATATTCTCGTCCGAACGGAAAACAATTTCCGATGATGATTATAACAAAGCACTGGCGCACAGCAATGAGGTGTTCTCTGTTGTGCTGCCTGATCATGTTGCATTTGCCGGAGAAGAACCTCCGCTTGGCTTATATTATGTGCGCGAAGGTCTCGACCGCGAGCTTACCGTCAATGCTTATTGGCATTCATCCACCCTTCTCATCATCAAACGCGCGGCGCGCTATTTCCCGGTTATCGAGCCAATACTCAAAGCCAACGGCGTCCCCAACGACTTTAAATATCTTGCCCTTATCGAAAGCGGGCTCACCAATGTTGTATCTCCCGCAGGTGCATCAGGGATTTGGCAGATCATTAGCGAGACAGGAAAGCGTTACGGTCTGGAGATCAATGATGAGGTTGACGAACGTTATCTTTTGGAAAAATCAACCGTCGCAGCATGCCGGATTTTGAAGGCTTCCTACAATAAATACAATAACTGGACCCTTGCCGCCGCTGCCTATAATGCCGGAGATGGCAGGATAGACAAAGAGTTGAAAAGACAAAAAGTTACCAATTTTTATGACCTCTATCTCAACACCGAAACATCCCGTTACCTCTACAGGATTTTAGCACTCAAGCTCTTGTATGAAACCCCGACAAAATATGGGTTTTATCTTCGTAAAAAGGACCTCTATCCCAATATTCCCACCTATACCGTTAAAGTCGATTCCTCCATCGAAAACCTGATTGATTTTGCGCTCAGGCATAAGGTGAACTATCGCATTCTCAAGGAGTTTAATCCCTGGCTGCGGCAGGATAAGCTGACCAATCCCACGCATAAATCGTATATCTTCTCTTTTCCGAAAGAGGGGTATATCGAATATGCCATGCTGCTAAAGGATGATGCGGAAAGCAACGACATTTTCAACGATTCAGTTCAAAACAGCATAAAACACTAATCCCGGGTTACCGCTTATTCTATACCTTTGCTCAAAATAATGCTGTGATGGATCCCATTTCTTCTTCTACTGTAACATCGCCTGAACGCGAAATAAATCGGGCAGAAGAAAACCTTGAAGTTTATGGTGCCAGGGTTCATAACCTGCGCAATATCGATGTAATCATTCCGCGTAACCGTCTTGTTGTCATTACCGGGCTTAGCGGAAGCGGCAAATCCTCGCTGGCCTTTGACACTATTTATGCCGAAGGACAACGCCGTTACATGGAAACGTTTTCCGCTTATGCACGCCAATTTATTGGAGATCTTGAGCGTCCCGATGTAGATAAGATAACGGGGCTTAGCCCGGTGATCTCCATCGAGCAGAAATCCACCAATAAGAATCCGCGGTCCACTGTTGGCACGATTACTGAAATATATGACTTCCTGCGCCTCCTGTATGCCCGGGTAGCCGAGGCATATTCTTTTGTAACCGGCGAAAAGCTGGTCCGCTATAGCGAAAGCCAGATTGTAGATCTGATCTGTAAAGAATTCGAAGGAAAGGAAATATACCTGCTGGCGCCTCTCATCAAGGGACGTAAAGGCCATTACCGCGAACTTTTCGAACAGGTACGTAAACAGGGTTTTTTAAAAGTCAGGGTTGACGGAAAAGTGAAAGAGATCACTTTTGGCATGCAACTCGACCGCTACAAGATTCATGATATTGAAATGGTGATCGACCGGATTAAGACCTCCGATACAGTGCGCCAGCGTATCACCACCTCTGTTCAGACGGCCATGAAACATGGGAAAGGTGCGTTGCTTTTGCTGGATGAAGCAACCGGCACCACCCGCTTCCTTAGTCAATTGCTTATGGACCCGGCTACAGGCAATGCTTACAATGAACCAGAACCCAACACATTTTCCTTCAATTCTCCGTATGGAGCCTGTCCCCGATGCAACGGCCTGGGTGTGGTATCTGAAGTGGACTTCGATAAAATTATCCCCGACAGATCCAGGTCGATCCGAAAAGGTGGCATTGCACCGGTGGGTGAATATAAGAGTGGATGGATATTCCGTCAGCTCGAGGCTATTGGCGAAAAACACGGATTTACCCTTGATACACCTATTGATGAGATCCCCGAACAAGCCATCCAGACCATACTTTACGGATCTGATGAACTTTACAAAATAAAGAATGAATACCTGGGCGTTTCTTCCTCATACACCCTGGCCTTTGGTGGAATCATCAACCATATCATTACCCAAAGTGAAGAATCAGGGTCAAACGGATTAAAAAAATGGGCTTCCGGTTTCATGAATACCATCCCCTGCCCTGAATGCAACGGAAGCAGGCTGAAACAGGAATCGCTGCATTTTCGCATCGCAGGCCTTACGATAGCCGATCTTGCCGCTATGGACCTGGTGAAACTGAACCAGTGGTTCGATAATGCCGAAGAACAAATCAGTGCACGGCAATTGCAGGTAGCCCACGAAATCATCCGCGAAATACAGACGCGTATTAAATTTCTGCTTGATGTAGGACTCGATTACCTCACCATCAACCGGCCTGCTGCCAGCCTTTCGGGTGGTGAATCACAGCGTATCAGGTTGGCTACCCAGATAGGTTCCCAATTGGTGGGGGTGCTCTATATCCTCGACGAACCCAGCATTGGGCTTCACCAAAGGGATAACCACCGGCTTATCAATGCGCTTAAAAATCTACGCGACATCGGAAACTCCGTCATCGTTGTAGAGCATGATAAAGATATGATATTGGCTGCCGATCATGTTTTGGATATCGGCCCTGGCGCCGGCATCCACGGGGGTAAAATTGTTGCCCAGGGAAGTCCGGCATTTCTGCTCACCCAGAATACAATTACCTGCGATTACCTGAATGGAAAGCGAAATATCGGCATCCCTGAAAAAAGACGCAAGGCTGATGGCAGATACCTCGAGATCATCGGTGCCAGCGGTAACAATCTCAAAGATGTCAATCTCAAGCTGCCCCTTGGTCTGTTTATCTGCATCACCGGTGTATCGGGCAGCGGAAAATCCAGTCTGATTAACGAAACCCTTTACCCTATCCTGAATCAGTATTTTTACAGGTCGGATAAAAATCCACTTCCATATCGTGAAATTAAAGGTATCAAGCTGCTGGATAAAGTTATTGAAATCGATCAGTCGCCTATCGGCCGCACGCCAAGGTCGAATCCTGCAACCTATACAGGTGTGTTCGACGAGATCCGCAAACTCTTCGCCGAGCTTCCCGAATCAAAAATACGTGGTTATAAGCCTGGCCGCTTTTCATTCAATGTTTCCGGCGGGCGTTGCGAAACCTGCAAAGGCGCAGGAATCAGGCTCATTGAAATGAATTTTCTGCCGGATGTCCATGTCCCCTGCGAAGCTTGTTCGGGAAAACGATATAACCGCGAAACCCTTGAAGTTCGCTTCAAAGGAAAATCCATCAATGATGTGCTGAACATGACCATCGGGCAGGCTGTGGAATTCTTCGCCAACATTCCGGCTATTCTTCAAAAAATCCATACCCTTGATGAAGTTGGCCTTGGCTATATTACACTTGGTCAACAATCCACCACACTTTCAGGTGGTGAAGCGCAGCGGGTGAAGTTAGCCACCGAACTTTCCAAAAAAGACACAGGCAATACGATTTATATCCTCGACGAACCCACCACAGGCCTGCATTTTGAAGATGTGAACGTGCTGCTGGATGTATTGCAACGCCTTGTTGGCCGTGGCAATACGGTGCTGGTGATAGAGCATAACCTGGAAGTGATCAAAGTTGCCGACTATATCATCGACCTTGGACCGGAAGGAGGTGAAAGAGGCGGAATGATCATTGCAGAAGGATCGCCGGAAGAACTCTGCAAAAACAAAAAAAGCTACACAGCGCAATACCTGCGGGAACTCCTCATGCCCAAAATCTAAAAAATATATTCTAAAGCTTCATACTGGCTTGCATACTGGCTTGCCTTTAAAAGATCATCACTATTAAATAATGGCACAAACAGGCACTAACTTTTGTATGTACTGCTTAATAAACTTAATCTTCACAGTCACCCCGAGCGGAGTCGAGGGGCTTAATTTTCCTTCTATTCTTTTTCTCACAAGATGAATAACTGTTTAGATAAATAAAATGATTACTTTATAGACTTTACTCTATTAATTGTTATGGCAATATTCATCCGGAGATCAATGGTTTCCATTTAGTCTATCACCAAAAAAAGAATTACGTAAGCACTTGGATTGGAAAGCATTTAAAAATGAATAGCTTTGCCATCCCTAACACCCCTCTATATGCACAATAATGATGTAATGAACGAAGAAGACAAAATCCGGGATGCCATTAATGAAAAGGATTGGAACGTGATCATGACGACTGATTCGTGGTCGGTTTTTAAGATTATGGCCGAGTTGGTTGAAGGATTTGAAAAACTTGCACGTATAGGCCCTTGTGTTACTATTTTCGGATCGGCTAGGTCGGCCAGCAATAGCCGGTATTACAAACTTGCCGAAGAAATCGGCTATATGCTGACAAAAAAAGGATTTGGGGTCATTTCCGGCGGCGGTCCCGGTACCATGGAAGCCGCCAACAAAGGTGCTCATTTTGGAGGTGGCCGTTCAGTAGGCCTTAATATTGAACTACCTCACGAACAATATACCAATCCATTCATCGATCCGGATAAATTGCTTTCCTTCGACTACTTTTTTGTGCGCAAGGTCATGTTTATGAAGTATTCGCAGGGATATATCGTGTTACCAGGAGGATTCGGAACGCTGGATGAACTCTTCGAAGCCATTACGCTCATCCAGACACACAAAAGTGTTCGTTTCCCGATTGTTCTTGTTGGAAAAGAATACTGGAGCGGTCTTTTGGAGTGGATAACATTACGTATACTGGAAGAAAAGAATATCGCACC
>JBBRRV010000134.1:0-8583 GCA_038246075.1 Bacteroidales bacterium
TATTTATTTTAGCTTTAGGTTTAATGGATAACGTATCTGCCATAAACCAGGATACAGTTACCATTGAACTCCGCAACAAAGCATATCAGCAGTACCGTTTATTGAAAGATACAACAACGGTTCGAACATGGATGAATATGGACCGGCTGAATAAAGCACTGATGAAGGTTGTCGAATATGATAACCAGCTTCTCAAACCGGACCGCGTTCCTGATTCCGCTTTAAACCCTGCTGCACAAAACAGCCAGAGTAACCTGGAATCACAAAAGCCAGTGGAAAGTCTGAATAGGCCTCTTGCGATTCCGGAATTTGACAAGGATTATCTCCTGGCTGGACTTGCGGGGTGTGTGATACTGATAATTATTTTGCTGGTGCTTTTGATCATGCGTTCAATAAGCCTGAACCAGATTCGCCGGACACTCGATGAGAGCGAGGAAACATTTAACAGCAGAATCAAACAAATGGAGTTCCTGGAAGCTGAAGTCAGAAAAATGAAAAGCCGTGATAGGGATTTAAAGGCTGATTTGGAGAATGACACGGTGGATAACCATCCAAAGGTGCAGCAGCTTAGGCTTCGCATCGACGAGCTGATAGCAGAGAATACAAGGCTGGGGGGATTACTGGAAAAAAACAAGGAGGTGGCTAAGTTCGAAACATCAAAATCTGCAGCTGAAGCTGATGCCATAAAGCAGGATATTATCGACAAGCTTGAAACAATGCTGGAACGACTGAAGGAGGCTAATGAGTAATGGTTTAAGCAGCTGCTTAATAGATAAGTATATGCGCCTGTGAACTGAGCCCAAACCACATCTTGTTTTCCACTTTAATATCGACCATTAATTGGTAACGACCCTTTTGCAGGGGTGTCGCAACCTTCATGTATTGCTGGAGGCTTTGGTATACATCGGTTTCCAAAGGTGTATGCAGACCATCCCAATCAAGGATTTCTTTTTCATGGACCCAAAAATATGATAAACTGACCTGTTCGCCGGCATAGCTGCGCAACGGCATGTCGGCCAGATTATGGATGGTTACAGGAATATATACGGTGTCGAGGCCTTTGTAATATTTACCGGGATTCATATCGATTTTGACATTGTTTAGAAAGTATACATAATCGTTTGGTGGAGCTATTGTATCACAAAGTGGCTTGTAACGGCCAGGTTTCAAAGTGAAGTAACTTCGGTTCAGCCATGCGTAATGATGTATTTCCCACATCCTGAAAAGGAAAGTGGTGCTTTTTAATTTCTTTGCGTTTTGATTGAAGATAATATCGGACTGAGGTGCAATGGTGACAACGTTATTGCTTCCCTGGCACGCGCTGAGTAAAAGCGATTCCAAAGGATATGACCAATTGATCATGGAAAAAGGCCTTTCAAACTGTTTTTCGGAGGCAATAAATTTACTGCCGCCCATCTGTTGGGCCGAAACAATCAAGTTTTCCATCTGCCGGGTGCGTTGCATAAATGGTTTACTCCCGTTATAAATCATTAAAAGCCTGAAGATGATCAGGCCGGCAAGCGACAGAAAAACAATATTGTTTAAGCCGGGACGTGCATTGCGCGGGTAACGGTAGATCACAGGTACCAGTGCAATGAGTACCAATGGGAAATATACCTGCTCAATATAGCGGCTATATTCGATGCCATTATAGGCTGAGTTTACCAGAACAATATAACCTATAAAAGCCATGATGATCATGGACATTTTGTAGAATGCTTTCTGGCGCAGCAACATAAGGATGCCGATGATCCAGAGCACGATGACTTCAGCATAATAGCTTACCAGGAAACGTCCAAGTTTGAACAGATAATCCGGTGAAGCCAGATTCAGATACAGTTTGTTTTCGTTGTAATTGAATTGCCAGTTGAGCTTGCCCTGTTCATAGCTACTCAGCCTGGTAGATTTAAAGTATACGGCACCGGCGAACACCAGTGTGAAAAGTAGGTAGAGCTTCCAGTTGCGTGGTTTCTTCTTTTGTATATCAAACAGGATGAGAAAGGCGAAAAGCATGAAAACCAGAGGATGGCTGGTCAGGGCAAAAAATTCGAGCAGTATCATCAGCAAAATGGCGAACCAGCCCAGGATATTTTGTCTGAAAATGGCATAGAATGTAATAAGCAGGCCAATTCCGTAATAAAGTTCAAATTGTGGCGTGAAAAAGCTGTGCAGGATCCCGACGGTTTGCAACAGAATCAGCATCAGTCCCGAACGCCGGTCGTCCAACCAAAAATAAACGAAAAGGAAAAGAATATAGAAAAATAATACATGCCCGACAGAATACAAGATTAATATCGGTTTCATGCTTAGCCCCAGCCAGACGCCGGTGAGCGGCAGCAATTGAGAAATGGCCAGTACATAGCGGTCATGCTCTATCCAGAATGACCCGCTGTTCACTGCATTGAACAAATAATATCCTGCATCAGCATAAAGTCTTTCCCTGTAAAGGAATACCGACAGCAACGCCAGTAGAATAAAAGGCAGATGAGGTAACAGTTTGCCTACTAGCAGATATTGATTTTTTTGTTGTAGCGCCACAGAACGGGAAAAATATTTAAAGAATTATGTATTAGCAATGAAAGGTACTGTCGCGTAAGGGACATCGCATAGGTTTGATTTTCAAATTTACGAAAATAGCGACTTACACAGATTTTATCTTTTAACCATTGCAAACAATTTGCGATCATACTTGTTCAAATACTAACAATTTAATAATTCTAAACGTGTCTGACAAGCCTCCCCTTCAACCGGATTTCCAGCAATTGCGCAGGGAATATACACAGGGCTCACTGAACAAAAGCAATACGGCAATCAATCCGCTTGATCAGTTCCGGTTGTGGTATGCTCAGGCACTTGGCGCCGGAATCGAAGAGCCAAATGCGATGACGCTGGCCACCGTGGGCAACGACCATAAGCCATCCGCCCGCATGGTTTTATTGAAAGACATTGACCAGGCAGGTTTTGTTTTTTATACCAATTTCAACAGCCGTAAAGGGGTTCAATTGCAGCAAAATCCATTTGCGGCGCTCGTTTTTTTCTGGCCTGCCCTGGAAAGACAGGTACGCATTGAAGGCGCCATTGCCTGTATTGATGACCATTTGGCATCTGCATATTTTCAGCAACGCCCGCGCGATAGCCAGGTTAGTGCAATTATTTCGCCCCAGAGTCAATCAATCCCTTCACGGAAGTACCTTGAACAGCTTCGTGATCATTTTTTAACCAGCCATGCCGGTGAACAGTTACAACGACCTGTCAACTGGGGTGGTTATATTGTATTGCCAAGTCGGATCGAATTCTGGCAGGGACGTCTGAGTCGTCTGCACGACCGTATACAGTATCTTTTGGTTGATGATGTTTGGCAAAAGGAGCGGCTTGCTCCGTGAGCGTCGTAAACGATGCAGGCAGAAGGCTTGATAATCATTTGCGGGAAACAGGACATCGCATGACGACAACCTGGATTGAAAACACAATCAATATTTATTGATGTTCTTTTCGGAGCAGATCGCTTATTGTCTTAACCGGGTTGAAGGTGCTGATGGGGACTTCCACAAAAGCCGTATTCCAATCAGCCATGGCGCCGTTCCATAAGCCCGGAAGTTCCTGTGCTTTCAGGCTGCGTCCATCTTTGGATTTTACGGAGATAAATCCTGTTGAAGCATCAACATATTCACGCAGGTCGAAGTTACTGCCTTTATAATCCATTACACCACATACCAGGTCCACAGGATTAAAATGAGTAGCCTGACTAAAAATTTCCTTTTGATGCGCATCACTCATGTTAATCTGCGACGATTCAACAATCTGAAGAGAAAGTTCGCCTTCCTCGTTTCTTACCCAGAAGGGTCCTCCACCTGGCTCTCCTTCATTCTTTACCATACCGCATACGCGGGTGGGGCGGTTGAGTTTATTGAAAAGGTAATCGATTTTTTCAATGTGCGGGAGGCTGGCGAAATCAGGATCCGGAACAAGAGAAAGCTCTTCCATGGCAAACTTCAGAATACCTTTCAGATCGTCATCATCGATATTGCCTTTCTCGAGTGCTTCAAGGTATTCGAAAATAATCTCCTGCAGCTCAATCAGGTATCCGCCAATAACGCGTTTGTACAGATAAGTATCGGCTTTTAATTTATCGGGAACCACATTGTCGATGTTCTTGATAAAAATGATCTCACCTTCACGGTCGTTAAGGTTTTCGATAAGTGCGCCATGTCCGGCAGGCCTGAACAGGAGACTGTCATCGGCTTCACGGAAGGGTTTATTCTGCAAATCAACGGCAATTGTATCTGTGGAGGATTTCTGGATGGAAAATGTGATTTCGTAAGTGACGTTAAAAGCTTTTTCGTATTTATCTTTCCTGTTGTTAATATCTTCAATAAACTTGTCCGCATGCTCGGGCGAAATGGTAAAATGCACGGCAACCCTGTGCTGCTTATCGTTGCAGTAATTGGCACCTTCTACCAGGTGCTCCTCAATGGCCATGCGCGTTCCGTCTTCATGCTGATGGAACAGCAATAGCCCTTTAGGGAGATTGGCATAATTCAACCCGTTTTCGGTCAGCAGAAAATCAATGATGGTTTGATAATCATGTTTTAAAAGGCATTGTGTTATAGAAAGATCTTTTTTTGCAAGCGCTGCAGCCAGGTCGGGGTAAAACGCAAACGCCTTAATGTTTTTAAAAAATGTCTGAACATGTTTGTCGCCTGCAAAAGCTTTTTGCCTTTCTTCTTCTGATGGTAATGCACTGAATTCGAACAGGTTTTTAAACATCCGGCTTGCAGCACCTGAAGCGGGAACAAATTTTAAAACTTCATAGCCCTTGTAATTCGAATTGTAATATGCAGCAAGGCGCTGAACTTCCTCAGGACTGAAAGCATGAATGCCATCTTTTATGGTGGCTGGTTTTGCCAGCATGATAAAAGGGAAGCCGTTTTTAAAATTGTTGATTTGTATTTCTATCGCCTTCTGATCAATGCCCTTTGTCTGCAATAGCTTAAGGTCTTCCTTTGTTAGCATATAATGAGGATTTGATAATGATGCTCAAAAATAGTGAAAATTTCTTAACATAAAAAGTTTGCATCATTTGCAAACAATTCGTAAGGAAGTGATTGGTTGTTTATAATGAAGGTTATTTGTGCTGAAAACTGATGTTATCAGACTTCAGCTGACGATAAATTTCATCACCTTTTCGATGATAAAATCCGATTCTCCGTCGATACGCATTGTATTTGATTCGTCCGCTGGGCACTGGCCAAAGCGAAGGTAACTTTTCCAGATATGTTGGATATACCATTCCGGTTCCTTTCCCCATCTGAAATCAATTCGTTTGCGGCGCTGAAATTCATCGAATGAAAGGCTGATAAAAATTTTTCTTTCAAATAATTGCATAATGCCGGGATCGTAAAATGAAAGCAGGCCTTCGGCGACAACAATGCCGGGTTGGCCTGCAGCATCGAGAATGGCGTGCCGGTAGCGCGGGAAATCGACTGATTCGGGGCTTTCCCAGTCAACATGACCATTTATCAAAGGGATTTGATGTATGGGCTTTACAAACTCATCCTGGTGCAGGGTTTTAACTTGCAGGGCAGTGCTGTGCTCAGAGATGAGTCTGGACAGAAACGTTTTTCCCGCGCGGCTTGGACCTGCTATCCCAACAATGATGGCCATTAAATAATTTATTTAGGTTAAAAGACAACCACTATCAAGCAATGGCGCAAACAGAAACTAAGTTGAAAATTTGAAATACATTGAAATACATTGAAATATTTAGCCCTAAAATCCAAATTTACATTGGAACCTGGAACCTGGATTATATTCAGAAGATATAATTAGCTATTTATCAGTTAAACATTTTTGAGTTAGAAGGCAGTATGCAAAGGTATACGTATTTGCATTGATCAGATTTGAATCAGGAATACGGATGCAAAAAAATATTATAAAAGTTCATAAAATACCTGATAAAGCGGTCATTAACGATCACAGCCAGCTGGTGGCAGTGCTTATTTTTGAAAAAAGCAAAACTATATGCTGTAAATTAACAGAAAATAGTATTTTTGCACCCTCTTTGCCCAGGTGGTGAAATTGGTAGACACGCCAGCTTGAGGGGCTGGTTTCCTTTAGGATGTGCAAGTTCGAGTCTTGTCCTGGGCACTAAAATCGCAAAGAAAGCATAAAAAGATCCATCTGCCCGGATGGTGAAATTGGTAGACACGCTAGTTTCAGGGACTAGTGACCTTACGGTTGTGCAGGTTCGAGTCCTGTTCCGGGCACCAAGAACCCCGCCAGACATCTGTCTGGCGGGGTTTCCTTTTTTTTGAATTAATGGATTTTTCTTGTTCTCGGTCCTAAGGCATTCCCCGCCGGGTGCGCCGGGTTCAAAGTCATAAAAATCATCTATAGACAGGCATGCCTCGCCCATTATGAACCAGCCGGTATTCATATAGTTTCTTAATATATAAGTATAAAGCATAATTACATGTGACATAAAAAAATATTATAATTTAAATTTGGCTTTATGGTAATATAACTGCTATATTGCACTTGTCAAATCAGACAAACCTAAATAAACCAAATTCTATGAAAAAGAAATTTCTGGCATTTCTGATCACCGGTATTGTGTTTTTATCATTCTTCAGCTCCTGCACTAAACAGGAAAATGCTGACGTTCGAATCTCTTCGGACAAAACAAGCATTAATCGTAACCTGAAAACTGCAATAGTAAGCCTTTCAGAAGGTTTCGAAAATGCTTCAAAAACTGCGTATACAACAGGAGCAGTTAGCCTGGCCTCAGGAAGCTGGAATTTTAATGACGCCTTAATCGGAAATTCAACCACCGATCGCAAAAACGGATCTAATTCCGCACGTATCAGGAATATTGGTAAAGTCACCATGCAATTTAACCTGGCAAGCGGAGCAAGCGCAGTGCAGGTGAAACATGCCAAATTCAGTTCTGATGCAAGCAGTACCTGGGAATTGTGGATGTCGGCCAACAGCGGTACAAGCTGGTCAAAAGTTGGTAGTACGGTGTCAACAACCAGTACTACATTAGCAACTGCTTCATTCACTTTAAATCAGACAGGCACCGTGCGTTTTGAAATTCGCAAAATCAGCGGTGGCACAAATCGCATCAATATTGATGATTTTACAGTTACCGATAATACCGGAACCGGCGGCGGTGGCGGTGGCGGAACGGTTCCAGGTGATAACGACAATATGTTATTGGGAAATCCGAGCAATGCCACAAGCGATCTTGTGAACGCAAATAATTACCTGATGGTTAAACCACAATATTGTATGTCCTACAGCAATGCTAAACATACAACAAACTGGACAAGCTGGCACGTGTTTTCGGGCGATCTGGGTTCTGCTGCCCGTCAGGATGATTTCCGCCCTGATCTGACATTGCCTACAGGGTGGTATGAGGCCACGTCTACGGAATTTTCGGGCTCAGGTTTCGACAGAGGCCACATGTGTCCCTCAGCCGACAGGACTTCAACCACTGCGAATAACTCGGCTACTTTTTTAATGGACAATATGATCCCGCAATCGCCAAAGAACAACCAGGTTGACTGGGCGAATCTGGAAAATTATACCCGCACACTGGTAACCGCCGGTAACGAGGTTTACACCATCTGCGGCCCTGCAGGCCAGGGTGGTACTGGCTCAGGTGGTTATGCAACTACGGTTGGAAACGGCGTTGTGGTTCCCGCGCAGACCTGGAAAATTATTGTAGTCATACCCAATGGCAACGGTGATATAAGCCGGATCTCATCATCCACCAGGGTCATCGCGGTTCTGATGCCCAACAATCAAACAATGTCTGCCCAGCCATGGGGTTACTACAGGGTGAGTGTTGATGCGATTGAGTCATTAACGGGTTATGACTTCCTGGCAAATGTTCCACTGGCCATTCAGAATACGCTGGAAGCCAAAGTTGATAATTTATAGGTCCAATGCATTAATTTGATAACAGAAAAGCCCGGTATATGCCGGGCTTTTCTGTTGTTAGTTAAAAATAATTCCTTAATGAATCTGACCTACAAGATCTATATAGACTGTAAAGCAGCTCATATGAATAAACGTCAATGGCAGAAAACCACCAAGCCACAGTATTCTTCAAAATTATGCCAAAAGGTCCTCCGGATCGGCTTCATCCATTTCGATAATCGATTTTTTTACATGCTTCAGTCTTACTATGCAGTGATCCAGGCTGTCGCGCCAGTAGGGTATCTCTATGGCAAATTTTTGTTTAAGCGCCGATTTGTTTAAAACACTGTAAAATGGCCTGGTGGCGGGTAAGGGATAATCTTTTGTTTCGATCGGGTTTATCTTGCATGCAAGGCCTGAAAATTCCATGATGGCTTTTGCAAAATCGTACCAGCTGGCAACCCCTTCATTTGAGTAATGATAAAGTTCGACACTGTTGCTTTTAGCGGCCTGGGGAAGTAAAATAAGGATCGTCTTTGCCAGGTCCAGCGCGTAGGTTGGTGTTCCGACCTGATCGAAAACAATATTCATTGAACTGCGTTCTGCGCCATATTTGAGCATGGTTTTGACAAAATTGTTTCCAAATGCTGAATAAAGCCA
>JBBRRV010000135.1:0-8515 GCA_038246075.1 Bacteroidales bacterium
ATGTATTTCTATGTATTTCTATGTATTTCAATGTATATCAATCTCATCAATCTACTTCAACCTACTTCAATCTATTTCAATCTACTTCAATTTACTTCAATTTACTTCTATGTATTTCTATGTTTTTCTATGTACAAAGTTCCGGTTTCATTTTCTGATCGAAAATTTTCCCTTTAGATTACTGATACTGGCTTCGAATTCACCGGGTTCCGTAATCCACTTGAGGTCTCTTCCAACAAAAGCAAGGTCTGCCGGGGTGATCTCGAAGGATACCGTTTTTGTTTGCCCAGGTTCCAGTTCGATCTTGTCGAATCCGCGCAGCCGTTTAACGGGAGGGGTAATACTGGCAATAAGATCACTGACATAGAGTTGAACAACTTCTTTTCCTTTCACCTTTCCTGTATTAGTGACTTCAACGGAAAACCGCAATTGATCTGTCATACCAAAGGTTGTATTGCTAATCTTCAGGTTGGCAAAGCTAAAAGTGGTATAACTAAGGCCAAAACCAAACGGGAACTGCGGATAGAAACTGGTATTGGAAGTGGCCAGATCCCGGGAATCTTCTGTGTATTTATGATCATATGGTGTAATATCATTCGGATAGCGGGGATATGTATAGGACAGTTTGCCCGAAGGATTAACATCGCCAAAAAGGATATCAGCAATAGCCAGCCCGCCTTCGTTCCCAGGCAGATAAGCCTGCAGGATTCCTTTCATTGCATCAGCAAACCTGCTGATGATGCGGGGACGGCCCTCCGTGAGTACCAGAATGACTGGTTTGCCTGTTGCCGCAAGTTTTTTGGCGAATTCAACCTGTGCATCAGGCAGGTATAGGTCATTAATATTGCCTATTTGTTCAGTATAGGAAAGTTCACCAAGACACAATATAATATAATCGGATGATTGGGCCAGCCGAAGGGCATTGTTCATGTCAGAAAGTGAATCATAACCTGTCCCCTGGGCAAACATTACATTCTCTGCTCCTATTTTCGCCTGGATTGATTCCAATGTTGTCGATTTATAGGCAGCATATTTATCCGTAAGCTGTCCCTGCCAGGTATAAGTCCAGCCGCCATTGAGGCAACGCATGGAATTAGCTGCAAAACCTGTAACGAGAACTTTAGCTGTTTTAGGCAATGGTAAAATCCCATTTTCATTTTTGAGCAAGGTAACCGATTCACGCGCCGCAGCCAGGCTAACAAGCCTGTGTTCTTCCGATCCGAATTTCGGATAATCAGTAGCAGGATAATATGGATGCTCAAACAGTCCCAGCTCCATCTTTACACGTAAGATCCTTCTTACCGCCTGGTCGATGCGCGATTGAGGAACTTCCCCGTCCTTAGCCAGTTCCAGCAGATACTCGTAAAATGAAAAATCTAGCGGCACCATGCTCATATCCACACCGGCCATGACAGCCATTTTTACCGCTTCTTTAGGCGATGAAGCAACATGATGCGTCGTGTATAGTCTTTTGATATCTTCCCAATCGCTGACGGCTATTCCTTTAAACTTAAGCTCACCACGCAAAATATCTGTTAAAATATGATAATCGGCATGCACAGGCGTCCCGTTAATTTCGCCCGAATTGATCATAATGGAATGAGCGCCGGCTTTGATCGCAGCCTCAAAAGTGGGCAGATAATACTCCCGTAAATAATTTTCAGGTATCCAGGCAGGCGTGCGGTCTTTTCCCGAAACCGGAGCGCTATAACCCATATAATGCTTCAGGCATGAAGCTACTTTATATTTATTTGAGATATCATCGCCTTCATAACCGCGGATCATCGCACTTCCCATTGTTTTAGCCAGAAAAACATCTTCGCCAAGCGTTTCCCAGAAGCGCGGCCATGCAGGCTGCCGACCAAGGTCGAGTACCGGGGAGAAATTCCATGGGATGTATGACGCCCTGGTTTCATAGGCGGTAATGGATGCAGCCTGCTCAGCCAATTGCGGATTAAATGTTGCTGCCAGCCCGATTTCCTGTGGAAAAAGTGTCGACTTCTCGGTATAGGTCACACCATGAATAGCATCTATTCCATATAAAACGGGAATATGAAGTCTCGTTTTTTGGGTTGCCATGGATTGTATAGCGGAAATGATCTCGAACCAATGCGCCCGGGTATAGGCATGACCAGCTACATTTAAGATTGAACCAACATGGTAGTCAACGATGGTTTTGCGCAGTTTTGCCGTATCTGTTTCATGTGGTTCCTTTATTTGCCCGTTTTCCACAACCGAA
Source organism: Bacteroidales bacterium (assembly GCA_038246075.1). Classification (GTDB taxonomy): domain Bacteria; phylum Bacteroidota; class Bacteroidia; order Bacteroidales; family DASVHX01; genus DASVHX01. The sequence continues at coordinate 2,240 of JBBRRV010000135.1, forward strand.
ATCACATCAATTGTGACCTGGGTCATCTGACCAACCTTTTCTTCTAAGGTCATCTGGCCAATAAGCTTATCAATGCGCATCTCTATCCTGGCAGCTGAAAGTTTTTCTTCCTGTTTTGTATTTTTATCAGAAAAAGCTGAGATAAAAAGCAGGGATAAAGCCATAAGGGGAAAGGCAATTCTCATTTTCACTATGGACATCATGCTATGTTTTTGTAATGTATTTTGATACTTCTATGCGGAAAAAAGAGCTAAATTTGCCCAGATTACCCTATGGTGTAATAAGCACACTAAGTAACAAGATAAAATGCAGACTTCCTAACAAATCTTTAAAATAAAGTCAATAAATTTTAGTAAAATATTGCACAAATTCATTTTTTCCTTGATTTCCAATTACTTGAATCAAGAAAAGCTTTAATTACGGGTTGAAGTTTCTAATAGGCTTTGAATCACAACCTTGGTTAAACAAATCGCCAAAGAGCAATAAGCATTGACAGCATTGCTATGTCAGAAAAAAAAATACATATTTATAGTCTAAAATGTTTTAATCTGAAGTATATGCATATGAATTAAGCTGAATTCAACCCGATCATACTTACAACTTAGACAGCATATCATCAGCTTGTGTTCTATGTAAAAGATACCTGCCTGAGAAAGATTATCCGTTGTTATTATTGTAAATCTTAAACAAATAATCCCTACTTGATGGTATTTCGATGAATTCTGTCTAATTTCGTCCTCTTATTCAGAATGGCAAGGCTATGAACGGTTCAATGATCAGATTATGTTAAAAGAATCAATACAGACGAATCTCAATCTTCATGTTTCTGTGGACTGCGTTGTGTTTGGATTTGAATTCGGGAAGCTGAACGTATTGCTGATCGAGCGGAATATGCAATTTGAAGGGAATGAATACATGGATCTTAAATTGCCCGGAGATCTGGTATTGATTGACGAAGACCTGGATACTGCTGCTTCGCGTGTATTAAAAGAACTCACTGGCCTGGATAATATCTATCTCAAGCAATTTGCAGCTATCGGCTCTCCCGATCGGTTGAAACGGCAGCCCCGCGACCTGGAATGGTTAAGAGCCATCGGGCATCCGCAGGAGGTTGTTGTTACCATCGCTTATTATTCACTTATCAATATTGACCATGAAAATGCGGCAAACTTCAAACTCCAGTCGAACGCCCGCTGGTATGCCGTATCGGATATACATGAGTTAGCATTCGACCATTTAGCTGTTTTGCTGCAGGCATTATCTGCCCTGCGCAGGGAGTTCAGGTTAAATCCCATTGCCTATGAGCTGCTGCCACCAAAATTCACATTAGGGCAATTACAGCAACTCTATGAAGTGATTTTAGGAACGAAACTCGACAAGCGCAACTTCCGCAAAAAGGTTTCCAACATGACTTACATAACACCTGTCAATGAGAAACAGGTGGGCGTTTCGCATAAACCTGCCTGCTATTATTGCTTCAGCCGCAGGATCTACGAAAAGGTGCACAAGGATTCTTTATAATTCAAGTTCCAAGTCCCAAGTTCCAAATTCCAAGATCCAAATTCCAAGTCCCAAGGACCAAGTTCCAAATTACAGGTTCTTTCTCCTTACTTTCTTCCACTCACTCTCCCCATCACCCTATCGCTCCCTCGCTCCTCGCTCCATCACCCCATTTCTCCGCTCTCCTTTCGGAAAACCATCATCCTATTCCTGTCTTTATAATTACTTTTAGTATGTTAAGCGTTATTATTAATTTATCTTGTAAATTTACAACGCTTAATAAGGTTCGCATACCTGATGTGGGCTAATTAACTGAATTACATTAATATACAGCTATGAGAGGAAATAATCTGTTTGGGAGCAACCACAGCCCGGAGGATCTAAAGCCGAACGCACTTAAAAAAATCGCTTTAAAGAAAATGATCCTGGGCATCATTTACCGCCAGGGTAGTAAATCTATTCCCGACCTGAGCAAGATCATCCGGATGAGTACGCCTACCATTACCCGGGCTATCGATGAACTGGTGTCGGAAAATCTTATCCTGGAGGAAGGAATAGGTGCTTCCAGCGGAGGTCGCCGGCCAAATTTATATGGTATGAATCCCAACGCACGCTATGTGTTGGGAATTGACATCAGCCGTTATTACGTGCGCCTGTGCATTTTTAACCTTCACAACCAGCCGGCTGCGAATATTAAAGTGTTAAATGATGGATTGGAAACAACGGACGATATTTTGAATATCATTCACCAGGGCGCTATGGACCTGGTCAATAGCTCTGGTATTGATAAAGACAAAATTCTGGGTATCGGGATTGCACTTCCGGGACTTATTGATATCAGAACCGGAATAAGCTACAGTTACCTGCATGCTGATGACAAGCCTGCCGCAACCCTGTTCGAAGAACTTTTTCATCTTCCTGTCTTTGTGGAACACGACACCAGGACAATGGCGTTGGGCGAACTGGCCTTTGGCTTGGCCAAGGGGAAACAAAATGTTATATGCCTCAATATCGGGTCAGGTATCAGCATCAGTATGATCTTAAACGGGCAGCTCTACCGCGGGAATTCGGGTTTTGCAGGCGAATTTGGCCATATACAGGTAGATCCGAACGGGCAGTTATGTGATTGCGGGAAGATCGGGTGTCTCGAAACAATTGCTTCGGGAACCGCCATGGTGCGTAAGGCAAAAAAAGAACTCGAATCCGGCGCTACTTCAATCATCCGAAAACTTGTAGACAACGATCTGAACAGGATAACAAGCGGAACAATACTTGATGCAGCAAATAAGGGCGATCAGTTCGCTATTGGACTGCTCGCTCTGATAGGTGAACACCTTGGAAAAGGCCTTGCCATGCTGATTCATCTTTTCAACCCAGAATTGATTATCATCGGAGGCGAACTCTCACAGGCAGACCATTATCTTTCCGACCCCATTCAGCAAAATGTCAACAAGTACACCATTGCTAAAATAAGGAAGGACGCGCGGATCATTAATTCTGAACTTGGCGAAAATGCTGGAATCATGGGTACCATTGCGCTGGTGATGGATAAGATATTTATTTAAATACGTATAAAGCTCATTATCAATAACAAACAAAATTAACGCGTTCATGTCAACGACAACGAAAAAAGGCGGCTATGTGCTGTCCATCAGCATCATTGGTGCATTGTTCTTTATTTTTGGTTTTGTAACCTGGCTCAACGGCACGCTGATCCCTTTCCTGCAAACGGCCTGTGAACTGACGCCTTTTGAAGCCAGCCTTGTAACACTTGCCTTTTACATTGCCTATTTTGTAATGGCATTGCCTTCCTCCTTTGTACTGAAAAAAACCGGTTACAAAAACGGGATGAGCCTCGGCTTGCTGGTCATGAGCATTGGTGCGTTGATCTTCATTCCGGCAGCCTACAGCCGCATGTTCGGGGTTTTCCTCACCGGGCTCTTTATCATGGGAACCGGCCTGGCTCTGCTGCAAACCGCATCAAACCCATACATTACCATCATCGGTCCGCGCGAAAGTGCCGCCGCCCGCATCTCGATCATGGGCATATGCAACAAGATGGCTGGTTTCATCAGTCCCTTAATCCTTACTGCACTTGTAATGCACGGAATGGACAAATTCAGGGAAGAAAACCTTCAGTTACTCAACGAAACGGCTAAGATGGACGCCCTCAATGAACTGGCCTCACGGTTGGTTTTGCCTTACATTGTTATTGCCATTGCCTTGTTCCTGCTGGCTGTCATGATAAAATTATCGCCTTTGCCCGACACCATTGAAGGGGAAGAACACAGCAACGATGAGAGCCTGATGGGTTTCATCCGGCAAATTCCCGGAGCACTCAAAATACCACATATGCTCCTTGGGGTAATGGCCCTGTTTTTTTACGTGGGCGTTGAAGTGATGGCTGGCGACAGTATAAGTCAGTTCGGCAGAAATATGCACCTGGATTATGCTTCAAAACTTACCAGTTATACCATGGCTTTCATGGTCATAGGCTATATCCTCGGGATCATCAGCATTCCAAAATACATCAGCCAATCGAAAGCACTCAGGATTTCAGCGATCCTGGGCGCCATTTTTGCAGTCGGGGCAATCTACAGCAATCCAAACGACAGTTCATACTTCACCGCATCACTTGGGTGGCTGAATTCATTTAGCTTCATCAACATTCCCCTGCTGCCAAATCCTGTGTTCTTCATTGCTTTACTGGGACTCGCAAACGCCCTTATGTGGCCGGCTATCTGGCCGCTGGTTTTGCAGGACCTTGGCAAATTCACCAAGATAGCCTCTGCCCTGCTTATCATGGGTATCGCAGGTGGCGCCTTAATTCCGCCAACCTATATCAGGCTGTCAATGGCTATTGGCTATCAGAATGCACTCTGGATCATGGTCCCGATCTATCTTTTTATCCTGTATTATGCCGTCTGGGGTTACAAAATCAGGAAAACCAGGTAATTTTGCATATTGATGGAATGCCCCCGGACTTTCATCAGATTGAAAATTAACTACAGGTAACCTATAAATAAGTTGCCCGGATAACTAAAATAAATAATAAGCTGACAGCCTGCCAGACTTAAGCCTACATAAAATAATAAAAGATGAAACCTACCTTACTAGTCCTTGCAGCCGGTATCGGCAGCCGTTACGGAAGCCTCAAACAAATAGACCCCATAGGTCCGGGGGGTGAAACAATTATTGACTATTCTATCTATGATGCCCTCAAAGCGGGATTCGGGAAAGTAGTCTTTATCATCCGGCGCGAAATAGAAGAAGATTTTAAAGAAGTTTTTGTAAAAAAATTTCAGAAAATAATTCCTGTTGAATATGTTTTTCAGGAGATATCCAGGGTTCCGCAAGGCATCACCATCCCTGAAGGCAGGGTAAAGCCATGGGGAACCGGACATGCCGTGATGATGGCTGCGGAGGTTATTCATGAACCTTTCGCAGTGATCAATGCCGATGATTACTACGGTGCTGATGCATTTAAAAAGATGGCCGCTTACCTCACCGCTCCTGAGCATAACCATCCAACTGACTATTCCATGGTTGGATACCTGCTCAGGAATACCTTGTCGGAGCATGGGGCGGTATCGCGGGGTGTTTGCCGGCTCAGCAACGACTCATTTCTGGAGGGAATTACCGAGCGCACCAATATCAGGCAAATGCAGGGAAATATTGCCTTCCGCGATACGGATGAAAAGGATATTTGCCTGCCTGATGAGACGATTGTTTCAATGAATTTCTGGGGTTTCATGCCTTCTTTCTTTGATCATCTGTCCATTGAGTTTGCCGGGTTTATTCAACTGAATTACGACCAGCCTAAAGCAGAATTTTATATTCCTACTGTTGTTGACAACCTCATTAAATCAGGCGAAGCAAAGGTAAAGGTCCTTAAGAGTGCCGATCAGTGGTTTGGTGTGACTTATAAAGAAGACAAACCAATCGTGATTCAGAAGATCAACGCCCTGATTAAAAAAGGGGTGTATCCGGCTCATTTGTGGGGATGATCTGGCTGGTGGAATAGTCTGTTTACCAAAGCCGGGTGCAAGCGGGTAATTATAAATTAAGCTATTTAACCCTAACAAAAGTGGTGGAAAGTTCTCCGAAAGGATAATGCATGATCCACGTCAGTTTCCCGCCGCTGATTTCCACCAGTTTTAATTTATTGGTCATTGAATAAGCCGGCATGACCAATGTGAGCTCTTTCCCGTCTTTGCTCAGGGACCAGGTGCCGGAAGTGTTGCGGAAAATTTGCTTGTATTGGGTTACGAGGGTAAAGGTATTATCTCGTTTGAAGGTATAAATAGTATGCTTGTGCGCATTGAGACCTTCGTTCCATGTTGATGCATTTATCGGCAACGAATCGTTGGCTTTAAGTGTAGCATCGCTTCCCTGCCATTTTCCCAATATTTCCTGCTCTGTTGAGCCGGAACATGAAACAAATGCCATCATGCCGGCAAATAAAAAAATCATCAGTAAACAACGCGGAATTTTCATGAATGGATATATTAAAATTGATTCAATGATGTATTTAATGCCAGTCATTTAATTCAACAACTTTTGATGTGTAGTCAATCATCATCCGGTGAAACCGCACAAATCTCCTGACAATTTATCCCGACAGCTTGAATCATCGTATCTGAAACCTGCCAGCTTTCAATTTTTTTCTTTAATCAGGTATTCTGAAAGTTTGGAAATCAATCCCGCCTTATCAATTGGTTTTGTGATAAAATCGTTACAGCCTGCATTCATAACACGGATCTTATCTTCCTCAAA
>JBBRRV010000136.1:0-8502 GCA_038246075.1 Bacteroidales bacterium
CCGATTCGGTAGAAGCTGCATCCCGCAGTCTGAAGCAATATGATGAAGCAAGTATTCATAACCTGGTTGAATCAATTATTAACAAACAGATCGAGACGAATCAATTTCTCAATTCAGAACTTACCCTGAAAGACATCACGCTGATCAAGAAAATTCTGAAGAAGCTGCTGATGAATATTTACCATATACGCGTGGAATACCCGGTGGAGAAATAAGGAAGGGGCGATGGGGAGATGGGGTGATGGGGTAATGGAGTGATTGAGTGATGGGGCGATTAAAAAATGCAACATGAAAAATAGGAAGGGACGAGAACCTGGAACTTAGAATTTGGAATTTGGAATTTGGAACTTGGAACTTGGAATTTGGAATTTGGAAGTTATTAAGAAGATATAATTAGCTGATTAACAATTAATTATATTTTAGTCAGGTGGAAGCCAGTCGCTTCAGATAAAAATGCGCTTCCGGACCCATATTGAAAAGTAAATCGACAATGCTCAGGTTGGGCAGAAATCCCCATTGTTCGTCGAATACCTGTGTATAGCGCGGAAATTCATTTGCAGGGCAAATACAGGGTTGTTTTTTAGGGTGAATATCAAACCTGAAATCGGCTTCGGATGCTTGCTGAGGAGTGTAAGTGGTCGAATAGGAAATGGGAACCTTTAATTTCAATATAGCAAGCATCGTTTCGAGGAAACGCGTATTCATATCGATGAGCCTGTCATAGCGGGTGTTAAAGAGTGGTTCGAGTGCATCACGATAGTAAAGGAAGTAGGGAGATGTATTGTATGCTGCTTCCAATGAGCGCCAGTGTGTGCGATGCCAGGGGAGATGATAAGATACTGCGGCTTCATCAGTGCGGGTTTGGTTGCCATTCGTTTTTATAATGGGAACTGTAAGCGCAAGTAATCCGCCGGAAGTGGCTATATGACAGCGGTTGCGGTATGTTTGTTTTGGATAGGTTTCCTGTACTTCAATCGTTGCTCCGCCATTGCGCATCATCAATACAAAATATTCTACGGGTGGCAGGTAGGATGTGGCAAACAGGAGTGCGGGCATACTGCAAAAATACAGTTTTCTATTCAGCCTGAAAAACCAAAAAGTGCTTCCTCCGCCATGGAAGAAGCACCTTAATCGCGCTTTTACTAATTCAGCTTGTATCCTTGTCTGTTCCGCCGGAACAAAGATGACGCCTCATTTATGCTGTTTGCCCCTTTGCTGACAACAGCACTTCATCAATCGCCTGCTTGAGCGACGGCTTTGGCAAAGCGCCCTGTGACATCTGTGGCTGGCCTGCTGAAGGACAGAAAAGCATCGATGGGATACTTTGGATGCCAAAGGCGGCAGCAAGTTCCTGCTGGGCTTCGGTATCTACTTTGTAGATGTTGATTTTGCCGGCATATTCAACTGATAATTCCTCCAGGATAGGGGCAACCATTTTGCAAGGTCCGCACCAGTCGGCATAAAAGTCAATGATGCAGGGAAGATTACCTTCAAATTTCCATTCCTGATTTTTTTCAAAATCAAATACTTTTTCGATAAATGTTTCTTTTGTTAAGTGTTCCATCTCTATTGTCGATTTAAGATTTATGATTAATTAATTGTTTGTTGCTTTGTTGACATTTTTAAGCAGGAATTCGTTGATAATCTGCTCGTAATTTTCCTTTGCCATTGCTCCCTGCGACATCTGGGGCTTACCTTCCATAGGGCAAAACAGAACGGTTGGTATGCTTTGGATGCCAAAGAGCTGGGCCAATTCGCGTTCCTGGTCAATGTTTACCTTGTAAATATCCACTTTACCCTGGTAAGTTGCTGCAAAGCCTTCCATCAGCGGAGCAACCATCTTGCAGGGCCTGCACCAGTCGGCATAGAAATCAATTACACAGGGGCGTGCACCTTTATAGGTCCAGTTTTCGGGGCTTTTCTCAAAATCGAATACGTTGGCTACGAACAATGCTTTGGTCATTTGCACAGTTTTGGCATTTGCAACCTCGGTAACGGGTTGACCAGCCCCGGCATTTGTACTGGAGCCAGGTGTGCTCTTTGCGTTTCCGCAACTGATGGTCAAAAGCAACGATGCAAACAGCGCCGGAATTAATAATACTTTCATTAGATTTGTGCTTTGGTTATACATTCAGATATCTGCATACAAAAATAGCAATTAATGTGCCATATCGCATAAAGATCACTATTTATTTTTAATTTTGGGATTCAGATTTGTTGCAACAACCATAAGTCTTTCTTTATAAGCTTATGAATAACAGATAAGTAAATGGAATTATTACATCTTTTCGGGCAGATTGACAAGCAAATGTTTTCTACTTCATTTGCAGAAACGGAAAATTGCCTGGCATTTCTGGCAGCCGAGAAATGGAAGGAAGGTTATGTATGTCGCCACTGCGGTCATACCAATTATTGTAAAGGCAAGAAACCTTATTCCCGCAGATGCACCCGCTGCAAACGGGAGGAATCAGCAACGGCTCATACCATTTTCCATCATTGCCGGTTACCACTGCCAAAAGCTTTCGAGGTAGCTTACCTGGTTTGTTCCACGCCTGATATGACAGTGGCAGGTTTAGCAACTGAATTGGCTACAAGGCAGATGACATGCTGGAAGTTCAGAAAGCAGGTGTTGGAGTGCATGGAACAGAAACGAGCCGCAATCCCGCAATATGAGGGGCAGGATATTTCTTAAAGCGCAATATAAATGGCGTTAAGCGTTAGTAATCCTCATCATTTTAAAAGAGGATTCAAGAACAAGGATCAACGATTTAAGATTTCAGGATTAATGGAAATCACCTGGCAGTCTTAATCTCCACCCGCCTGTTAAGGGCACGTCCCTTGACTGTCTTATTGTCAGCTACCGGCCTGGATTTGCCATAGGCAGTTTTGATCAGCCTGTCAGTTGGTATGCCTTTGCCCGTGAGGTATTTGATCACGTTTGCTGCACGTCGGTCGGAAAGCCGCATGTTAAAATCAATTGAACCTATTTCGTCAGCATGCCCATCGATGTTAAGTTTAGCATCTGTATTTTCATGCATGTATCTGGCGACTGCATTGAGATCTTCATCGTAATCAGCCTTAAACGTTGCTACACCGAAGGAGAAGTAGACGACCTTTGCTATTTCGGTCACCTTCAACGCTTCTGCTGTAACTTCCGGGCATCCGTTGGCATCAACCTTTGTATTTGCAGGTGTATCCGGACATTTGTCCAGATAATCAGCCACACCATCATGATCTGAATCGACAGGACAACCGTTGGCATCTGTTTTTACCCCTGAAGGTGTGTCAGGACATTTATCCAGATAATCAGCCACACCATCATGATCTGAGTCGACTGGGCAGCCGTTTTCATCTGCTTTCACACCTGCTGGCGTGTCAGGACATTTATCAAGGTAATCAGCCACACCGTCCTTGTCTGCGTCGGGAGGGCATCCGTTACTGTCAACTTTTACACCTGCCGGGGTACCGGGGCATTTGTCATCGATGTCTGCAACACCATCACCATCACTGTCAGGACAACCCTGAAGTTCTTTTAAGCCAAATTCAGTCGGGCAACGATCATCTTTATCGGCAATACCATCTTTATCAGTATCCTTTGGGCCTCCAAACCTGAATTTGACGCCTGCACCAACATGAAGATAATTATCGCGATTATTAAGCATATCAATCGATTCGTGAATATTTATGCCAAGATAGGGCAGGACCCAAAAATTCACGCCAAGGCCTAAAAGCTGTTTGGTGTATGAAGCATTATCGAGATTCGTAAGCCCAAATCCGGCATATGCATAAGGAGCGAACCATGATGATTCTTTCAGGATATAACCATTGGCAAATTTGTACTCGATGCTCGCATCGGCATCCCAGAATTTATCGGAATTTATTTTCTTCCAGACAAGGATGTAATCATTCTGTCGCTGCTTATCCAGTTTATTTGTAGAAAATGCGCCCACAATATTAAAGGAAGGACTGATGAAACGACCCAGTGAAAATTTGGAAGGAATCATCTGGTCTTTACCTGACCAATCCGTTGCCACGGGCATTTTAATCAGATCCCTGTTAATGTTGAAATCAACCCAGTTCAAATAAACACCAATGGCCCAGCGATGATCGCTGTTTTGCGCTTGCGTACGACTGGTATTGAATGCTAAAAGCGATATGATGGCAAGAATGGTACATTTTCGCATATGATCTTCATTAAATGTAAAAAACAAGTATCAATATAATTTATTAATGAATCAGGAAAAGGTTATTGCTTATAACCTTAAAAATTTTCCAGGTCCCGAATACCAATATTCGTTTCAAATTTACGATTAATTCTTTACGGGCAAGTTGACAAGCAAATATTTACAATGTATTTGCCGCAGCATTAAATTGTCGGCTATTCCTTGCATCTGTGCCTTAATTTCACCGGAATGTCCTGATCAAAAGAAACCCGCCCGGCGATAGGAGAGGCAACAAAAAATGGATTATAAAAAAAAATCTCCGCCTTTCGGGCGGAGATTTTTAATCTTCAGGTATTGAATCAAATTACTTAACAGTCTTGATCTCTACACGCCTGTTTTTGGAACGTCCTTCTTCTGTCGAATTGTCAGCAACAGGATTGCTCTTCCCATATGCGGTTTTAATGAGCCTGTCTTTTGCAACACCTTTTTTGACGAGGTCTTTAATTACGTTAGCTGCACGATGATCAGAAAGTTTAAGGTTATAAGCAACTGTACCAATTTCGTCAGCGTAACCATCAATGTTCAGTTTAAGGTCAGGGTTTTCCTTCATGAAAGTAACAACTGCATCAAGGTCACTATTGTATAAGGTCTTTACGTTTGCCTTGTCGAAATCAAAATAAACCACCTTAGCTATTTCAGCCACCTTAGATACTTCAACAACAGGGCATCCGTCAGCACCTACTTTTTCACCTGCAGGCGTATTTGGACATTTGTCCATATAATCAGGTACACCGTCAGCATCTGTATCGAGTGGGCATCCTACTGCATCTACTTTGGCACCTGCAGGAGTACCAGGACATTTATCCAGGTAATCAGCTACACCATCATTATCTGCATCCAAAGGACATCCTGCTGCATCAACTTTCACGCCGGCAGGTGTTTCAGGACATTTATCCAGGTAATCTGCAACACCGTCGCTGTCAGCATCAAGAGGACAACCTGTAAGGTCAACTTTAACACCAGCTGGAGTAGCAGGACATTTGTCGTCAATGTCGGCAACGCCATCTCCATCACTGTCAGGGCAACCTTTAAGTTCTTTCAAACCGAATTCCGTAGGGCAACGATCGTCTTTGTCGGCAATACCATCTTTATCGGTATCCTTAGCTTTGCCGAACCTGAATTTGAGACCAGCACTTGCTTGATAATAGCTGCAACCAACTCTGTCGTAATTGGCAGTTCCGTGAACATTTAATGCAAGTGAAGGGATAACCCAAATATCGGCACCTATGCCTAAAACGCCTTTGCCATAAGTGGTATTATTTAAATTATGCACCCCGGCTCCGAGATATACATAAGGAGCAAACATGGAAGCTTCTTTCAGGATATAACCATTGGCAAAATTATACTGGAGGGTGGCATCAGCATCCCAGAATTTATCGTTTCTTAACCAACGCATGTACTTCCACTCATCTGCCTGCCATACATCAAATTTATTGACAGAGAATTTACCTACCACATTAAAGGAAGGGCTGATGAAACGTCCCAGAGAAAATTCAGAAGGGATCATTTGTTTTTTGCCCATGAAATTCTTTATCGTAGGTGGAAAATCTGTTTTGGTGATCTCGAAATTGATCCAGTTCATGTAAACGCCCACAGCCCATCGATGATCGGTGTTCTGAGCTTTAACCTTTGTTGTTGTGAAGGCCAGCAGTGCGATGATGGCCAGTAGCGTAAATTTTCGCATTTTTTTTTGGTTTTTGTGAATGATTATTTAATTGTTTCTAATTGATTGTTTCTCAACTTACAAAGGTCGTAAACTTTATTGACTATATGTTACATAATACTTAAAATATGTTACATTATTCACACATTTTTAAATGCATTGAATTCTGGTGAGTTGTTTCTGTCTGTGTCACTTTTATGAATTAGAATTAAGACGTGATAACTATGCTGCATGGAATGGTATCGTTTTTCTGCATTTGGCTATATGTTACAGAACTGGTTTTCCACATACCGATCCAATGTTTGTAGTGGAACAGTTCAATTGAAATAGCCATGATTGAATAAATGACCAATCGAAGATGTTATTATTATCAATCTGGTGAACTTTTAGTTCACGGACATCATTATAAACACGAGTGGTGCAAGACAGCAGGTGTTATCCATATAGCTGTGGAAAGCACTGCAGTTTGCCGGAAGCCGGTAATTAACAGTGTGAAGGATAGCGATTTTGAAGTCATTTACGCCTAATTCTTTACTGGCAGGTTGGCATGCGAATTATTTACATTGTTTAACTGAAGGAGTAAATTGACAGCTATTCCTTGCATCTGGGACTAATTTCACCGAAATAAGCTGGTCAATAGCGCCCCATCCGGCGAAAAGAGCAGCATCAAAAAAATGGATTATAAAAAAAATCTCCGCCTTTCGGGCGGAGATTTTTAATCTTCAGGTATTGAATCAAATTACTTAACAGTCTTGATCTCTACACGCCTGTTCTTGGAACGTCCTTCTTCTGTCGTATTGTTAGCAGCAGGATCGGTTTTTCCGTATGCGGTTTTAATGAGCCTGTCTTTTGCAATACCTTTTTTGACGAGGTATTTAATTACGTTTGCTGCACGCTTGTCAGAAAGTTTCAGGTTATAAGCAGCTGTGCCAACTTCGTCAGCATAACCATCAATGTTCAGTTTAAGCGCAGTGTTCTCCTTCATGAAGGTAACAACGGCATCGAGGTCATTATTGTACATGGCCTTAAAAGTTGAAATATCGAAATCAAAGTAAACCACCTTAGCTATTTCAGCCACAGTTGATACTTCAACTACAGGGCATCCGTCAGCACCAACTTTTTCACCAGCGGGTGTATTGGGGCATTTGTCCATATAATCAGGAACGCCATCTTTATCAGTATCAACAGGGCAACCTGCTGCATCTACCTTAGCACCGGCTGGTGTATTAGGACATTTATCGAGATAATCAGCCACGCCATCATTATCAGCATCCAAAGGACAACCTGCTGCATCAACTTTTACACCGGCAGGGGTTTCAGGACATTTGTCCAGGTAATCTGCAACACCGTCGCTGTCAGCATCAAGCGGGCAACCTGTAAGGTCAACTTTAACACCTGCTGGAGTAGCAGGACATTTGTCGTCAATGTCGGCAACGCCATCTCCATCACTGTCAGGGCAACCTTTAAGTTCTTTCAAACCGAATTCCGTAGGGCAACGATCGTCTTTGTCGGCAATACCATCTTTATCCGTATCCCTGGCCTTACCAAACCTGAATTTGATACCAGCGCTTGCCTGATAATAGCTGCAACCAACTCTGTCGTAATTAGCTGTTCCGTGAACATTTAAAGCAAGTGAAGGAATAACCCAATAGGTATATACGCTTAGGCATCCCATAATATTTATCTTTGGGAGATGGAAACCAGGGATAAATTTATTGGCTTGAACTCGATTAAATTCAACAAACGATTTACAAATGATGCGGATTGTTTTTTGTATTTGTCCTCTATTAAATGGGAGAAAGGTTATAACTGTAAAAGGTGTGGCAATATGAATTTCATTAAAGGACTCAAACCATTTTCGAGGCGATGTAGTTCTTGTAAATACGATGAAAGCCCGACAGCGGGAACGATGTTTGACAAAATAAAATTTCCTTTACTCATAGCGTTTCATATTGTGTTTAAGATTTCAACAAAAATAAAAGGCATGTCAACATTGGAATTAAGTCATGAATTTGAATTGCGCCAACCAACCTGTTGGGCATTTAAATGGAAAATTCAGCAAGCGATGCAAAGCAGCAAACTGAACTTGCTATACGGGGATGTGTATGTAGACGAGATATTCATAGGAGGTCCGGAGGAAAAAAAACGAGGAAGGAGTAAAGGGAAAAAACGTTTAGTGGTTATTGCCTTAGAAAAAGTATCTGATGGGGTAGGTAGATCCTACTCGCAGATATTAGAACATGCATCAGCAAAGGATTTTAAACCATTTTTCAATACTTATATAAGCAAAGAAGCTCATGTAATAACAGATGAATGGAAAGGTTATTTGCCTCTTAAAAAAGAATATCCGAAATTGGAACAAATACCATCAAAAGCAGGATCAAATTTTAAAGATATGCATATTCACATAATGAATTTAAAGGGATGGCTGAGAGGTATACATCACCATTGCAGCGAAGAAAGGCTTCAAGGGTACTTAGATGAATTTAATTATCGGTTCAATAGACGCAGCAATATGGATACAATATTCGATTTGCTTATCGTAAAAATGGTTTTCAATGAGCCAAAACGCTTATTATCTAGTAGTTAAATAGGCGGTCTAAGCGTATATACCTA
>JBBRRV010000137.1:0-8489 GCA_038246075.1 Bacteroidales bacterium
GGTTTTAAGTTGGACACTGTGAATGCTGTTGCCTTCCAGCAGACAGCCGTATGTGACCATATCGGCAGGGGCCGAGCGGATAAACCCGGCAAGTTCCGTGTAATGAAGGTTGGTCCTTAATATAGAGCCCATGGACGACTGCACTACTTTGGGGTTATACGCATCCACGCAATCCGGAGAGCAGACAATATGATGTATGCCAAACCAGTCGGCGGTACGGATAATGGTCCCAAGGTTGCCCGGGTCGCGGATACCATCGAGTGCCAGTATGAGATCTGAAAACATCGCGGGCGATTGTTCAGGGGCTTCGGGAATAGCTGCAACCGCAAGCACTTTGTTGGGGGTTTTTAGTGTGCTGATGCGCGCAAGCTCACCGGAAGAAATCTCCTGTACTTTCAGCTGATGCTGGTGAATAAAATCGCTATGATCCCTCAGCCAGCTATCGCATGCAAAAAGTTCCTTTATCTCAATTGTACTCCCGAGCAGTTCTGCAACTGATTTTTCGCCTTCGGCAACGAACGCACCGTAAAGCTCACGGTACTTCTTCTGTTGCAGGCTGGTAATGTGTTTAATTTGATTTTTCGATAGCATGATAAAAAAATAAATCCCGGTTACAAGCCGGGATTTAAAAATAGAAAAAAATAATAAACGTCAACTGGATTTATTCGGCAAAAACCTCAAAATTGATAATTGCCTGAATTTCTTTATGTAGGACGATTTTAGCTTTGTATTCACCTAATTCCTTGATGGCTTCTCCATCAATATGAATTTTTTTGCGGTCAACATCGTAATTGAACTGATCTTTGATGGCTTCGGCAATCTGAAGCGTATTCACTGAACCATAGATTTTTCCGGATTCAGCTGCTTTAGCGCCAATTCTTACTTTGATGAGTTCGAGGGCTTTTGCAAGCGTAGATGCTTCGAGTTTAACCTTATCTTCTTTGTGTGTTTTCTGTCGAAGATTCTCAGCATTTATTTTCTTGTTAGAAGAAGATGCCATAACAGCAAATCCCTGAGGAATAAGATAGTTACGTGCGTAACCGTCTTTCACTGTTACCAGGTCGCTGGCGAAACCCAGATTAAGGATGTCTTGTTTGAGTATAATTTCCATCTTTTCCTCCCTATTTTAATAAGTCAGCTACATAAGGCAGCAGCGCTAAGTGACGTGCCCGCTTTACAGCCTGGGCAACTTTACGTTGAAATTTGGTAGATGTACCTGTGATACGACGGGGAAGAATCTTTCCTTGTTCGTTCACGAATTTAAGCAGGAAATCAGCATCTTTATAATCAATGTACTTGATTCCGCTTTTCTTAAACCTGCAGTACTTCTTTTTCTTAACATCAACCGTGATGGGAGTTAAGTATTTAATATCGGAACTGTTCTGTGTTGCCATACTTTTCTTTTTTCGGGGTTAATTGCTTGTTGTTTCAGTTTTGGCCTGTGCAGCAGCTATTTTCAGATTCCGTCTTTTGATACTGTAAGCCAGTGCATGTTTGTCAAGCACCAAAGTAAGAAAGCGTATAATACGTTCATCGCGTTTAAAAGCAACTTCGAGGTCGGCGATGAGAGCGCCCTCGCATTTAAATGCGACATAATGGTAAAAACCTGTCGATTTTTTCTGGATGGGATACGCCATCTTGCGCAGTCCCCAATTGTCTTCATAGACAATTTCAGCCCCCTTTTCCTTCAGAAAATTCTGAAATTTATTTACCGTTTCCTTCATCTGTTCATCAGACAAAACGGGAGTCATAATGAAAACGGCCTCATAATTTCTAATCATTTCTTATTTCGTTATAGATTAAATTGATTTTTTTTAATGGAGTGCAAAATTAGTAAAATTATTCGGGTTCACAAACTCATCTTCAAAATGAGTTCAGTTTTTTTATGCTTTCAGCTGCTGAAGCGCTATTTCAGGATCGGAATAGGTAAGTGCCTAGAGTGCACTAGAGTGCCTAGAGTGCCTAGAGTGCCTAGAGTGCCTAGAGTGCCTAGAGTGCCTAGAGTGCCTAGAGTGCACTAGAGTGCCTAGAGTGCCTAGAGTGCCTAGAGTGCCTAGAGTGCACTAGAGTGGGGGATAGCACTCCCAACTTTAGGCTCTCCAAATCCAGGCACTTATCTTTTTACGTTCCCAACTAACTGTTTACAAATAAATTCCGCCGCATGTCCGTCTCCGAATACAGCCGGGAAATTGATGCCGGATCTGTCCTTGAGTGTATCATAGGCCGCAATGATCCTGCCTTTGTCTGCATCTGCAAGTATTCCGGCCTGTTGCTGAACGATTTCGATCCATTCGGTTTCACTGCGGACGATGATGCATGGAATCCCGAAAAAACAGGCTTCCTTTTGAACACCTCCCGAGTCGGTGAGGATGATCTGAGCGTTCTGCTCGAGCATCAACATGTCCATGTATCCGGCAGGGGGGAGGAGCTTTATCTGTGCCGAACTGCGGATTTTCGCATACAGTTCAGCCGGGAGGTTTTGCTTCAGGATATTGGTTGTGCGCGGGTGCAGCGGAATGACGGCCTGACAGTCATTTTTTTGGATGATCTGAAGGATGGCTTCAAAAATTGATGTGAGCCTGCCTGGATCATCTGTATTACTGTCACGGTGGATGGTAACCAGCAGGTATTTTCCCTGCTCCAGGCCTTCTTTTTTTATCATGGTTGAACGCGCGGCTGCCATCGGTGCAAAATAGAGGGCATTATCCAGCATAATATCACCACAATGGAATACGCCCGGGTGGTCGGGTGAAAAGGGAGGCTTGTTACCGGGAGCGAAACCTTCACGCACCAGATTGGCAAGACCTGCAGCCGTTGGGGTGAAAAGCAATGTGGATGCATGATCGCACATGACCCTGTTGATCTCTTCGGGCATGCCTTTGTTGAAGGAGCGAAGCCCGGCTTCAATATGAACAACAGGAACGTGTAATTTGGATGCCGCTATCGCGCCTGCCAGCGTTGAATTGGTGTCGCCATAAACAACCAGCCAATCTGGTTTGTCTTTTAACATTATGGCTTCCAGACCGGTTATCATCTTCGCTGTCTGCTTGCCATGGCTTTGGGAACCCACGGCCAGGTTATAGCCCGGGGCAGGAAGACCAAGTTCATCGAAAAATACCTGCGACATGTTATGGTCATAATGCTGGCCGGTATGCACAATGGTTTCACTGATCAACCCGCTGAATTTTCCGGTAATAACCCTGCTCAGGGCAGCAGCCTTAATGATCTGAGGCCTTGCGCCCACCACAGTAAGTAATTTAATCATAGATCAGTCAAGTTTACCTTCGTCTTTGAAACTATAATAGCGCTCTTCGCCGACAATGATATGATCGAGTACAGGTAAGTCAAGCAGCAATCCTCCCTGGCATAATTTACGCGTGAGTGCGATATCGGCTTCACTGGGCGTTATTTGTCCTGAGGGATGATTATGACCCAGAATGATGGAAGATGCATTGTTGTCGAGCGCCATTTTAAAAATCTTTTTTGGATCGGCTACCGTTCCTGCAACGCCACCCTCGCTTATCGTAATGGTGCGTATATGGTGATTTGCGCGGTTCAGCAACAGCACGCAGAACTGTTCATAATTTGCATCGGCAAGGTATTCCTGCAGGATATCGTGTGCCTGTCTGCTGCTGGTTATTTTCTTCGGCTGCCTGGCCTGGGCGCTTCGCCTGCGTTTGCCCAGCTCAAGTGCAGCAGCAATTGCAACAGCTTTTGCTTCCCCGATTCCCTTGAATTTTCTGAGGTCTGAAGTGCTGAGTTTTGAAAGTGAAATAAGATTTCCGTCAACTGAAGCGAGGATTTTTTTCGAAAGGTCAACGGCTGTCTCTGTGCGGCTGCCCGATCCGATCAGAATGGCAACCAGTTCGGCATCACTCAGCACCATGGTGCCTTTGCTGAGGAGTTTTTCGCGGGGGCGGTCGTCTTCTGCCCACTGTGAAATGGGCATTTTATCTGGAGTCTCTTCCATGGCGGACGTTTTATCTAGCGAATATAGACATATTAACGCCAATAAAAAAAAGCCCCTGCCGTTAAAAGCAGGGGCTCGTAATTCTTTTTAAATAAATTACAGGGCGTTAACCATGCGTGTCAATTTCGACTTGAGATTTGATGCCTTGTTTTTATGGATAACAGAGCGTTTTGCCAATTTATCCAGCAAGGAAGCAATACGCGGAAGTTTTTCGGCGGCTTCGGTTTTTTCTGTTAGTTCCCTGAATTTTTTGACGGCATTCCGCATGGTTTTTGCATAATACCTGTTACTCAGCCTTCTGGCGTCGTTAGTGCGGATCCTTTTGATTGATGATTTGTGATTTGCCATTTTTTTTAACCTTGAAATGTTAGTAGTCGGTAGGGGAATCGAACCCCTGTTACCAGGATGAAAACCTGGCGTCCTAACCCCTAGACGAACCGACCATCGATTATTTGGGGAGTGCAAAGATAGACCTTTTTTCTAATTCCCAAAAAAGTTGAAATAATTTTTCCGCTTCCTGGCTAAATAAAAAGATTTTAAATGGTTCAAATGCTGTAAATCTAGTATTTAGGGTCTTCCTTGTCGGCCTGAAATTTAAATCCAAGTCGTTTCCCTGTCTGTAATTTCATATTATCTAGCGTAGTCTGCATATCGAAAACGGTGACTTCCTTTACCGCGTCGTAAGGCGGAGTCAGTAAATCGAAGTTCACGGTATACCTGATGGCTGATTCGAGGATCAGCTTTGCGGAATCATGGCTGATGACGGAAGTGGCGAAATTATTGTACAACATGCCTATTTCACGTTTGCCTTCAATAAAATAATGCAGGTCGCGGTTAACAAAAACACGCCCGATAAGATACCCAATGTCATTTACCCGGTTATATTTAAAGGAATCGGCCAGGAAATTATAGATGTTGATAACACCACAATATGACCTGATCACATCTTCGCGGATATAAGGTGTCTTCATCACCTCGTGATCACGCGAGAACTCGAACACATTGCTGTGCATCATGAAAATGAGGATATCACTGCCAAATTTCAATTCCAGTTCAAACTCACTCTTATCGCGGAACTCGAAAGGTACCTGCAGCGCATCTTTTTTGTATTCGGACCTGTATTGATCGGCCATTTCCATCATGAGCGATTTGAACTGCTGAAAAACGTTGTAGGTATTGTTGTATACCTCATTTTTAAGCCCGAATTTTTTGCGTAGCAGCGTGTAAACGTCTGTAGTCCCGTTGTCGAAGGTCATGCCATTGGTTTAAGAAGGTGTAAATTTAATACTTTTGCCGAAATACAAGCCTCCCGGAATTAGCTATATGATTTTTGTTTCTGACTCAAGGCAGCAGCACACCGGTCACCGTCGATGGCAGAAGAGATGATCCCACCTGAATAGCCTGAACCTTCACCGCAGGGGTATAGATTGGCAATCTGCACATGTTCAAGTGTTTCCTCATTTCTTGGAATGCGGATGGGCGACGAAGTGCGCGATTCAACAGCAAGTATGTTGGCTTCATTTGTGAGAAAGCCTCTCATCTGGTCGTTGAAGTGCGTGAATCCCTGCCTGAGCCGTTGTGAAATAAATGCCGGGAATAACCGGTGCAACGGTGCCGGGCTGATACCAGGGTGGTACGATGTTGGCGCCAGGGATGATGAAGGCCTCCTTTGCACAAAATCGGCCAATCGCTGGGCCGGGGCTGTTTGTCCGCCATTACCTGCAGCAAAGCTCATGCGTTCCATCTCTTCCTGGAAACGCATCCCTGCAAGCGGCCCATATTTTTGATAATCGGTGAGATCTTCCAGTTCAACAGTCGTCACAATTCCGGAATTGGCGAAAGGTGAATTACGCTGTGAGTTCGACATCCCGTTGACGACAATTTCTCCTGCCTTTGTCGCTGCCGGAACAATAATTCCTCCAGGGCACATGCAGAAGGAAAACACACCCCTTCCTTCCACTTGCTTTACCAGGCTATAGGTTGCCGCAGGCAGCAAGGGGTCTTTTGTGCGGGTATGATACTGGATGGAATCGATAATGGCCTGAGGGTGCTCTACGCGCACACCAAGGGCAAAAGGTTTTGCTTCAATCAGGATGTTGCCGGAGTGAAGCATCTCGTAGATGTCGCGGGCTGAATGGCCGGTGGCCAGCATTACGGCAATGCCTTCAAATTTATTGCCCTGGTGGTCAGTTACGCCGCTGGCTTTCCGGTCGGAAATCAGCAATCCGGTTATCCGTTTGTCGAAATGAAATTCTCCCCCGGCATTAAGGATGGTATTCCGCATGGCGGTAATGATCTGAGGAAGCTTATCGGTGCCTATATGCGGATGTGCATCGATGAGTATATCCTCTGACGCGCCATGGGCAACAAGCGTGTGGAGGATATCGGCAACATTTCCACGCTTGGTGGAACGTGTATAAAGTTTGCCATCTGAGAAAGTGCCAGCGCCTCCTTCTCCAAAACAATAATTTGAATCAGGATTTACGATGGATGCGGTGCTGATTTTTGCAATATCTAATTTGCGGGATTTTACATCTTTACCCCGCTCGAAAATGACAGGTCTGAGCCCGGCTTCAAGCAGCCGCAGTGCCGCAAAGAGTCCTGCCGGACCGGCGCCTACAATGATCACAGGCGGTCGCAAACGAACGTCGGGATATTCTTTTTGGAATGTTGGTTTAGCCGGGGGTATTTCTTCACCTGCATACACATCCACAGTCAGCCTGACCCAGGTTTGTTTTCCGCGGGAATCCAGCGAACGTTTTACAGGAATGACTTCTCTTATATTCCCGATGGGAATCTTTAAAATCATGGCCGAATTTACTTTCCACTGCTGCGGATCGCCGGCATCTTTGGGGCTCAGTTTAAGTTCGAGATGATCAGGCATAAGGTTTTATATTACTTAACTGTGAGTGGGTCACCTGTGGGTGAAGGGATATGATGGATGATGAGAACCGGTTTTACTCGAAAGTAAAAGTAAGCTGGAAAAGACGCGATTTCATGGTCTCAATACCTTTTGTGAAGATCGTATTATCATGTTTCAGGATATCACGCAAACCGTAGGACATCTTTACCTCTGTGCCGAATTTGAACCATTCGGTATAGAAGTCAAATCCCACGCCGAGTTCTCCATAGAGGTCATTGTGTAAAAGGGTGACAGCATAATCAGTGGCCGAACCTTTGTTTTTGGCATTAGAAGCCAGGTCGATGGCATATTTGCCACCACCGAGGATGTAAGGCATCACATTATTGATGCGTTTGCCTTTGTAACGAATATAAAGCGGAAATTCAACAAAAGTGGATTGGACTTTCTTTGGTGGAAGTTCATCTGGTATATCAGTCCGGTTGTTTGCGGCTATTTTATAAACCATTTCCCGCTCGCCGAAGGAAAGCGAAGGAATAAAACGCAGATCGAAGCGATTGCCCAGACGCAGATTGGAGACAATGCCAATCACAAAACCTGTGGTGGGATTGGATTCCACACTGAGCAGATAAGCTGAATCGTAGATCAGGCCAGGCGTGCTTAAACGGCCCAGTTTCTGAAAATCTGCCACGGGGTTGATGGCGAAAAACATCTGATTTAAGCCGAGGATGAAACCAAAATGATAAGGATCAAGATCAAATTTAGGAAGATTCATTACTTTTTCTGTTTGTGCCAGGATATTTCCCGATAACAGCAGGCACAACAAGATGCATAAAACGATTTTTCTCTTCAACTTCAACAAGACATTAAATATTTGACTTCGATAACGCATTTTCGACTTGTTTATTTTACGCATTCAGGAAAGCGGTATAAGCAGCGATGACTGACAGCAAAGTCAGCGGATAGCAACAAGGTTTTTTTGTGCGGCTGGCGCACTATTTCTGCCCGTGATAAAGTGAAGCCACACCAAAGGTGAGTTGCCGGCATCCTACACTCCGAAAGCCCGCCTGCTCCATCAACCTGAGGAATTCCGGTCCGGCAGGGAAGGCACCTACCGATTCCGGAAGATAGGTATACGCCGACATGTCTTTGGATACGATGCGTCCGAGAACGGGTAATATATGGTTGAAATACAGGCCGTAGAGTTGCTTTACAGGAAATTTTCCGGGTTTCGAAAATTCAAGGATATAAACGTGCCCTTCATGGCGCAAAACACGGTGCATCTGTGCAAGCCCAAGGGCAAGGTTTTCGAAATTCCTGACGCCAAATGCTACCATTACGGCATCAAAGCTGTTATCCGGAAAAGGCAGATTCTCGGAGTCAGCCTGCTGTAACTGGATCATTTGTTGCAAGTGCAGGCGATCAACTTTTAGCTGGCCAATGGCAAGCATTTCTTCAGCTATGTCTATTCCGAGTATTTTCCGGGGGTTAAGTCTGGCAGCCGCTATGGCAAGGTCGGCCGTGCCGGTGGCTACATCCAGGATGTCCGCAGGGTGGTATTGCCCCATTTTGCGGATAAGGATATTTCTCCAGGAGCGGTCGATTCCTACGGATAAGAAATGGTTGAGAAAATCGTAACGGTGGGCAATGTTGTTGAAC
>JBBRRV010000138.1:0-8413 GCA_038246075.1 Bacteroidales bacterium
AAATATAAGGCCTCGCAGTATGTGGCGAAACCTTCCTGCAGCCATACTTCGGCATAATCGGCTGAAGAAACACTGTTGCCCCACCATTCGTGCGCCGTTTCATGAATGATGAGATAATTGTTCTGATAATTATCCTTAAAGTTTGTACCATATGCAATAGCCGTCTGGTGCTCCATTCCGCCAAACGGGCTTTCAATGAGCTTATAACCATCCCTTATCCAGGGATAAGTACCAAAATATGATTCATACACCTCAAGCACGCGGATTGATTTTTGGAAGAATACTTTGGCTTGTTCAAGATGATAAGGAAGCACATAATAGTCGAGTTTCAGCAATGGATTTTTCGGATAAGGAAGGCTGAAATGCCGGTAGTCGCCTATGTTAATCGTTACATTATACGTATTTATGGGATAAGAAGTTTTCCAGTTAAAAGTAGTACGGTCACCATGATCCTCCTGGCTCGTTAAAATGCCGTTGCTTACACAGAATAGTCCTTTAGGAATTGTAACACTCATCTTTACACTATCCGGTTCATCATAAATATGGTCCTTTACCGGCCACCAGAGACTGGCACCAATAACCTCGCAAGCCACGCCAATCCATGGTTTTTTGTCCTTGTCCCGTTTCCAAACAAAACCGCCTTCCCACGGTGGACGACGCGCCACCTGTGGTTTCCCGTGATAGTATACGGTGAAGGCAGCAGATAATCCCTTTTTTATGGTATGTGACATCCCAACAAAAACAGCATTGTATAACCTTTTGCATTTTAAGGACCCTGACCCTGAAAGGATACTGTCGATAACCATATTTGGATAAAGATCAATCTGGATGGTATCTAATGTTTCGAGCGCTTTAAACCGGATTTCTACATTCCCCTTCAGCGACTTTTGCGCAATATCCACATCCAGGTTGATATGATAAAAAGTTACGTCATTGTTTTTCCGGAAAGGCGTTATAGATCCCTGCAGTGTGTCCTTTTTAGTAAAAACAGGGTAAACTGACCCAAACCGGGGTGTCTTGTGCTTCATGTTCAACCCTATTAACGTGCAGCCGCCCGCCAGAAATGACAGCACCATGATTGAACATACCTTTGCGAATTTCATATATAACAGTTTAGAAATTTGTCCTTTTGCGCGAAGATAAAACAAAGGCTCCAAATTGCAGGAATTTGTGTTTTTTTACCAGACCGGGCATGTATAATCATGATCCAACTCCTGCCAGCTATCTCCCGGCACCAACATGCTATAAATCCTTACCTTTGCAGCATATGCTTCAACAATTCAGGCAATTTATCAGGACTAACCAGTTGTTTAACGATAACGACCCCATCCTTGTGGCTGTCAGCGGCGGTATGGATTCTGTGGCGCTCTGCACGCTTTTTCACCTGGCTGACTTTCCATTTGGCATTGCGCACTGTAATTTCAGGCTTCGCGGAGCAGAATCCGATGGCGATGAGGCTTTCGTAAACCAATTAGCCTTGCAGTTTGGTGTAAAATTCTTTTCCACGGGATTCGACACAACTGAAATTGCCCGCAGCAAAGGTATTTCCATACAAATGGCGGCGCGAGACCTGCGTTACGAATGGTTCGACAAGCTTATAACTACTGAAGGCTACAGTGTGGTTGCCACTGCACACCACCTCGATGATCAGACGGAGACTTTTTTTATAAACCTGCTGAGAGGTGCAGGCCTCGCAGGAGTGCATGGTATCCTCCCAAAGCAGGGTCGCATCATCAGGCCCTTGCTCTTTGCAAGCAGGGAACAGATAGACGAATTCGTGCGCGACAACAGACTCACATTCCGCGAGGACAGTTCAAACAAAAGCCGCAAATATCTCCGCAACCGTATCAGGCATGAGCTCACACCTGTGCTCAGAGACATTGACCCTGCTTTCAGCCAAAAGCTCGACAATACGATGCATCACCTGCGCGGCGTTGAAGACATCCTGAACCAGTATGTAGAAAATATTTCAGCACAGGTAATCATCAGGGCCAAAGATTCTTTTCAAATCGAAATTGCCAGGCTCAGGAAACTGCAGCCAACAGAGACCTGGATCTTCCTGTTGCTGCAAAAATTCGGTTTCAGTGCAGCTGTTTTGAAGGAGATTTCAGGTGCCCTGGATGGCATTTCAGGCAAAATGTTCTTTTCACCTACGCACCGTCTGGTAAAGGACAGAGAACTGCTGTTTATTGAGCCGCTTTCCATCATTGATCCCGGGCAAAATGAATACAGCATCGACGAAGAAACCCCCGGCATCTCATCACCTTTTCCAATGGATTTCCAGTTGCTAGAGGTTGCTGAAGCCCTGCCCCTGCTCCATGACCCAGGCTATGCCTGCCTTGATGCCGGGAAGCTAACCTATCCGCTTATTTTGCGCCGCTGGAAAAATGGTGACTGCTTTGTGCCCTTTGGCATGACAGGCAGAAAAATGGTGAGTGATTTTCTGATCGACCTTAAACTGTCGCTTCCGGCAAAAGAAAAAATATGGATACTGCTCTCTGCAGGAGAAGTGGTCTGGATTTTGGGTAAACGTGTTGATGAACGCTTCAGGATTGATAAAAACACACAACAGGCAAAAGTGATCCATCTGGCTGAATCCTTCCCGAATCATGACTAAAAAGTTGAAGGGAATTAAATATCTTTGCCTGTTGAACGTTTTAAATGATCAGCACTTGCCGAAAATAAAGCCAATAATGAAGAATTTACTTAAGATCAACAGCATAAATATGATTCTGGTATTGATCGTCATGCTCAATGCCGGAATTTCTCAGTCATATGCACAAATACTTCAACCCGTTAAATGGTCCTTCAAAGCCAACCGGCTGAGTGACACGGAAGCCGAGTTGCAATTCACTGCCTCCCTCGACAGAGGATGGCATGTGTATTCCCAGGACGTCCCCAAGGATGGTCCTATGCCAACAGTCTTCACCTTCGACAAGCCAAATGGTTTTCAATTGGTTGGTAAAGTCACTGAGCCAAGACCCATTGAAGAGTACGATGAGATGTTCAGGATGAAGGTGAAATACTTTGCACTAAAAGCAGTGTTCACCCAAAAAATCATCATCACCGGCAATAAACCCTTTACGATAAAGGGCATCGTTGAGTTTCAGAGTTGCGACGACAAGCAATGCCTGTTCGACGACCTGCCTTTTACTTTTCAACTTGAAGGAGCAAAGACTGTCGTAGCATCAGTGGCAGTTGCTGAAGCAACACAAGCCAAGGCAAAACCCGTCGACACGGGCGCAACAGCCTCGGCTGCAAAAAAAACAGATACTGCTTCCAAAGTAAAGGCAGTAGTTCCGGCATCATCGGGCTTTGATGGAAACAATTCCACCCTCTGGTGGTTTTTCCTCCAGGCTTTCGGCTGGGGTTTGCTCGCCATCCTCACGCCATGCGTATTCCCGATGATCCCGATGACAGTTTCGTACTTCATGAAAAGCGGATCGAAAGGAAAAGTGCAGGCCATCATTTATGGATTGTCCATTGTCGTTATATATGTGCTGTTCGGTGTCGTCGTTTCTATGCTCTTTGGCGCAGATTTCGGGAACTGGCTGAGTACACACTGGATTCCCAATGTATTGTTCTTTATTATTTTTGTTGCTTTTGCCGCATCATTTTTTGGCTACTTCGAAATTACCATCCCCAACTGGCTGGTCAATAAAAGTGTGCAAAATGAGGAAAAAGGAGGCGTGACGGGAACCATCTTCATGGCGATGACGCTGGTACTGGTTTCTTTCTCCTGTACCGGGCCGATTGTAGGAACAGTTATTGTCCAGGCCGTTGGTGGCCAGGTACTAAAGCCTGTCATTGGCATGCTCGGATTCTCCCTCGCCTTTGCCATCCCGTTTACATTATTTGCTTTCTTCCCGCGCTGGCTGAATAAGATGCCCAAATCGGGCGGATGGCTTAACTCAGTGAAAGTAGTGCTGGGATTTATCGAACTTGCCTTCGCACTTAAATTCCTGAATGTTCCCGACCAGACCTACCATTGGGGCATTCTCGACCGTGAAGTTTACCTCGGGTTCTGGATCGTCATCTTCACGATGATGGGTTTCTACCTACTGGGGAAGATCCGGTTTCCGCATGACAGCGACTACCCTGTCGTTAAATCATTTCCGCGACTGTTGCTCATCATTTTTACCTTCACTTTTGTGATTTACCTGGTGCCCGGGCTTTTTGGGGCTCCCCTCAAAGGCATTTCAGGATGGCTTCCCCCAATGGAAACACAGGATTTCGACATCAATGCCATTGTGCGCGATAATAGCTCAGGCGGTGGTGGTGTTGCCAAAAGCGTTAATGTGACAGAGACGCCCAGATATGCTGATCGCCTGAAACTCCCTCACGGACTTCAGGGTTATTTCGACTGGGACCAGGCACTGCGTGTTTCCAAAACACTTAACAAACCTGTTTTTGTTGACTTTACAGGTCACGGCTGCACCAACTGCCGCGAGATGGAAAACCGGGTATGGAGTGATCCACAGGTACTGAAGCGACTGAGGGAAAACTTTGTTATCCTGGCGCTTTATGTCGACGACAAAACCATCGAAATGCCAAAAGAAGAATGGTATACCACTAAGGACGGACGCGAAGTAAAGCTGCTGGGAAAAAAGAATTCAGAGATTCAGATCAACCGTTTCAAGGCCAATGCACAACCTTTTTATCTGTTGCTGGATACCGACGGAAATCCTATGGTTCCGGCCAGGGCATACGACCTGAACATCGATGCTTTTGTACAATTCCTGGATAGCGGTGTGGCAGCTTTCAATAAACAAGCTGCTAACTGACCGGTCAATACCCCTGATTGCCGATGGCAATTTCAAGCTTCGCGGCATTGATCATATAATCTGCCCTGGCCCGCATCAGGTTTAGCCTGCTTTCAGCTTCAAGTGATTCAGAATCCAGCAGGTCGAGGTTGGTCAGCGCGCCGGCTTTAAAACTAAGGTCAGCAAGTTTTCGGGCCTCTTCAGCCTGTTCAAGCTGTAACTGCGATTGACTGATCTTGCGTATGGAAGCCTGGAGGTTGGCTGCATCCTGGAAAACCTCCGAAGAAATATCACGCCGGCTTTGTTCCATGTCTTGCTTGATTGAATTAATATCCGATTCAGCCATCAGCAGGAGGTTATGATGCCGGTTGCCCGAAAAGATCGGAACCTTAAGCCCTAATCCTGCCAGATAATTCGCTCTTTCTGCGTTCAGGTCAGGGAAATACCCGTTTTTAAATCCACCTGATGCAAAGGCGCTCAAGACGGGATTGTTTTCACTCTTCACGGATTGAAAGTGCAGTTCAGCCTGCTTTTGATGCAAATCAACAAGCATGAGTTCATTGCGGTGTTCAGTGGCGTAACTAATCAGTGAATCGTACCGGACATTCGCCGGCTGGATCATCAGGCGGTTCCTAACCCTGATCCTTGTATTTTCTGGCAATCCAAGCAGTGCGTTTAAGACAGCAAGTTGATTATCCAGTGCTGTCTCCAGATCAAGCTGCTGGTTCTTTGCTGCCGATATACGCACCCTGGTTGACAGGATTTCATATTCGGTGGCCGAGCCGGTCTCTTTTTTCCGCGTAACGAAATCCAGGTGCTTTTCCAGGATCCCAAGCTGTGCCTCTTTGATATGAATGGCTTCCTGAAGGTAAACAATGGTATAATAATTAGTGATCGTCAATACTGCAAGCTTCTGTTTGATCAGGTCGGTATTTTTTTCTGCGATCTGCTTGTTTGATTCAGCAAGCTGAATGCTCTTTCCTGTTTTTGAAAAGTCATAGATGGTCTGATGAATATTTAACGAAGTATTGAAATTATTGGCGGGAGCCATATCCAGTGAACCTCCGCCAATGGTAATGGAAGGAACGGGACCGATGCGGGTATAACCGGCCCCCAGATCTATCTCAGGATACCAGGCTGCCTTGGCAAGACCGATGCCTGCCTCTACTGCATTCATCGCTTCCTGGGCTTTCAGCACCGAGGGGTGCGTTTCGATCACCCTTTTCACTACCAGCTGCAAATCCACAGAATCGGCTGTAAACGCTGAGATGCTGGTCTGCCCTGAGGCCTGCTGCAGTAACAGCAAGGTGGATACAAAGAGGGTTAGTATGCGAAAAGCTTTCATTAGTTAATTATTTTTTTGTTATGGTCAGATGGAAAGGAATTTTGAAGCGCCTTCTTTTGATTTTTCAGACTACCCTTCAGGAAAAATACCGGGATAACACTGATCAGTGTGAATATGGCAGCCAGTTTAAAATCGTCATCAATACTTTCGATGAATGCCTGTTTTGTAAGATTGGACTGAAGGATATATTTCGCCTGCTGAACAGCGTTGGGGCCGACATTTCCGGTTACAGAAGTTGCATAAGCCGACAGGTGACCCACTACCGAATGATAAACGGGGGAATAGGATTGCAGCGCCTCACCAAACAATTGGGAATGGACGGCCATACGGGTTGAAAAAATAGCCGTAAGTAAGGCAACGCCAAAACTTCCACCTACCTGGCGGATGACATTACTGATCCCCGAAGCCTGGGCCATCTTCTGGCGTGGGACTGTGAGCAGGGATATTGTGGTGAGCGGGCCGAACATCAATCCCATTGCAAGTCCACGGATATATAGCGTCAACATAATATAATCAAGTTCAGTAAGATATGACATCAAACTGTTCAGATAAAAGCTAAATGATAACAACAGTGCTCCAATGATGATTGGAATTTTCGGATTAATCTTATCCGAGAATATCCCGGCAAACGGGGCCACAATACCCTGTAGGATCCCCAATGGCAGAAAAACGGCACCCGCCTGAATAGCCGTATAACCCATGGAATTCTGCAGATATACCGGTATCAGGAAGGTGCTGCCAAACATACCGATGCCAAAAATGAACATCACCAGTGCGCTGATGCCGAAATTATAATCTCCAAGCATCCTGAGTTCGATCAACGGTTCCCTGACAACAAATTCATTCGTGAGAAAAACGACAAAAGCCAGCGCAGCTATGGCAAAACATATAAGCACCAGGGGCGAGTTCCACCCTCCCGCATTGGTGGTTGCATTTCCTTCGGTGAGTGCGAAGAGCAACAAAGGCAGAAATATGCTGACAGAAATGAATCCCACTAAATCAAACTTCCGGCTGTCCTTAGACCTGAATTCCTTCTGAATAATCGCGGTTGCCAGCATACCTGCGATGCCAATGGGAATATTAACATCGAAAATAAGGGGCCAGCTGAAATTATCCACAAGGTATCCTCCGATCAGCGGGCCAAACGAAACAGATGCAGCAGCAGCTATCGACCAGAAACCAAGCGCAATTCCCCGTTTTTCGGGTGGAAATTCCCTTGTCACAATCGCCATCCCTACCGGCATGATACACCCCGCCCCTAATCCCTGGATCACCCTGGAAAAGATCAGCATGTCCTCATTTGGGGAAATGCCGCAAAGAAAAGAGCCGAATGTAAAAAGAAATAAACCCAGAAAATAAACCCTTTTATAACCATACTTATCCGCCAGCCAACCTGAGGTAGGAAGCATCACTGCAAGCGAAAGCATATAGGCAGTAAGTACCCATTCAATCTTATCGAGTCCGACACCATAGGATGCCATAATCTTTGGCAATCCTACATTCACAATCGTCGCATCAAGCACAGCCATAAAGGTCCCGATCATGACATTCGCCAGAAGCCACCAACGATACGTCGGACTTGATGTATCGAAAGTTGAATTCTGTTGTTTGACGAATTCAATCAAATGCCGGATACCTGGAAGACTTTTCATGATCAGTCCTTGCGGAATTTGAGAAATGCCGACATACCTGCTACAAGCCGAAGTGTGGGATATTTATCCTTCTTATCCCAACCCAGAATGGAAACACGCATGGGGATCCGTTGCGTTACCTTGGTGAAATTTCCCGAAGCATTGTTAGGCGGAATGAGTGAAAACTGCGATGCGGTATTGGCTGCGATATAGGTCACTTTCCCATTAAACGTAATATCAGGGAAAGCATCTACCGTAAATTCCACCTCTTTGCCAAGGTTAAGGTAAGCCATCCTTGTTTCTTCAATATAAGAAGTGATGTATAAGGCTGAATCCTTGGTTATGGTAAATATGGGCTGGCCAGGCTGGGCAACATCACCCGGGAGCTGCCAGCGTTTTGCTATGGTTCCCGAGGCAGGCGCATAGATCCGCGTGTTGCGAAGTTGTGTTTCAATGGTGCTTACCTGCGCGCCTGCAGCTTTGATGGTACTGTTAGCACTCCCGATCATGGATTTACTTACATTTACCTGGGCCTTTGCAGCCATTAGCTGTGCCTGGGCTGTTTCATATGCTTTCCGTGTGTGGTCAAACTGTTCTTTGGTAAGTATCTGGCCTTCAAACTGAAGTGTGGCCCTGTTAAGATCTTCTTTTGCTTTTTCCAAAGCAACTTCCTG
>JBBRRV010000139.1:0-8249 GCA_038246075.1 Bacteroidales bacterium
TATGTATTGCCCAAAGAATCTATAAAAAAGGCGATAGCCGCCAGTTCTTTTTTACAGGAAATCCATATAATTAATGTTCCGGGATCGATACAAAAAGGCGCGGGTTATATCCTGAAGGATTTTAGAAACATGCATTTGTTTACGATGCTTACAAATGAGATCATAGGGCATTTGTTAAAAACAAATCCGGAAGTGACACAAATCTACACGCAAATTTACGGTTGCAATATTGCTGCCATCAGGGCGAATGAAAAATCGAACTTTGAGATCGTGATGATTAAGGAATCTCCGAATGAAGATATTCTTAATTATCTGCCGTCAAACAAAAAGATATTAATGAAGAAAGAATTATAACTTAATATTTAATTAAAGCCATGGAAAGAACAGAACTTGTAAACATGTTGACTCCTATTTTCAGAACTGTATTCAGCAATGATTCATTGGTGGTACGCGATGAACTCACTGCCAATGATGTTGAAAACTGGGATTCATTAAGCCATATGCTGCTGATAACCGATATCGAAAGCGCTTTTTCAATTAAATTTAAATTGAAAGAATTAAACAGAATGCGAAATGTCGGGGATATGATTGATATCATTGCGCTGAAATTATAAATCATATTTCCGGTCGTTATGGGTTTTACCACATTTCATTTTTTGATCTTTTTTCCATTATTGGCATTGCTATATTGGATCACACCGGCAAAATACAGGTGGATAACCCTGCTGATTGCCAGTTATTTCTTTTATATCAATCTTA
Source organism: Bacteroidales bacterium (assembly GCA_038246075.1). GTDB lineage: Bacteria > Bacteroidota > Bacteroidia > Bacteroidales > DASVHX01 > DASVHX01. Next base: position 760 of record JBBRRV010000139.1, read on the forward strand.
AACCGGTTTTAGCGCTGGTTTTGGCAGGGATTACGCTATCTACTTACATTTTTACGCGACTGATAGATGGTACCGCTGATGAATCGAAGAAAAAGCACTTTATGGTGATCAACATTATTTTAATTTTATTGCCCCTGCTTTTCTATAAGTATTTCACCGTGGTCAATAACGAATTGATCATGCTTTTAGAAGCCACCCACCTGAGATGGCCATTACCGGAAATTAAATTAATTCTTCCGGTAGGCATTTCCTTCTATACATTTATGGCCATTGGCTATACTGTTGATGTTTACAACGAGAATATCAAATCGGAGAGAAATCCTGGCATCCTGGCTCTTTTTGTTTCATTTTTTCCGCTTGTATTATCAGGTCCTATAGAAAGGGCAGGAAATATGCTGCCGCAGTTCAGGGCACAAAGAAAACCTGATGAAGTCATGGTGGTACAGGGATTGAAATGGATGCTCTGGGGGTATTTTATGAAACTTGTTGTAGCCGACAGGCTGGGGATATATGTGGATGCTGTGTATGGTAACATTGTGCAACACAATGGCACTTCGCTGTTATTCGCTTCGGTTTTGTTCCCTTTCCAGGTGTATACAGATCTTGGAGGCTATTCACTGATTGCCATCGGCACAGCGAAAATATTAGGCATTGATGTGATGCAGAATTTCAGGCGACCTTTTTTTGCAACTTCCATGTCCGAATTCTGGCGCCGTTGGCATATCTCATTAATATCCTGGCTCACTGATTATATCTATACACCCTTATCCTTTGCTTTCCGAAACTACAGGATATGGGGAATTGTTATGGCTTTGATGATCACATTTTTAATCAGCGGTATCTGGCACGGCGCATCACTTACCTTTGTGGTATGGGGGCTCATGCAGGGCCTGTTTTTAAGCATAGAAGCACTAACAAATAAGAAAAAAATCAGGTTTGAAAAAAAGCATGCGCTTCAGCATAAGGTATGGTATACCCTTTTAGGATGTTTGCTAACGTTTATATTATTTACTTCCTCAGAAATATTTGGAAGGGCTCCTGATCTGGGTGGTGCATTCCTGATATATGCAAAAATATTTACAACCTCAGGGGCTCTATTTATCGGGGAACCATCAACCTTTATCTTTTTCATTCTGGGATTGGCAATCGTATTGTTTAAGGATTTTACAGATGAGTATATGCCTTCAAAATTTTTGTTGTTCGAGAACCCACATAAGTTCATACGTATAATGGCTTACAGTTCGGTCATTATCCTAATCCTGTTATTAGGCGTATACGACGGCGGGCAGTTTATTTATTTCCAATTTTAAGGACATCATGATTAAGAAGATACTTTTAAACATTTTCATTGTTTTGTTGGTCATATTTGTGCTTGATTTTGCGATTGGGAGAACATTACGCTATTTTTATTTTAAAGAGTCATCCGGGTTTAACTATCGCACTACCTATGCCATGGAGGAAACCAGGGCTGATATCCTGATCTTCGGTTCTTCAACTGCCAATCATCATTATGTCCCCGGGGTTTTTGAAAATTCACTGAAAATGACTTATTACAACACCGGCAGGGATGGCTTGGGTATTCTGGTTCATACAGCGATCCTGGAATCAGTCCTCAAACGTTATACACCCAAATTAATTATTTTAGATTATACCGGGAGTTTTCAAAAGGAAGAAAAGGCTTACGACAGGCTTGCTGTTTTGCTGCCCTATTGGCGGACGCATCCTGAAATCAGAAAAATCATTGAACTAAGAAGCCCGTTTGAACGCATAAAACTGATATCGGAGATATACCCGTTCAACTCGCAAATCCTTAATGTAGCAGTTGGGAATTTAGAGGTTAATAAAAAGCGGATGCTTGATCATGAAGGTTACGTTGCATTGAATAAGAAATGGCAGGATAAAATGGAAATGATTAAGCCCGGCCCTGCATACAGCGTAGATTCCAACAAAATATTGGCCTTGAAGGACTTTATTAAAACGGCAAAACAGTCGGGAAGCCAGGTTATTTTAATTCATTCCCCCTGGTATAAGGAATTCAAGACACTCCAGGAAATTGATATCTGCAGGACGGTTTGCGCCGAAGCTGACATTCCTTTCTGGGATTATACAAAAGACACCCTTTTTCTGAATAACAGGCAGTTATTTGAGGACCGTTCTCATTTGAACAATACCGGGGCCACTATATTTTCCAACCTGGTTGCAGCAAAAATCAAGAAAAGCAGAAATGTGGGTGAACATGCACTTATTAGGAAGATTTCACTGGAAGGTGATCGGGTAAAATGAGCCCGGAGTTATCAAAGGGTTTCAAATGGATTATTTGCTTACTTTTGGGGTTCGTTTCTGAACACCGCTCAACAATCTGCCATTTGAGAATCATTGCTTTCATACTTTCCCTTTATATTGTTTTTCTCACGACCCTTCCCTGCAAGGATGGTGGAAAAGGTCATTGTGAAATCATTTCTCAATCCGACAAATCAGATGCGGGCCATGAGGGTGCCGACCGTTGTTCCCCTTTCTGCGTGTGTGATTGCTGTAGTACAGTCGTGACAACACATGCTGTTACCGTCATTTCCGCCCCATCCTTCATCCTGGAAATTGAACATGTTGTGCCCATGACAAATTCCGCCTCCTGCTATTTCCAGCACATCTGGCAACCGCCCAAATTAAGTTAATACCATCCTCGGTTCAATTTATCTAATCAACAGCTGTCTGTCCGGATGCTTGTTGCTCTAGGTGTGTATTAATTTAATCAGCGCTCATCATGATAGAACATATCATTCATTTTTCGATAAAGAATAAATTCATTATCGGGTTATTCATCTTTGCGTTAATTGGCTGGGGAACCTATTCGATTACCCGTTTGCCCATTGATGCCATTCCCGACGTCACCAATAACCAGGTTCAGATTATTGCCATAGCACCATCCCTGGCTGTGCAGGAAGTGGAGAGCTTTATTACCGCACCTGTCGAAGTGGCAGTGGCCAATATTCCGGATATTATTGAGCTTCGTTCCATATCACGGTTGGGCTTAGCCGTCATCACGGTCGTTTTCAGGGATGGTGTGGATGTTTACTGGGCTAGGCAGCAACTTGGTGAACGGTTAAAAGAGGCCGAAGAAGCCATTCCTCCTGGACTTGCCAAAATTGAACTTGCGCCCATTTCTTCTGGCCTGGGCGAAATATTTCAGTACCGCCTTGCTGTCAGTAAAGGGTTCGAAGAAAAATACGATCCCATGGAGCTGCGGACGCTGCAGGATTGGGTTGTCCGCCGTGAGATGCTTGGTACACCCGGTGTTGCCGATATAAATAGCTATGGTGGTTTCGTAAAACAATACGAAATAGCCGTAAATCCTGAGCGGCTCAGAGGTATGAACCTTACACTGAACGATATCTTTGAAGCCCTTGAGAAGAACAATGAGAACACCGGCAGCGCCTACATCGACAAAAAGCCTAATGCCTATTTTATACGTGGTATAGGCCTGGTAAAAACACTGGATGACATCGAAAAAATCGTTGTCAAATCGAATCCTTCAGGGATCCCTATTCTGATCAGGGATATCGCCACCGTTCAGTTCGGTAGCGCCACCCGTTACGGTGCATTTGTTGTTGATACCACCGAAGCAGTGGGAGGCGTTGTCATGATGCTCAAAGGAGCGAATGCCCATGAGGTGATTGTGAACGTCGAGGAACGTATTGAAGCTATTCAGAAGTCATTGCCCAAAGGCGTTACCATTGAGCCGTTTTTGAACCGTTCCGACCTTGTTGGCCGTGCCATTGGAACGGTGTCACGAAATCTTATAGAAGGGGCTTTAATCATCATCTTTATTCTTGTTTTGCTTTTGGGCAATATGCGGGCAGGTCTGATTGTAGCCTCGGTTATTCCACTCGCCATGCTGTTTGCCATTTCCCTGATGAATCTCTTTGGTGTGTCGGGAAACCTGATGAGTCTGGGTGCTATCGACTTCGGTTTGATCGTAGACGGGGCGGTTATCATTGTGGAGAGCGTGGTGCACCGGATAACCAGGAGCAAGCACCATCATCCGGGCATAAAACGGCTCTCACAGCAACAGATGGACGAAAATGTGTTTGAATCGGCCCGGCGCATGATGAGCTCGGCCACCTTCGGACAAATTATTATCCTTATTGTTTACCTGCCCATCATGGCTTTGGTAGGTATTGAGGGTAAAATGTTTCAGCCTATGGCCCAGGTAGTGGCATTCGCTTTGTTAGGAGCAGCCATTCTTTCCCTCACCTATGTTCCTATGGCTTCGGCATTGTTCTTGAGTAAAAATACCGAACATAAACGCAATTTTTCCGACACACTGATGGATGGTATTCACAGCGCCTTTAGCCCTGTCATAGCTTTTGCACTCAGGCGTAAATTGTTGGTTTCGGTCTCGGCTGTCGTGCTGTTTCTCTTTAGTTTGTTTCTGTTCACCCGTTTGGGCGGTGAATTTATCCCGCAACTCGAAGAAGGCGATTTGGCTGCCGGCGTGATCACCCTGCAAGGTGGTTCACTCACCAATACAATTGATATGGTTCAGGAAGCCAACAAACTGTTATTGGCCGGATTTCCTGAGATAAAACATACCGTATGCAAAATCGGTGCAGGGGAAATCCCTACAGATCCAACACCCATGGAGACAGGCGATTATATTATTACGCTGAAAGACAAAGACGAATGGACATCTGCACACAGCCGTGAGGAACTCATTCTGAAAATGGAAGAGGCACTGGTACCGCTGGCAGGGGTTAAATTCGAGTTCCAGCAACCCATCCAGATGCGTTTCAACGAACTGATGTCCGGCTCAAAACAGGACATTGCCATTAAAATTTTCGGCGACGACCTCAGTATCCTGGCAGAGAAAGCCACAGAAGTTGAAAAAATAATCCAAAACATCAAGGGTGTTGAAGATATCAATGTCGAAAAAGTTACCGGCCTTGCACAGATACAGGTGACTTACAACCGCGACCGCCTGGCACAATACGGCTTGTCGGTGGACGAGGTGAACCGTGTGCTGCGGGCTGCATTTGCCGGAAGCCAGGCAGGAGTGGTCTTTGATGAAGAAAAGCGTTTCGGGCTTGTGGTGCGCTTCGACAAAGATTATCGTAAAAACCTGGACGATGTTAAAGGCCTCACGGTGGCATTACCCGGCGGGGGTCAGATACCTTTTGAGCAGCTGGCCGACGTCTCCATCCAGTCGGGACCGGCCCAGGTGTCGCGGGAGAATACAAAACGCCGGATAACCATCGGTTTTAACGTCCGAAACAGGGATATCGAAGGCGTTATTGCAGATGTTTCCGCAAAACTCGATAAACAGGTTCAGCTACCCACAGGATATTATGTAACCTATGGCGGACAGTTCAAGAACCTTCAGGCGGCGAAACAAAGACTCTCGGTGGCAGTGCCTGTAGCGTTGTTACTCATTTTTGTCCTGCTCTTCTTCGCCTTCCATTCTGTAAAACAGACATTGCTTATTTTTTCGGCAGTGCCCATGTCGGCTATCGGGGGTGTTTTTGCACTCTGGCTTTGTGGCATGAATTTCTCCATTTCGGCAGGGGTAGGTTTTATCGCCCTCTTTGGCGTGGCGGTGCTGAATGGAATTGTGCTCATCGCCGAGTTTAACCGGCTCGAAAAAGAAGAAGGCATTACCGACATCACCGAAAGGGTGCTGAAAGGCCTGCATACCCGTTTGCGTCCTGTAATCATGACGGCGGCAGTCGCCTCCATGGGTTTCCTGCCCATGGCATTGTCTACATCTGCCGGGGCCGAAGTGCAAAAGCCCCTGGCCATCGTTGTCATCGGAGGCCTCTTTAGTGCAACGCTGCTGACTTTGATTATCCTACCGGTATTTTACATTATGTTTTCATCACACCATTTCAGGATTCCATTCAGGCGGAAAACAGCAAAAGCGATTACAGTCTTGTTATTGCTCCTGATAGGTTCATCATTCCTGAGCTGCGTCCAAGCCCAGACGCTAAAGCCCATCAAACTGCATGATGCCATTCAGTTGGCATTAGACAGTAATATGTCTGTGCGTTCATCGGCTTATGCAACCGATGTACAAAAGGCGCTGAAGGGCGCTGCCTGGGACATTGGCAAAACCACTATTGACATGGGCTATGGGCAATTTAATTCGTATACCAGGGACAATAATTTTACCTTGTCGCAGACATTTGCTTTCCCCACAGTATATGTAAATCAAAACAGGCTGGCCAATGCCAATGTTAAAAGCAGTGAATGGGAGCTAAAAGGGTCGCAGCTCGAAACCGCAACCAGGGTCAAGCAGGAGTATTGGCAGCTGACTTATCTGTATGCGAAACAAAAACTATTCATCTACCAGGATAGTTTATTCTCGGTATTTTTGATGGCTGCCGAATTGAGGGCAAGGACAGGCGAGACAAGCCAACTCGAAATGATCACTGCACGTTCCCAGACCCTTGAGGTAAAGAACAAGTTACGCCAGACAACAGCCGATATTGGCATTGCACTCCGTAAGCTGCAAATGCTTTTAAATACCGACACTGCATTTTCCCCTGCCGACACCGTTTTAAAAAGGATAAGTTATATTCCTGTTGCCGACAGTATGGCCATTACAGAAAATCCTTCACTGGGGTTTTCCCGGCAACAGGTTGAAGTTTCGCGCACGACGAAGAACCTGGAGCGGAGCCGGATGATGCCTGATCTGAGCATTGGTTATTTCAGCCAGACCATTCGCGGAACCCAGGAAGTAAACGGAATCCCTCGGACTTTTGGCGCCGGTGACCGCTTTGCAGGGATACAGGCGGGTATAGCCATACCGCTATGGTATTTGCCCCATGCTTCCAGGATAAAAGCGGCAAGGATAAGTGAAAAAATTGCCCTCACCAATGCCGGGTTTTTGAGCAAATCCCTGGTGGGGAATTACCGCTCCCTGCTTGAGGAATATGGCAAAATGCTGGGGAGCTTAGAATATTACGAGCAGCAGGCCTTGCCCGAAGCCGCTTTAATCATAGCGCAGTCCACCCGGAGCTACCAGGCCGGTGATCTGGACTATCTGGGATATGTGCTGAGCCTGAACCGGGCCCTGGACATCAAACAGAATTATCTGGAAGCGCTCAACGGTTATAACCAAATCATCATCAATATTGAATTTATCACAGGAAAAACGTTTTAAAGCTATACATCATGAAAACATTTAAATTCATTTCAACAATCCTTGTTTGCATACTTTTCATTGCGTTAGTTTCATGCAGCGGCGGAACGAAAGCAGGTGAAGAAAATAAGGCAGCAGAGGTTCTTCCCGAAGATATTGTGGAGTTGCGCGCCGACCAGGTAAAACTTGCCAGCATCATGTTGGGGACAATAGTAGAGCATACCCTGAGCGGGACGCTGAAAGTAAGCGGAATCATCGCTGTTCCTCCCCAGAGCCATGCGACCGTTTGTGTTCCAATGGGAGGCTTCATTAAAAGTGCCAGCCTTGTGCCGGGTAGTGCCGTCAGAAAAGGTCA
>JBBRRV010000140.1:0-8077 GCA_038246075.1 Bacteroidales bacterium
GTTCCTGCTGTAGTGCCTTTTATGGCTATACTAACACCTGGCAATGTGCTGCCATCTGCAGCATCTGTTACTTTTCCGGTTATCTTCACATCCTGTGCATAGGCTAATGATGTGATCGCCCATGCAAGGAAAAGAAACAGGACCTTCAACAAATTAGAATGTCTCTTCATAAAGTTGGTTTTGATTGAGTGTTAAACAACGGTAATGCGAAATTACCCGTTAGGTTAAAATCTATAAATAATCCATGAGGTTACGACTTAAAGAAAATAATCAAAATTTTCCGGAATTCGCACCCCAAATCTATGAAATAAAAAGCATCTTCTTTCATCCTTTTTTATGATTTTTTAACAATTTGGGAATAATATTTTGGTATCGTTTCCGCAAACGTTTGCACAAAACATTTCCAAATCAACTTTATAATTTATTTTACTATGACTGTCGATCTTCCTTAATTCAGATAGAATCAAGCCCCTTTACTTCCTAACAGCGTATGCATTCAAAGCGTAAAACCCGATTGCAAAAATCACAAAACTGTCCGATTTTGCTCTTTTGAGGTTAAATTTTCTCATCTAAATAAGGTTTAACTGTTACATATGAGATTGTGCTCCGGAAAGCAATTTTCATTTTGCTTTTGTCATAATGATAAAGCAGCCAATTATTTCGCAACTTTACAGCCCATAATATTTTAGTGTCAGCGCTCCGTTGTTGTATAAATTTCGCACGAAATGCTGTAATGAATTACACTTATTATTATATAGGTAAAAAACCAAACAAGGACGGGCATCATGACAAAATCATCCCCACTAACCATTAAAGACATTGCCCGCAACCTGGGTGTCTCGATATCAACGGTTTCGCGCGCATTGAAGGATCATCCGGATATCAGCAAGGATACAAAGCACCTGATCCAGGCCTACGCAAAACAGGTGCATTACCGGCCCAATGCACTTGCCCTGAGCCTGCGCCGTCAGAAAACCTATACCATCGGACTGATCATTCCAACCATCGTCCATCATTTCTTCTCTTCTGTAATTAGCGGGATGGAGGATCTGGCCTATAAGGAAGGGTATAACCTGATCATTTGCCAGTCGAACGAAAACCAGGTACGTGAAGCCATCAATCTGCAGACCCTTATCGACAATCGTGTTGATGGGATACTGGTTTCGCTGAGCAAAACAACGCTTACATACGATCATTTCCAGAACACGTTAGACGACGGTGTTCCCATTGTCTTTTTTGATCGCATATGCGAAACCATTGAAACCGACAAAGTAGTTACGGATGATTTTGAAGGTGGACGCCTGGCAACCACCCACCTGATCAACCGCGGATGTAAAAACATCATTCACCTGGCTGCGCCTCAGCATTTGCTTATTGGCAAAAACCGGCGCGACGGTTTTTGCGAAACGCTAAGAAGCCACGGCATTGAAGTGCGCGAAGACCGCATCATCAAATGTGATACCAGCGAGGAAGTGCAGACGCTCAGCAAACACATCCTGAAACTGGCGCCTGAAATCGACGGCATTTTTGCTGTTAATGACAGCACTGCCATTGCAGCTATCCAGATTCTCCAGAAACACGGATATAAAATACCCGGTGATATCGCTGTTGTTGGCTATGGCGATGGCCCCAATGCCACCATTATCCAACCCGCACTCACCACTGTCATACAAAAAGGTTACGAAATGGGCCGTGAAAGTGTGCGGCTCCTGCTGCAACGCCTCAATAATCCAGGTGTTGAATTCCTGAGCCAGGTAAAATCGTTTAAACCAGTGTTAAAAATCCGGGATTCAGCATAATGAAAAAAGTCGTAATTCTTACAGGAGCAGGCATCAGTGCCGAGAGTGGTATCCGCACCTTTCGCGATAGCGACGGCTTATGGGAAGAATACAGGATTGAGGACGTTGCCACTTTCGATGCATGGCAGCGGAATCCTGAACTGGTGCAGGATTTCTACAATCAGCGCCGCAAGCAGCTGTATGAAGTGGAACCAAATGCTGCGCACTATGCACTTACCAAACTAGAGCACAAATTCGAAGTTCAGATCATCACCCAGAATGTGGATGACCTGCATGAACGAGCCGGGTCCACCAATGTGCTACATTTACATGGGGAACTGAAAAAATCGCGTTCCACTGTTGACCCGGACCTGATATATGAAATTAAAGGCTGGGAGTTGAAGATGGGCGACAAATGCGAAATGGGTTCTCAATTGCGCCCTTACATCGTTTGGTTCGGTGAAGAGGTACCTGCGATCTTGCCGGCTGCGCAGCTTTCCGCCAGGGCCGATATTTTTATCGTTATCGGCACTTCGCTTAATGTTTATCCTGCCGCAAGCCTCATACACGAAGCTCCCTATTCCTGCCGGAAGTACCTGGTAGACCCGAATGACTGCAGGGTAGGTCTTATCCCTAACCTGACTATTTTGAAAGAAAAGGCCGGGCTGGGTGTACCAAAACTAGTCGAACAGCTGCTTTCTGAAGACTGATCATTTTCATACCGGTTTAAAGATCAATCCGACCATCCTCATCGCTTCAATTTCCAGTTCCTGAAGATGCCTGATGGAAATACAGTCCCGAAGGAGGAACACCATCAAGGTCAAAAAACTGTTAAAACCGGCATAAAAGTTTTACATTTGTCACTGATTATAACCATACCTTTTTATGAAGAAATACCTCGTTTTCCTGATACTTCTGGCCACTGTCGGATGCACCAAGACCCAGACAGACTATACCGAGACGGATCATACGATCATACTGGATTATATTGCTTCGCACCACCTTACTGCCCTGCCCGCGCTTACTCCCCTGGCCGCCCCCTCGGGAATGTATTACGTTATTGAGAAACCGGGTAGCATCAGCAAGCCCACTTATTATTCCACGGTTACGGTAAATTACACGGGTCGTCTTGCTAACGATACGATCTTTGAAACGACCTTAGACAAGAGTCCTGCAATCTTGCCCCTTGCCCAGACAGTTGTTGGCTGGCAGCTGGGCATTCCGCTCATCGGCAGGGGTGGAAAGATAAAGTTACTCATCCCTTCAGCACTGGGCTACAGCTACCAGCCCCAAGGTAGTATACCTGCTAATTCAGTGTTGATTTTCGACATAGAACTGAAGGACTTTTACTAGAAATGTTGAATAAACAAAGCAAGCCAGAGGAAGAAAGCTATAAAATTGCATTGGCAAAAGCCATGCAATGGTGCGCTTCAGAGGAACATTGCCTTTGGGATGTAAGGCGAAAACTCACACGCCTCGGATGTGATCCATCTGATATCAACCATATACTTCAGCGCCTGACCTCGGATGATTTTATTAATGAAAACCGCTATGCCCTGGCCTTTGCCAGCGGCAAATTCAATTTGTTCAAATGGGGGAAAAACAAAATAGCCGCTGCCTTGCAGATGAAAAATATACCTGAGCAGTTTATCGCCCGGGCACAGGAAAGCATCGATGCAGCTGCATACCGTAATACCCTCAATAAATTGCTGATTAAAAAGAAACATGAGCTCAGCGGCGAAACGCCCCTGGAAATGAAGCAAAAATTGCTGCGCTTCGCTTTACAGAAAGGCTATGAAATTGATTTGGTATATGCGCTGCTGCGCATGACGGACGAAATGCCCATGCCCGAATAAGCTAACCCGTCAAAAATTAGCATAAATTAGCCATCACCTTTTCGCTTTGTATAGAATGACAAATGATTAGAGCGGAATAACCTAAATAATGATTCACCATGATTACGAACGAAAATCTTAAAGACCTTTCAAGGCGACTTGAAGCGCTGAGGAGGTTCCTTTGACGTTGACAATAAACTAAAAATTATTGCCGATGAAGAAGCCATTACGCGTGCGCCCGACTTCTGGAATGATCCTAAAAAAGCAGAACTTCATTTAAAGGCCATACAGGAAAAGAAAAGCTGGACCGACAATTACGCCGACGCTTTTGCTGCCCAGGAAGATTTACTGGTGATGCACGAATTTTACCAGTCGGGTGAAGGCACTGAAGCTGATCTGGAAAAGCAATACGCGCTTGCCATCAAACTTGTAGAAGCCCTGGAATTCCGCAACATGCTCAGCAGCGAGGAGGACAAGCTGAGTGCTATTCTCCAGATTAATTCGGGGGCCGGTGGCACCGAGAGCCAGGACTGGGCGCAAATGCTGATGCGCATGTATATCCGTTATGCCGAGCGCAACAACTACACCGTACGCGAGCTCGACCTCAACGAAGGAGATGGTGCGGGCATAAAATCTGTTTCGTTGGAAATAGAAGGTAAATATGCATTTGGTTATCTCAAAGGCGAAAACGGTGTTCATCGCCTGGTCCGTCTTTCGCCGTTCGATTCAAACAACCGGCGTCATACTTCATTTGCATCTGTTTATGTCTATCCTTTAGTTGACGACAATATCGACATCCAGATAAACCAGTCGGATATTACCTGGGATACTTTCCGTTCCAGCGGACCCGGCGGACAGAACGTGAATAAAGTTGAAACGGCCGTGCGCCTGAAGCACGAACCTTCGGGCATCGTGGTTGAATGTCAGGTTACCCGCTCGCAGTTGCAGAACCGCGAAAAAGCCATCCAAATGCTCAAATCGCAATTATACGAGATTGAGATCCGCAAGCAAAAGGAAGCTCAGGCGCAGATTGAAGGCAAAAAGAAAAAGATTGAATGGGGCTCACAGATCCGGAATTATGTGCTTCATCCATACAAACTTGTGAAGGATATTCGAACCGATTATGAAACCTCCGATGCCGCCGGCGTGCTCGATGGCGACCTGAATGAATTCATAAAGGCATACCTGATGGAATTTGGCCGCGATAACGAATAATGCATTCAATGGATAATTTTCATTGGTCCGACTTTAATTCCGCTCCAATTGCTACCTTTATTTCCAATAACCTTTGCTATGATCACCATCTATCATAATCCAAAATGCAGTAAATCGAGGGCCGGGCTCGCCTATCTAAAGGAAAAAGGGCTGGAATATACTGTTGTGGAATATATCCGGAATCCGATTTCGCGTGAAGTCCTCAAAGATATTCTCATGAAGATGAATGCAGGTCCCAAGGAACTTATCCGCACCCAGGAGGATGTGTATAAATCCGATTTCGAAGGGAAACAATTCAACGATGATGAATGGATCGATATCCTGCTCGAATATCCCAGGCTGATCAAACGCCCCATTCTTGTAAAGGGATACAGGGCGGCTATTGCCCAGACTCCGACTGAGATAGAGAAATTTCTTAAATGATCTGATACAATACTAAATATTTCAGTCTGCCTGTTTGCTTAAAACCGATAAACTTTATAGAAATGAAGACAAGAACAGAAAAAGACACCATGGGCGCCATAGAGGTGCCTGCCGATAAATACTGGGGCGCCCAAACAGAGCGTTCGAGAGGCAACTTTAAAGTCGGACCCGAAGCTTCAATGCCCAAAGAAATTATCCACGCTTTTGCTATCCTTAAAAAAGCAGCTGCGCTAACCAATAAAGATTTAGGTGTTTTGCCGGCCGATAAATGCGACCTGATCTGCAAGGTTTGTGATGAGATTTATGCCGGTCAGCTCGACGATCAGTTTCCGCTGGTGATCTGGCAAACAGGTTCAGGAACACAAAGCAATATGAACGTGAACGAAGTTGTTGCAAACCGTGCGCATGTTCTTTCCGGCGGAGTGCTTGGAGAAGGCAAAAGTCCCTTGCATCCCAACGACGATGTCAACAAGTCGCAGTCGAGCAACGACACTTTTCCCACAGCGATGAGCATTTCAGCATATAAAATGGTTGTGGAAACGACCATTCCAGGGGTGCAGGCTTTGCGCGATACACTGGCAAAAAAATCAGCTGATTTCAAATCCATTGTTAAGATAGGCCGCACCCACTTGATGGATGCTACACCGCTTACCCTGGGACAGGAATTCTCGGGCTATGTTTCGCAACTCGATCATGGTTTGCGTGCCCTGAAAAACACACTGCCGCATCTGTCGGAACTGGCCTTGGGTGGCACAGCAGTTGGTACAGGTATCAATGCGCCGAAAGGCTATGCCGACCTGGTCGCTAAGAAAATAGCCGGTCTCACAGGCTATCCCTTTATAACGGCTGAAAATAAATTTGAATCCCTTTCGGCTCACGATGCCATCGTTGAAGCCTCAGGCGCCTTAAAAACACTGGCTGTCAGCCTTATGCACATTGCCAATAACATCAGACTGCTGGCTTCAGGTCCACGCTGTGGTATCGGAGAACTTCACCTGCCTGAGAACGAACCCGGTTCCAGCATCATGCCTGGCAAGGTAAATCCAACCCAGAATGAATCACTTTCGATGGTATGCGCCCAGGTGATCGGTTGCGACGCCGCCATCAGTGTTGGCGGAATGCATGGCCATTTCCAGCTCAACGTATTCAAACCCGTGATGATTTTTAATTTCCTGATGGCAGCAAGGCTGATCGGTGATGCCTGTGTGTCGTTCAATGAACACTGCGCCGCCGGAATCGAAGCCGTGGAAATCAACATCAGGAAAAACCTGGAAAATTCGCTTATGCTTGTAACCGCCCTCAACACACACATAGGTTATGAAAATGCCGCCAAAATAGCCAAGAAAGCTCATGCCGAAGGCAGTACGCTGAGGGAAGCCGCAATGGCACTTGGATTGGTGACTGATGCTCAGTTTACAGAATGGGTGGATCCGAATAAAATGATATAACACCTTACCACCTTAGCACCTTAGCACCATAGCACCTTAGCACCTTAGCACCTTATCACGCTACCACTTCACAGCCGACCATACAGGATACTTCTCCGGGATCATCCGCAATTTATGCATCCGGTAAACGAAGAAATACATGCTTACTTTCCCACCCCTTATTACCGGGATGGTATCGCAGGGTTCTATGGACTGAAAATAGGTGCTGTAGCGGGGAATTGGGTCCTGAAAATCGCGTCCTGAAGTAATATAATAGGCATTCATATTTTCTTTGAGACCGCCTCTATAGTTATTGATCCAGGCATAATGGTGAATATCCTCAAACTTTCCGATGGCAAGCACTTTCATTCCCAGAGGCCGGGCAACATAATAATCGATATTGGCCAGCGGAAACCAGCGGAAACTCACAAAAACAGGATCAGTTCCCATCACTCCGGTAAGCCTGTCGCGTTCGATGATGGCAGGCATCTTATCGCGAAGTTGCCTCCAACCGTACATATCCAGCGAAGGATCATTGCTGCCCCTTTTCTCCATTTCACTTTTGGGATCATCCAGTTTAAACAAGCCTGATTGAACCTGAAAGGCACCAACGCTGATGATAAAAAGCATTAAGCCTAACGAAAAAGCCAACGGCACCGGCATCCAGCGCATTTTGCCTTGTTGGGACCTGATTTTAGCGGCGGCAAGCGGAATTAGGGTTAAATATGCCATAGCTGTCCAGTGTGGCAGCGTCTGCCGGAACAGCGCAATAATCAGGAAGGTTGTGATAAGCGGCAGTGATATCAGCAAAAGTATTCTTTGAAAAGAGATATCGGTCAGTACTTTCCGGCGCAGAATGGCCAGCAGCGCTATGATAATGAGTACAACATTTATGGGATTGTTATAAAGGAATTGCCCCCCAAGTTCCGTGAAAAAAAAAGCAGGCTTCAGTCCCCCGGAAAACATTCCGGCGCGGCCGCTCTGAAAACCGAAGCTGATAAAGTGGTTGAAAGCGTTC
Source organism: Bacteroidales bacterium (assembly GCA_038246075.1). Taxonomy (GTDB): domain Bacteria; phylum Bacteroidota; class Bacteroidia; order Bacteroidales; family DASVHX01; genus DASVHX01. Next base: position 7,697 of record JBBRRV010000140.1, read on the forward strand.
CATATCAATACCGGGGAGAAAACCAGTATAGCCATCAGCATCGCCAGGTAGAATTCCTTTGCCTTCAACCAGTTCCGGTTATAAAGCAGCATATATACAAATGCGCCCACAACAAGGAAAGCAGAAGTGTATTTTGAAAGCATGGCCAACCCTATAACGACTCCGGTGAGCAGCATGCGCCTGCGATTTGGTTTAGACAGATCCTTATCAGGAAGCACCTGCAACAACAGGTATAGTGAAAAAAGCCAGAAAACTGATTGGGGTGCATCGGGCAGAATGAATACACCGGCGATGATAAACCCATAAATTGAAGCATTATAGAGCAATGCAGCATACCAGCCTGTAGCTTCGTCCTTCAGCAACCTACCGATGAGGAAAAGA
>JBBRRV010000141.1:0-8009 GCA_038246075.1 Bacteroidales bacterium
AAATCCAAATAATTAGTGTCAGAGGATTTAAGAACAAGGATCAACGATTTTAGATTTGCGATTTTAATATGCGTTAAAAAACATGAAAAAAAATTTACAAAGCAAGCTGCATATCTGCATTCTTGTTTTCTCAATCCTGTTGATGACCATACTATTTTCCTCCTGTCACATCGGAAGGTTTTTTATATACAACTTTGCAGATATAAATGACTATAAGAAATTCCCGTCATTTCCGGTAGCTAACCAGGGGCCTGCTTTTGCTTTTTTCCAGTCCGCACATAATACTGCTCCTCCCCTTCCTGCAGCTTTTAAAGATTCAAAAACAAAGGACCTGCCGTCTTTATTAAAAAAACATGAGACTACTTCATTCCTGGTCATCCGAAACGACTCTTTGATTTATGAGTATTATGGTGATGGACACAGACAGGAATCCATCAATCCGTCCTTTTCGGTTGCAAAGACTTTTGTGTCGGCGCTCATGGGCATTGCTATCAGCGAAGGCTTTATCGGGAGCACGCAGGAACCCATAACAAAATATTTACCTGAATTGACCACTCCCGGTTTCGAAAAAATACGCATTGAAGATTTACTGAATATGCGTTCAGGCATCCTTTTTAGCGAAAAATACCTGAGCCCATTCGGACAAGCACCAAAGTATTATTACGGCCTGAATCTGCAGAAATATGTGCGCAAACTTAAGATCAAAGAACCACCCGACAGGCACTTTGAATATATATCTGTGAATACGCTGCTGCTCAGTATGATCATCGAAAAAGCCACCGGCAAGAAATTATCAGTTTACCTCACAGAGAAAATATGGGAGCCGCTTGGCATGGAATATCCTGCTACAATGAGCATCGACAGCAAGAAGGATCAGACCATTAAGGCGTTCTGCTGTTTGAATGCACGGGCAAGAGATTTTGCCAAATTTGGCCGCTTATACCTGCATGGCGGAAAGTGGCAGGGGAAACAAATCGTCCCACAGAAATGGGTAGAACGTTCAACTTCGGTAATAAATGATTCCCATGATGCCCGGGGATTTCCTTACACTTATAAATGGCGTGTTACAAAGGAAGGAAACTTCTTTGCCTATGGCATCCTTGGGCAATACATTTATGTATGCCCGTCGAAAAATATGATCTTTGTCAGGACCGGTGAAACGAATAAGAAAGTAAATTGGCCGGCACTGTTCGTGGAACTTTCAAAGCAATGATAAGTCAGATAAGTTAAAAACTGCCACTAAGGCACAAAGACACAAAGGTTCACAAAGAATAGTATCCCTTTTGCTAAGCGCAGTCTTGGACTACGCTTGCAAAAAAACAAGTTGTGCTGAAGCGTAGTCGGAGACTACACTTAGCGGGGATAAGTTAAGAATTTTAGAATTTTTCTTTACCCGGATAAAACAGCGCTTGCCTGGCCACGCTTTCGGGATAAGTGAAGTAATGGAATATGCCTTCGGCGCAGCGAGTCCCTTCACCATCCAGGAGTTCTACATCGATAACGGCAATATTCCGCCGCATTTCCCGAAGCTTTGCTGAAAGTCGTACCGGACCTTTATTCATGAGCATGGGCTTAGAGAGTTTAATATCCATGCGGGAAGTAACTCCTGTTGTTCCGATTTTGGCAAAGACTACCCAACTTGCAATCTCATCCATGAGTGTCGCCTGAATGCCGCCATGAAGCACATTGTGCCAGCCCTGGAAATTATTTTCGGGTTGCCATGTTGAAACAACATGATCGCCTTCAACAGTAAATTTCATTTGCAGGCCCTGCGGGTTATCGGGTGAACAACCAAAACAGTTGTAGCCATCGAGGGAAGTATAAGGGTTAGAGAGGTATTTCACGAAGCTCTTGATTTTGAAAAGTTATTTTTCCACGCCTTTTACAAACCGGGTGGTTTTGCGGATGCTGCCGTTTTCGTCGAATTCATTCCATTTGCCCTCCTTTTCGCCGTTGACATAGATACCCTGGATACTGAGTTTGCCGCTTTCGGAATACTCCTTATAATCGCCTTTGGGAATATTTTTTTCGTAGTTCTGTTCGCTCATCAGTAACGATTTAGGGTAATACTGGCGCTGGATTCCTTCGAGGTTGCCATTGTTGTAGTTATATTCCGCCACCTTATCTCCGGTAATGGTGTACCAGATGGAAGTTCCGTCTTTTATACCATCTTTAAAGCTTGCTTCTTCTTGTATCTTACCGGCCGTATTTTCATAGTAGATGATCTTCTTTCCATTAATTTTTCCATGTTTGTATGGAATAACAGAAGCAGGATTGGTGCCGTAATAATACTGCTTTGCAGTGCCTTCGAGCACATCATTTACATAGGAAACATCGCCGGAAAGATAGCCCCGCGGATCAATATCAATGACGGCGCCATTTTTCATTCCGCTATGGTAATTTTCAACTCTTGTAAGAATCCCGTTTTGGCCGTAAGTGAGCCATTGTCCTTCTTTTAAGCCGTTTTTATACCAGCCTTTGTCAGTTGAATTAGCTGATTTTTCCTCCCAGAAGCCTTGCTTCAGTCCACGGGTATCCGTTTTGTTGAGGGTATCGTCAACGGAAACTGCTGATGTGGTAACAGGTGTTGTGGTTTGTGCCGGCAGGGAAACGAATGGGAAGAGCAGTACAATAAAAACGGCAATGAACTTTCTCATGATATGTCAGGTTTAAGGTTTTCTTGCAACTTCTCCATACAAATCAAAATCATCAGCGGCAGTAACCAGGATAGCATAAAAAGTACCGATCTGCAATTCTTCACTATCCGCAATCAAAACTTCATTGTCCACTTCGGGTGAATCAAATTCGCTGCGACCAATATAATAATCCCCTTCTTTACGATCGATAAGCACCTTGAGTGTGCGTCCGATTTTGGCAGTATTTAATTTTGCGGAAATCACCTGCTGCAAAGTCATCAGTTCAGCCGCGCGTTCCTGTTTTATTTCTTCAGGAACATCATCTTTGAGGCCGAATGCATGGGTATCTTCTTCATGTGAATAGGTAAAAACACCCATACGGTCGAATTTTGCTTCGGCCACAAACAGTTTCAGTTCGTTGAAGTCGGCTTCCGTTTCGCCGGGGTAGCCAACGATAAAAGCGGTGCGTATAGCTGCCTGAGGCAGTCTTTCACGCATTGCGGAGATCAGCGCCCTGGTTTCGGCGCCATTGATGCCCCTGCGCATGGATTTCAAAATGGAATCACTGATGTGTTGCAAAGGAATATCAATATAATTACAGATATTGTCACGTTCGCGCATCAGATCGATCAGGTCGGAAGGGAAGTCTGAAGGGAAAGTATAATGAAGGCGGATCCAATCGAACCTGTTAAGATCCGAAAGCCGGCGCACCAGTTCGGTCAACGCTGTTTTCCCATAAAGGTCAACGCCGTAGAAAGTGAGGTCTTGTGAGATCAGCAAAAGTTCTTTCACGCCGCGGTCGGCCAGCATCTCTGCTTCCTTCACGATCTGCTCAACAGGCTTGGAAATATGTGTTCCCCGTATTCCGGGAATCGCGCAAAAAGAACAACGGCGGTTGCAGCCTTCGGCGATTTTAAGGTAAGCGTAATGTGATGGGGTGGTGAGGTAGCGTTCGCCGACAAGTGATTCACGGTATTCTGCACCCAGTGCCTGGATCACACCGGCCAGGTCGTTAACACCAAAATACTGGTCCACTTCCGGGATTTCATTTATAAGCGAAGGTTTGTAACGTTCCGAAAGGCAGCCCATCACGAAAACGCGTTTGACCTTGCCTTCCTGCTTTAGCCGGATATAATGCAAAATGGTATCGATGGATTCTTCCTTGGCATCGCCGATAAATCCGCAGGTATTAATAACCACGGAATCGGCGTTCGCAGTTGATTCATCCGTCATCACTTCCATGTTGTTGCTGCGCAGGTGGCCCATCAGCACTTCAGAGTCAACAGTATTTTTCGAGCAGCCAAGTGTTACTACTCTTATGCGGTGTGGTTTGGTGCTTTTCACAGTTTAACTGAATAGTGAATCAACAAATGCGCTTTTGACGAATAACTGAAGGTCTTCAATTTTTTCACCTATACCGATATATTTTACAGGGATGCGGAACTGGTCGGAAATGCCAATCACCACACCGCCTTTGGCGGTACCGTCGAGTTTTGTGAGTGCCAGTGCATTCACTTCGGTCACAGCTGTAAATTGCCGCGCCTGTTCGATGGCATTCTGGCCTGTTGAGGCATCCAGCACGAGCAAAACTTCGTGGGGAGCATCCGGAATAACTTTCTGCATCACACTACGAATCTTGGCTAGCTCATTCATCAGGCCGACCTTGTTGTGAAGGCGGCCGGCTGTATCAATGATGACGACATCGATCCCCTTGCTTTGTGCCGAACGGATCGCATCAAAAGCCACCGAAGCTGGATCGGATCCCATGACCTGCTTAATAATGGGTACGTCTGCCCGTTCTGCCCAAATGGTCAGTTGTTCTATAGCTGCAGCCCTGAAGGTATCGGCAGCGCCCAAAAGAACAGTTTTGCCGGCAGCCTTGTACTGATGTGCCAGTTTACCGATCGTTGTGGTCTTTCCTACACCATTCACACCAACAACCATGATAACGTATGGTTCGCTGCGTTTAGGGAAGTCGAAACCTGCAAGCTCACTGTTGTCGTTTTCCTCGAGCAAGGAAGCTATTTCCTCCTTGAGCAGGCGGTTCAGTTCACCGGTTCCGACGTATTTTTCACGGGCAACCCGTTGCTGAATGCGTTCGATGATCTTCAGTGTGGTGTCTACACCAACATCTGATGACACTAATATTTCCTCCAGGTTATCAAGCACTTCGTCATCAACAGTCGATTTGCCGATGATGACTTTAGAGATCCTGTTAAAAACCGTTTCCTTGGTTTTCTCCAGGCCTTTATCGAGGTTCTCTTTTTTATCCTTCGTGAAAAATGATAACAAACCCATGCCTGAATTTTTTTTGCTAAATTAGTGATTATCAAAAAGCAAAAAAGCTTTCTCCTCAACAGAAAAAGCTCTTTTCTACCTGGATAAACGCAAACTATTTTTTTGCAAGGAATTCCTTCACCAAATCATTGGCTACGATGGTTTCCTTAAAGGCGTAAGCGCCGGTTTTGGGCGATCTTACCATTCGGATAACTTTTGCGAAATCCTTTCCGGTGGTTCTGAGGGATGCAACTACTTTCTTTGCCATGGTGGATTGTTATTTAATTTCTTTATGAACAGTGATTTTTTTGAGAAAAGGATTATACTTCTTTAACTCGAGACGCTCTGGCGTATTCTTCTTGTTCTTCATAGAGATGTAACGGGATATACCGGGTACACCACTGGTTTTCTGCTCCGTGCATTCAAGAATTACTTGTACACGTGCTTCTTTGCTTTTCTTTGCCATTGTAAGATGGGATTTATTTTCAGGGATGCAAAAGTATAGATTATTTTCTAATTATCAAACACCTATTTCATTTTATTTGCCTGAGCATTGTCATAAGCTTCAACATGAGCACTGTAAAGGTGCAACTTGATTTATAATAAACAATAAATGACGGTGTGATTTTTTTGAAAAAGCTGAACGAAGCCGAAAGGTCATAATAACTAACAGCCTTCTGAAATGTCTCTTATGAACACAAATCATTAGACGGTATTAATTATATTGGGAGTTGCAACATTACTGAACCTAACACGAGTCAAAATTTTACTAATTTCGTTTAATGATATGGCAATCCTATATATCAGGCTTCATTTCCTTCCTAAGGCTGGAGAAATCCCTTTCGGTGCATTCGGTTGACGCCTATCGCCATGATATCCTTAAATTAACTGAATTTCTGGAATTAAAGCATCCGGACCTGCAACCCGGCGATGTAACACGTTTGCAGCTTCAGGAATTCCTCCAATGGATATTTGATCAGCAGTTGTCGGCAAGAAGCCAGATGCGCATTGTTTCCGGCATCAAGGCTTTTTACAACTACCTGCTGCTGGAAAACATCGTTGATCATACCCCTACCGAGCTGCTGGCGTCCCCGCGGATAGGCCGCAAACTGCCGGATGTCCTGAGTTTCGGGGAAATTGTAAAGCTGATTAGTGCCATTGACCTTAGCACACCTGAAGGCAACCGAAACCGGGCCATCCTTGAGGTGATGTATGCCTGCGGACTGCGTGTTTCAGAACTGGTAGGCCTGCGCATCAGCGACTTATCCTTAACTGAAGGTTTTGTGCGCATAACCGGAAAAGGCGACAAGCAGCGGCTTGTCCCGATTGGTGAGCGGGCCATGATGCTGATGGAAGATTATCGCAAAGGCATCCGTAGCAATATGAAGATAAAGAAAGGGCAGGAAGACTTTGTATTTCTAAACAGGCGCGGCAGCAAACTCTCCCGTGTAATGATCTTCACCATCATCAGGCAGACGGCAGTGCTGGCCGGAATCAATAAAAAGATAAGCCCACATACTTTCCGCCATTCATTCGCCACTCATCTTGTGGAGGGAGGTGCCGATCTGCGGGCCGTTCAGGAGATGCTTGGGCACTCCTCCATCACAACTACTGAGATTTATACCCATCTGGACAACGCATTTCTGAGGGCGGAAGTGATCAGTCATCATCCGCTATATCATCAGAAAAAAATAAAATAAAATTTTACAGTAATTCGCCGTCGGGATTCACAATAATGCCCCAGCTTACGATGGAAACCTGGTCGTTCAGGAAATAAAAATCAATCTGACCGTCGTCAAACGAGATGCGTTTTTCGCCCCAACTCTCCACTTCAGTTTCAATTTCCTTGAACCCGTTTTCATGCATCATCCCGATGACCTGCTTTTCGGTGAGATCAAATACCTTTTTGCCAAAGAGGGTTGTCTTGATGTTATCGGTTTCGATACTGGCAAGCGATTGCTTGTCAACACCTTCGAAGAAAAGGCTGACAGCCTGATCCCAATAGTTCCAGAGCACTGTATGCGTTTCCTCTTCAAATTCGTTTTCCAGGTCTTCTGCCTCGTCCGGATCGCCTAAGAGTGCAGTGACAGCTTCGGGTGAATCCCCGAACTTTAGCTTGCCGAATCCAACTTTGAGTTTGATATCAAGCGGTAAGTCTTCTTTTTTCATCTATTTTCTGGGTTATATAATATACATGTTTACTTGAATGGTGAATTAGGTTCTTTGGCCATGTGACTGTAAGCAAGCTTGTCCAATAATGAAGGGAAAAATTTGCCCAGGAAAACAGTGAATTTTCCTTCTACAAAGGTGAGGATCAGCGTTCGCCTGCGTTTATCAACAGCCTTGCGGATGCATGAAGCAACTTTGCTGGCGGGCATCATGCCGGCTTCATCGCGCGGGGTCTCGCCCTGCGCGCTGCCATCGGCAGTGAGCGCCACATTGCGTATGTTGGATGCCGTAAATCCCGGAGCAGCCACAAGCACATGAAGCCCTGTTTTGAGGTTTTCAGTTCTGAGCGTATCCAGAAATCCCCGGATGGCGTATTTTGAAGCGGAATATCCCGAACGACCTGGCAAGCCTATGTATCCTGCGATGGAAATAACGCCGACCACCGATCCCTTTGAAGCCAAAAGGTGAGGCAGCGCATATTTTGTGCAATAAACCGTTCCCCAGAAATTAACTTCCATCAGTTGGTGCATCACTTCCAGGCTCATCTCACTAAAGAGCGCCCTCATGGAGATGCCAGCATTATTGATAAGAATGTCAATTCCTCCAAACCTGTTTACAGCCTGCGCTATAAGCCGCCTGCAATCTGCTTCCCGACTGACATCTGTTTCAACTTCCAGTACCTCGGAGCCTCCTTCACGCAATTTATTGGCAAGTTCCGTGAGTTTTGAAATGTTGCGCGCAGCCAACACAAGCCTTGCTCCTTTTGAGGCATACTCAAATGCAAGAGCCTGTCCTATTCCCGATGAGGACCCGGTAATGACTACAACTTTTATATGGTTCAAACTATCCCGTATTACTTTGCAAGTATAACCATATTTTGCACATCCATGAGGCTGACGATTCAAAAAATCGGGGTTTGTGTACCTT
>JBBRRV010000142.1:0-7934 GCA_038246075.1 Bacteroidales bacterium
ATTGAAATACATTGAAATACATTGAAATACATTGAAATACATTGAAATAAATAGAAATAAACAGGAATAAACAGGAATAGCTGGCATCAGCATCAGGTTTTGCACGATATTCGGCATACGGCACAATAAATATTGTACAAATACTTAAATGAATAAAATATAAATATTCACGCTTTAGGAATATATAAATCACCGATTGTTATGACAAAAAAATATGTAAGCACGGGAATGAAAGATACGCGCTCAGGTTTTGGAGCAGGTTTGCTCGAACTGGGGACCAGTAACCCCGAAGTTGTCGCACTTTGTGCCGACCTCACCGGATCACTCAAGATGGATGCCTTTGCAGCCGCATTTCCGGAGCGTTTTTTCCAAACGGGCATAGCGGAAGCTAACATGATAGGTATGGCAGCAGGGCTTACCATTGGTGGTAAAATACCATTTACAGGCACATTCGCCAATTTTTCGACAGGCAGGGTGTACGACCAGATCAGACAATCAATAGCCTATTCAAACAAGAATGTTAAAATCTGTGCTTCACATGCAGGTCTTACCCTGGGCGAAGACGGCGCAACACATCAGATCCTGGAAGATATAGGGCTGATGAAGATGCTGCCCAACATGACCGTGATCAATACCTGCGATTTTAACCAGACCAGGGCGGCCACCATAGCCATTGCCAGGCATAACGGACCCGTTTACCTGCGGTTTGGCAGGCCAAAAGTTCCGGTATTCATTCCTGAAAACATGGATTTCGTGATCGGAAAAGCTTTGCTGCTCAGCGAAGGCAGCGACGTTTCTATTTTTGCCACCGGGCACCTCGTGTGGAAAGCATTAGAGGCGGCGGCTATTCTCGAAACAAAAGGCATATCTGCTGAAATAATAAATATCCACACCATTAAACCTTTGGACGATGCCGCAGTCTTATTATCGGTGAGCAAGACCAAATGCGTGGTTACTGCTGAAGAACACATGATGAATGGCGGTTTGGGTGACAGCATCGCGCAGTTACTCGGACGAAAGTTACCGACCCCGCTGGAAATGGTTGCCGTAAACGATCATTTTGGAGAGAGCGGAACACCCGAGGAACTGATGGTTAAATATGGCCTCGACACGCCTGATATCGTGGAAGCTGCATTAAGAGCCATCGGACGTAAAGGATAAAAGATCCGTATTTTCGGAAATGCAGCGGTCTCAGGAGGGCAGCCTGTAATCATTCATCCGCATCATCCTGCCACCCGGATACATTTTCAACTTAACAGCACAACATGGCTGAAATGTCGGACGAGCAACTTCTCGACCTGCTCAGGAAATCGGAAACACGCCGTTATGGCTTTGACCTGCTTGTACGGCAATACCAGAAGCCCATATACCGTCATGTCCGTCATTTGGTCATCTCTCATGATGATACGGATGATATTGTTCAGAATGTGTTCCTGAAAGCATGGAACAATATCTCCACTTTTCGTGAAGAGGCCAAACTGTATACCTGGCTATACCGCATCGCCACCAATGAAGCCCTCAGCCATCTAAAAAGCAAGCGCCTGAAAATGTTTCTTTCCTTCAATGGGTTGGAAAAACAGATGGAGCAAGCCTTGCACGACGACAATTACTTCTCGGGTGATGAGATAGAGATCAAATTACAGCAAGCCATTCTTAAACTGCCTGCCAAACAACGACTGGTTTTTAACATGCGCTATTATAACGAGCTGAGTTATGATGAAATGTCTGCCATCCTGGGCACTTCAGCCGGCGCGCTGAAAGCTTCCTACCATTTCGCTGCAAAAAAAATTGAAGAATATGTGACTTCACATTAAACTTTTGCAGATCCAATCCATCCATATAAATGAAAGACAATCACCAATGAGCATTGGCACAAAGCTGAGCTAATTTTAAAAGTTGAAATACATAGACATACATAGAGATACATTGAAATACATTGAAGTACATTGAATTACATTGAAGTACATTGAAGTACATTGAAGTACATTGAAGTACATTGAAGTAGATGGAAGTACATTGAAGTACATTGAAGTAGATTGATGAGATTGATGAGATTGATGAGATTGATGGGATTGATGGGATTGATGGGATTGAGTGGACTGCTATACTTTGAGATGCCCACAGAAACCGGTTCATATGTGCCGATAATAATAAAATAAAAGTTGTCAGTAATTCCATTTGACTTATTAAAAGCAAATTATTAACAGATGAAACGAAACCGACCTGTACCAAAACAATCAGAAGCTACTGAAAAGCGGCTGCCTGATTTTGAGGATGAAAATGCATCCAGGACCGATCCTTTCCGGGCTCCGGCAGATTATTTTGACGAACTGCCACAAAGGATCATGGATCGGATTACAACAGACAGTCAGGAGAAGCTGGAAAACCCACAACCTTCACCCCTGCTTAGGAAAGTATGGATGTCGGCAGCACTCATCGCAGCTATTGCGGTTATCTTTATGATGGTAAAACCTTCCTTTATGCTGCCTGCCGTCAAGTCCGCGGCTACAAACCCGATTGCTTCTAACCTTTCCGCTGAGTACGATCAGACCTACGCTGACGAAGCCCTGATGATAGATATGAATGCAGTGACTGACAAGGACATTTCCAGCATAGGTTCCGATAACCTCGCACCTGATTTGGCAGGGTCCGACACCACTGCGATTACCCAGGATGACGTCATACAATACCTGCTCGACGAAAACGACGGTGATGAACTGATCGCCGCACTATAATCACTAACCTATCTTAATTTACGAACTGATCTTAATTTTAAATAACCTTAAAATGTCAAATACCATGAAAAAGTATCTCAAAACAATCACAACAGGCGCCACATTCATGCTTGCGCTTGCTACAACCGCTATCGCACAGCCAGGCAACGGACCTCAGCATCACAGGGAGCAAATTGAATCCCAAAAAATTGCTTATATCACCAGGCAACTGGAACTCACACCTCAGGAAGCCCAGAATTTCTGGCCGGTATACAATCAGTTCGAGGCAAAACGCAAGTCCTTACGGCAGGCATTTAAGCAGGATGCCCGGCCTAATGACATGAATATTGAAAAACTATCGGATAAGCAAGCCACGGAACTCGCTGACGGACAAATCATCGAGGCGCAAAAGCTCATTGATCTGCGCAAAGAATATCACGCACAGTTCAAATCGATCCTGCCTCCCAAAAAAGTGCTCAAACTCTACCAGGCTGAGCGTGGTTTCCAGCGCGAACTCCTTGGACGCATTAAAGATCGCCGGAATCAGGGCCCGCACAAAGGATAAAATACATGCACAGCAGTAGTGGTGGATTATCATAAATGACCTCACCCGCCGATCCGGTTTAATATCCTGCCAAAAAAAAGCAGCGCCTCATATCGAAGCGCTGCTTTTTTATTTTAATCAATTCCAATAGTCAATTATCCATTCATGGAAACCAGGAATTCTTCGTTGCTTGAGGTATATTTCATGCGGCTGGTCAGGAATTCCATTGCTTCCAGCGGATTCATATCGGCCAGGTGATTGCGCAGTACCCAGATGCGTTGCAGTGTTTCCTTATCCAGCAAGAGATCCTCGCGACGTGTGCTTGATGCTACGATATCGATGGCAGGATAGATCCGTTTGTTGGATAGTTTGCGGTCGAGTTGCAATTCCATGTTACCGGTTCCTTTAAATTCCTCGAAGATAACTTCATCCATTTTGGAACCTGTATCGGTAAGTGCCGTAGAAATAATGGTCAGCGAACCACCGTTCTCAATCTGGCGGGCTGCACCAAAGAAACGTTTTGGCTTATGGAGTGCATTGGCTTCCACACCTCCGGAAAGTACTTTACCGGAGGCCGGTGACACCGTGTTGTAAGCACGTGCAAGACGCGTAATTGAATCGAGGAGAATAACCACATCGTGGCCGCACTCCGTAAGGCGTTTGGCTTTTTCAAGCACGATATTGGCAATACGCACATGTTTTTCGGCAGGTTCATCGAATGTGGAAGAAATAACTTCCGCATTTACGCTGCGCTGCATGTCGGTAACTTCTTCAGGGCGCTCATCAATCAGCAGAACGATCAGGTATACATCAGGATGATTGTATGCGATGGCATTTGCAATTTCTTTCAGTAACACTGTTTTTCCTGTCTTAGGCTGAGCCACGATAAGTCCGCGTTGTCCTTTCCCGATAGGGGTAAACAAGTCAATGATACGCGTTGAAATGCTGGCACCCGGATGTCCTGTAATATTGAACTTTTGTTCAGGAAAAAGCGGTGTCAGGTAATCGAATGGAATCCTGTCGCGCACATCCTCGGGTAACCTGCCATTGATAAGTTCTACCTTGATCAGCGGAAAATATTTTTCGCCATCTTTAGGCGGACGTATGCTTCCTCGAATGGTATCGCCGGTTTTGAGGCCAAAAAGTTTGATCTGCGACTGGGAAACATAAATATCATCGGGAGAATTCAGGTAGTTGTAATCGGAAGAACGCAGGAACCCATATCCATCGGGCATAATCTCGAGCACACCTTCACTCGATACGATACCATCGAATTCGAAAAGGTATTCATCGCGGCGACGTGTATCGCGGGGGCGTTGTGCAGTTTCGCGGTTAAATGCTTCGCCGTTGACAGGTTTCGGTGCCTCTGGCGCCTGCTCAGCTTCTGCGTTTCCTGACACAGGAGCCGCAACCTCCGTTATAATTTCCGGTGCAACTACTTCGGGTTCAACCTCATCTTCTATAATGGGCAGATTGCTGAACTGGATGGCCTCTTCATTGATGATTTTACGGAATAAGTCCGGTTTCTTAAGACTCGGATCAAGCGGCTTTAAGGGCAGGCTCTCGCGGATGTCAGTATCCGGTTTAACATCCAGTTTAACTTTTTCCCAACGACCGGGCTTCCGGGGCAAGGGATTCGTGTTTTTTTCAGGATTGTCAGATTCAATACGTTTGCGCTTCTCTTTATAAGGCTTGCGTACAACCTTCTTTTCTTCGATAAGCATCTCGGCAGGCGGATTGGCAGCCTGATGATCAAGGATCTGGTATACCAGGTCCTGCTTTTTCAAAGAATCGTATTTTGATATACTTAATTGGCGGGCAATGTCTTTAAGCTCATTGAGTAATTTTTCATTGAGCCCATTCAAATCATACATGATGTAAGGTTTTTCGTTTAAACTGAAGAGGTTGGAGTAGAATAATATGTTGGAATAGAATATATAAAGTATAGAGCACGGAGTTACCGGCAATATGAAATTAACACTAGCTAAATAGCAAGGAAATTTTTAAAAGAATGAGCTGTGTAATCAAAGGAAATATTGGATGAACCGCAAATATACGCCAATTTTGATTACAAGTTCACCCAAGGCAAAATATTTTTTCGAAAAATGAAAGTAATTTCAAAAAAGTTAAAAACAATGCGTTATAATGTACCTAAACCCGGGCATTTTTTTACTTTTGCCTTCATAATAACAACAAATACACCTATCTTATGAAATATACAGCTTTTACCCAAATCCATGAGTCGATAGGCGGCAAAATGGTGCCGTTTGCCGGATTTTATATGCCTGTTCAATATGCAGGCGTAAGTGAAGAACATGAAACCGTGAGAAACGGTGTCGGTGTTTTCGATGTTTCGCATATGGGCGAATTTTGGGTAAAAGGCCCTCAGGCCCTCAACTTCATACAGTGGGTTACCTCCAATGATGCCTCAAAACTTGTGAACGGAAAAGTGCAATATTCCTGTTTCCCTATTGATAAGGGTGGCATCGTTGACGATTTGCTGGTATACAAGATTGATGACCTCACTTATTTGCTGGTTGTAAATGCCGCCAACATCGACAAGGACTGGGAATGGGTGAACCGTCAGAACAAATTTGGAGCTACCTTATATAATGCTTCCGGAGAGATTTCGCAATTGGCCATCCAGGGACCGTTGGCGCTCAAGGCTATGCAAAAACTCACAGATACATCCATCACCGATATGGAGTATTATACTTTCAAAAAAGTAACTTTTGCCGGTATAAAAGATGTTATTCTTTCGACCACCGGATATACCGGAGCTGGCGGATGTGAAATCTATTTCGCCAACGAAGACGCCGAAAAAGTCTGGAAAGCTGTTTTTGATGCAGGAGCAGAATTCGGGATCAAACCAATCGGATTGGGTGCCCGCGATACGCTCAGGCTCGAGATGGGCTTCTGTCTATATGGCAATGATATCGATGATACCACCTCACCCATAGAGGCAGGCCTGGGCTGGATCACTAAATTTACCGACGAAAAAGATTTTATCAATAAAGCCGAATTGCTGCGCCAGAAAAAAGAAGGCGTTGAACGCAGGCTGGTTGGGTTCGAACTGATTGACAGGGGTATTCCACGACATGGCCACGACATTGTTGATGCTTCGGGTAAAAAAATAGGTGTTGTTACCTCAGGAACAATGGGACCATCCATCAAAAAAGCCGTTGGAATGGGCTATGTACCCACCGCATTGAGCAAGGAAGGAAGCGAAATATTCATCAGTATCAGGGATAAATTCCTCAAGGCTAAAGTGGTGAAATTTCCGTTCTACCACCAGAAATAGACGTTCACTGTAAATCCATATCCGCATACTCATGACCGTAGCGTTATCCAGAACGATTGAAGTGTGCTTTGCACCAGCCCTGTTTGCATATAAAGTGACCAAACAGGAATTTATCGTTGTGATCATTGATGTGCTGCGGGCTACTACCTCTTTTTGTGCTGCATTGGATAACGGTGCAGCCTGCATCATACCTCTGCCCAGTGTTGATGAAGCACGACGCTACAAGGAGCAAGGGTATCTTGTTGCAGGTGAACGCGATGGTGCGAAAATAGATTTTGCCGATTTCGGCAATTCGCCTATCGGATTTGCAACACCGCTTATCAGCGGACGCGCCATTGCCTATACGACAACCAATGGAACAGAAGCCATTGAACTGGCAAAAACCAACGGGTCAATCGTACTGGCGTCATTTTCAAACCTGGGCGCTATTTCCGGTTGGCTGAAACAGCAGCACAAAAATATTGTTATCCTGTGTTCCGGCTGGAAAAATACCTTCAGTTCAGAGGATGCTGTCTGTGCAGGGGCACTCACACTGGAACTCATGAAGTCGGGTGAATACCGCATGAATGGCGACGCTTCCTTTGCTGCCTATGACCTTTGGAATGCAGCAAAGATTGACCTTTTGGGGTACATGCAAAAAGCCTCCCACTATCAGCGGCTCGAAAAAATGGGAATCGGCGACCAACTGCCATTCTGCTTTGAACTCAATACCTCCAGGTGTATTCCCTGGTGGAACGGGGAAGCGATCGTTGATCTGGAAAGATCAGTTACGAGGGACGCGTGACGACTGAACGACTACACGGCTGCACGACTGCATGACTGCACGACTAATGGACTGCATGATGGCAAATTTTTTTATAGCAATATGAAAACAACCAGACAACGGATTATCACACACACGGTTCTCGTGGTATCCATGGTAAGTTTTTTTACCGATATCGCCAGCGAGATGTTATACCCGGTGATGCCGGTATATTTAAAAACCATTGGTTTTTCGGTTGTGCTGATAGGTGTGCTGGAAGGATTTGCAGAGGCTACTGCGGGACTGAGCAAAGGATATTTCGGCAATTTGTCTGATCGCCTGGGCCAGCGGCTTCCCTTTGTTAAATGGGGCTATCTGATGAGCGCGATTTCAAAACCCATGATGGCCGTATTCACTTACCCGCTATGGATATTTTTCGCCCGCACCACCGATCGGCTGGGCAAAGGTGTGCGCACCGGCGCCCGCGATGCCATGCTAAGTGACGAATCAAGCCCGGCCAATAAAGGCAAGGTATTTGGTTTTCACCGGGCGCTCGATACCGCCGGGGCTGCCATTGGGCCAATGATCGCGCTGCTCTACCTGGCATTCTTCCCCGGACAGTATAAGTGGCTG
>JBBRRV010000143.1:0-7878 GCA_038246075.1 Bacteroidales bacterium
ATCAGCGTGTCATTATTCACATGATCTGCCGGAACATAAGTTGTATCTATAATAAACTGCCTTATCTTATTCTTGATTTCTAATGTACTTTCCATAATCACAGGAGTGTTTAACTGATTTGAATTATAAATGATTATTGTAGCTGTAAGTTAGATATAAATGTTGATTTTATGATGTTTATCTTACTGTATTTCTTTTATTTTTTGTTGGTTAATCTTCGTTTGCAATATAAACACCCAAGGGGGTAAATTGTTAAGAGATATGGCCTGATTTGTCCCTGCCTTATAGCTTCTCTGAATTCGAACAATTGATTAACTAAAAACAAATTTAATAAAACATTTTAAAGGCAAAAAAAAATTTAATTCTTTTCAACCACAGTAAAGACGGGATTTTAAGACCAGAACTGCTAAATACAACAGCTTCCCACTATAATTGTTTGAAGACGTCAGGAGTTCTCAATGAATTGAAGATTATACCGGTTGCCTGGTGCGGGAGTATATGGTTACCATCGCCCGGCATAATTTTTTAAAATATTTTGATCAGCAAGCTGGTAAGATGTTTATGTTTTCTTATATTTATACACAATTAACATTGTGACTTTATTGCATGAAGAAGATACAGGACGCTTCATTTAAAGAGTGCTGGGGTAAAAGTGAAAGGGAATGCAAAGAAACCGCTGTTATTTTAATCAGATTGTCCATCAGTGATCAACAAAGTACACATAGCTTTGTTATACAAATAAAGGTACCCATTGCTTTGTTATACAATAATTGAGACTGAAATATTTATGTGTTTGCATTTTCCTGATCATATGCCGGGCAATCAATCTGTGCATTGGTTAGCGTTGTATTTGATGATCAATTAAATACTTCAGACATCCACATTTAGATCAAAATAATGTTGCTGACGCTTAATTTGTTTTAAATAAATTCAGGGGAAAATGAAATTTAGCACAATATTTACTAGTATACATATGGAGATACTGGAGCATAGCAGTTTTGAACGTAAGATTAATTATTTGCGGAAGAGGGGTGTTAAGATTGGAAAGAATTGCAATATTTATACACTGTCATTTTCAACGGAACCTTATCTGATTGAACTGGGAGATCATGTCGCCATTGGGGGTGACACGAAATTTATTACACACGATGGCTCTTTGACGGTTTTTGGGGAGCAACTCAATGGATGGTTGTATGGCAGAATAAAAATTGGTAATAATGTTTTTATCGGGATAAATTGTATAATCCTGTTAAATACAACAATAGGTGATAACTGCATCATCGGGGCCGGCAGTGTAGTGAGGGGACATTTTCCCGCTAATTCGGTTATCATAGGTAACCCCGCCAAAGTAGTATCAACACTGGGTATTCAGCGGATGTTGGTTTTTAATAACCCCGGTTTTGTTAAGATGACACCGAATCCAAGTGAAGCTCAAAAAGACCAGATGGTCAAAAAACACTTTGGGATAGATTAGCCATGTAATCCTGCTGTTCAATAATCCTTAATCGGCGACATCCTCAAATATTCTGTCGCTTTCTGTTTCCTTTTGAAATTATTAAAGATCAGCGCTATCTCTTCGGCTGTTTTATTCATGACCGGTGCCACTTCTTCCGGGGTGTAACCATTTTCAAAACCATACCAGTACAGATCCAATTCCTTATGCGGAAACTGAAAGAAGAACTCCTCCTGAGATTGCTCAGCCGAATAAGTATCAGAAGTTGGTGTTCGTTTAATGATTTCATCGGGAACACCCAAAAATTCTGCCATCTGATAAACCTGCGTTTTATATAAATGTGCAATTGGCATCAGATCGGCGGCGCTGTCGCCGTACTTGACAAAAAAGCCCTGTTCAACTTCATGCTTATTAGGTGTTCCGATAACTGCATAATTGTTCACTTCCGCATGAAAGTATAGCATTGCCATGCGCGAGCGTTGCTTGAGATTTGACGATGCCACGATCTGAAGATATTCATTGACCGGGATGATCTGAGACTTTTGAATGCCGTTTTTGTCAACAATGGTCAGATGAAAAACAGGCGGCAGGTTCTGGCTGATACCAGTTTTATTTAACCCTATTTTCATTTTGTAGGTTGCAGGATCATATTCGGGAAAAACCCTTGCAACTGCTTCATCCCTTCGCCTGTAACAGTTAAAGCCGTCGAGTGCACCTGTAATGTTTTCTTCGATTGCTTTTATCGAGAATTTTGATGCCAGTTTCAATGCGAATGATTTGCTGTCGGAGCTTGAATCTTTTTCAGGAAGCAATATCCCGAGTACGTTTGTAGGTCCCAGTGCCCTGGCTACCAATGCCAGTGACACCGATGAATCAATTCCTCCGCTTATGCCTACAACAGCACCCCTGCGCCTGAGTTTAAAAAAAATATCATCCTTTATTTTCTGTGTCAGTTGATTTACCCGGGTTTCAATATCATCGAAGAAGAGAACGTCTTTTGAAAACTTAATTTTAGTGCTTTGTGTCATGGCTACTGATCCTTTTGTGAAAAATAAATTTACAGAGAATACCTTTGTTTTACCCGGAGAAACAGGAATATTATTGCATATGATAACAAAGTTAAAAGAATTTGTATTTTAAAAATAGATAATATTTTCTTTTTTATTTTAAAAATATTTTCAGTGAATCAGCTGTCATCTGTTTTTGGAATTTGGATGGTCAATCAAAGAGGGCATGCTGGTGCTCAAAAACATAGGTGAATTGTTGGCCGGACCAAAGATGGGATAAACAGGAATCAGGGTGTGAAAAATTAAGGCAGCCTTGTGGCATACTGGTGCTAAATGGCTATCTTTGCACACTTATTTTAAAGCTATCATAACTATATGATTCATATAACATTACCTGATAATTCAATCAAGGAATACCCCACAGGATCTACTGCACTTGATATTGCGCGCAGCATCAGTGAAGGTTTGGCGCGTAACGTGCTTGCCGCCAAAGTGAATAATGAAGTATGGGATGCCACCCGCCCGATTGATTCAGATGTGCGGTTGCGCCTGCTCACCTGGGACGATGCAGAAGGGAAATCCACCATGTGGCATTCTTCTGCACACCTGATGGCTGAGGCCATTGAATTGCTTTATCCCGGTGTTAAATTTGGAATAGGTCCCAATATTGAAAACGGGTTTTATTACGATATGGATTTTGGCGATCGGACCATTACGCCCGAAGACCTCGTGAAAATAGAGCAGAAAATGCTGGAACTGGCCCGTGAAAAGCAAGGTTTCATTCGGGAGGAAATCTCCAAAGCCGAAGCGCTCAAACATTTCAAACAGAAAAATGACGAATATAAGCTGGAACTCATCAACGATTTGCAGGATGGATCAATCACATTGTACCATACGGGCAAGTTTACTGATTTATGCCGTGGCCCGCATTTGCCTGATTCCGGTTTTATAAAAGCAATAAAATTACTGAGTATTGCCGGCGCCTACTGGCGGGGTGATGAAAAGCGCAAGCAACTGACCCGCATCTATGGGATCACCTTTCCGAAAGCGAAAGACCTCACTGAATATCTTGTTTTGCTGGAAGAAGCAAAAAAGCGCGATCACCGGAAACTGGGCAAAGAGCTCGAGTTATTTACCTTCTCACCAAAAGTAGGCATGGGTCTTCCATTGTGGCTGCCCAAAGGTGCCATGTTGCGTGAGCGGCTTGAGACATTCCTGAAGAACCTGCAACGCAAAGCCGGGTATCTGCCGGTTATAACACCCCATATTGGAAACGTAGAACTCTATAAAACTTCCGGGCATTTTCAGAAATATGGTAAAGATTCGTTTCAGCCCATTACAACACCGGTTGAAGGCGAGCAGTTTATGCTTAAACCCATGAACTGTCCTCACCACTGCGAGATTTACAGCTACAAACCACGGTCGTACAAAGATTTACCTGTTCGCCTGGCTGAATTTGGAACCGTTTATCGCTACGAGCAAAGCGGAGAGCTGCATGGGCTGACGCGTGTGCGCGGATTTACACAAGACGATGCACATATATTTTGCCGTCCCGACCAGCTCAAGGAAGAGTTCATCGCAGTTATTGACATCGTATTGCATATTTTTAAGACACTTGATTTTAAGGATTATACGGCACAGGTATCGCTGCGTGATCCTAACGATCATGAAAAATATATTGGCAGTGACGAAAACTGGGAGAAGGCTGAAAGCGCAATTATTGAAGCAGCAGCTGAAAGAGGCTTAGCAACAACTGTAGAAATTGGCGAGGCTGCATTTTACGGGCCAAAACTCGATTTTATGGTGAAGGATGCCCTGGGCCGCAAATGGCAGCTGGGTACAATTCAGGTAGATTATAACCTGCCCGAGCGCTTTGAACTGGAATATACCGGCAGCGACAATCAAAAACACCGCCCGGTGATGATCCATCGCGCTCCCTTTGGTTCGATGGAACGTTTTGTGGCCGTGCTGATTGAACATACGGCTGGGAAATTTCCGTTGTGGCTTACGCCGGATCAGGCTATTGTATTGCCTATCAGCGAAAAATACGTAGAATATGCAAAAAATGTTTTACATTTGCTGCAAAATTCAGAGATTCGAGCCTTGGTTGATGAACGGAACGAAAAAGCCGGACGCAAGATCAGGGATGCCGAAATGATGAAAATTCCTTATATGCTTGTAGTTGGCGAAAAGGAGGAAGAAACCGGCACCGTTTCTGTTCGCAGGCAAGGTGAAGGTGATTTGGGAACTTTCAGCATTGAAGCGTTTGTTAATCTGATCAACGAAGAAATTAAACGTCTGACTGGTCAATAGTCAATAAGGCGATGTTAATATTTAGTATTCATTAAAGTACAGGAGATTATATTATAGCAACACCGGTAAGAGGTCCGAGGGCTCCATATAAACGTAAGGAGGACCCCCACAAAATTAACGATAAGATTAAATCACCCGTTGTTAGGGTGGTTGGTGAAAATGTTACACCAGGAATTTACAATATCAAAGAAGCCCTGGTTTTTGCAGAGAATCTTGATCTTGATCTTGTAGAAATTTCGCCTACCGCTAATCCTCCTGTATGCAGGATTATCGATTATAAAAAATTCCTTTACGAACTTAAAAAGAAGCAAAAGGAAATTAAGGCTAAAACTGCAAAAGTTGTCGTTAAAGAAATAAGGTTGGGTCCCAATACGGATGATCATGATTTTAACTTTAAGTTGAAACATGCTCAAAAGTTTCTTCAGGAAGGTGCCAAGGTTAAGGTAGAAGTCTTTTTCAGAGGACGCTCTATCGTATATAAAGACCAGGGTGAGATCAAATTGCTTAATTTTGCCCAGCAGCTTATTGAACTGGCCAAAGTTGAAAAACTTCCGCTGCTCGAAGGAAAACGCATGATTATGATCCTGTCACCTAAAAAGACCTGATTGTAAATTATAATACGAATACCAATTCAAATCAATATAAACCCCTTCAAAATCAATTTTGTAATGCCAAAAATGAAGTCGAAATCCAGCGCCAAAAAGCGTTTTACGCTAACCGGTACTGGCAAGTTGAAACGGAAGCATGCTTACAAGAGTCACATTCTGACCAAAAAATCGACCAAGCGTAAACGCAATTTAGGTTACGCAGCCATCGTAGATAAGGCCGATGTGAGAAATGTAAGAGAAATGCTTGCGTGCTAGTTTATTAGTTTTAACCTTACGTTCAGCTCCAAAAGTTCCCAGGTGGGACGCTGAAGTAAAAAAAACAATTTTAAAATGCCAAGATCAGTAAATGCTGTGGCCTCAAGGGCCCGAAGAAAAAAGATTCTCAAAGCGGTTAAAGGACAATTTGGCCGGAGAAAAAATGTATGGACAGTTGCCAAAAACGCCTATGAAAAAGGGCAAGTATATGCATACCGCGACAGGCGTACCAAAAAACGTAATTTCAGGAGTTTGTGGATTACCCGTATCAATGCGGGCGTGAGAGAATATGGCTTATCCTATTCTGTATTCATGGGTAAGATTCACGCGAATAATATTGACCTCGACCGTAAGGTTCTGGCCGACCTGGCGATGAACCATCCCGATGCTTTTAAAGCGATTGTGGATGCTGTAAAATAGCAAAAAGATTCAAATTAGTTTGGCGCAGCCATCCTCAAAAGGGTGGCTGCGTCTTGCTTTTATCCCTCACGCTTATTTGATGCAGCAACATGTAGTTTTTCGTATTGCTTAATAAAATCGCCGATCTGATCACTCAGTATCCGTTTTGCAATAATGATCTTGTGCTCATCGAGCAGGTACATGACAGGAGTGCTATGTACATCGTATTGATCGTGAAAGTTTGGGGTGAAACTATAGTTGCCGTTCACGTTGATCCAGCCGGCGTTGTTTTCTTTTAAATATTTCTTCCAGGCCATGGTTGAGGTATCACTGCTTACGGCAAAAACCTGGAAATCATATTTGTTCTTTATTTCATGATAAAGTTTAATAGCCTTGGGCATTTCTATCTTGCAATGACCACAGGTGCTTTCCCAGAAGAAAATGAGTGTATAGCGGGCTTTTACGGCGGACAGGGCAACCGGCTGGCTGGCTGTATCCATCATGATCATATTGGGTGCAACCTTTCCGATGAGCAAAGGTTTAAGCGCATCCGACCGCTTGAGAATATTGTCCTTTACCGAGGGATAGAGCCATTCGGCTTTTCCGTTTTTGTAATAGTTCTCGACAATATATACAAATACGGCGTCGAAACCCATGATCTCAGATGCCTCGTAACGCAGCATCAGATACCACACCAGATATTTGTATACCTCTTTGTTTGCGTTGCCTTTCTGAAGAATAAGATCGCATGCTTTGGTAATCGAATCGGGATGCTGTAAAACCAGTTTGTCCAGATACATGCCTGCTTTCTCGGTAAGGATTGGTGTGTAGAGCAGCCTTGGATCATTAAAATCAATATTATCGAAAAAATGTTGCCGGTATATCTCAAATAATTGCGTAGAATCAACCTTGCCTTCTTTTCTGACCATGAAAGGCTTAATGTCGGGTTCATTATTTGCCCTTATAAAGGCCGTGAAGAGGTATCCCGGGTGTTCCTGTATAAGTTTTGCGGCATAGCTTATGACAGCTTCATTTATAGCTTCAAGTTGCCTGCGGACCATGGCAAGTGAGTCAGGTGAAGTTGCATATTTTTTCATTTTAGCCTGCCATGGCAGCGCTGTTTTCTGCATGTGCGCCAGGTATGCAACATAGGAAAAGAATAGTTGGTTTTCAGGGGAATTTTTTGTGCGCATGCTTCCTGCAACATCAGCAGGATCGCATTGAAAATCAAATTGTTGCTCTGCAGAAATAAAAAAATCGAAATACTTATTTTTCTTTTGCCCTGCAATAATGTACATTCCATCAGGAAGATTATTCTTACCTTCGAAAAGGTATATTCCCTTTTTATCAATGACACTGCTGGTATCGTCGATATATTGCTTGTCGCCGTAATAATGAGCCAGGTAAAGAACTGAATCGGTGCTGTTTGCAAGGTGAATGCTGATGTGGTAACCTTTTGAAGATCCAAAAGTTGAAAAGCAAAGAGGCAGCAGGAAGACCAGGGTGATTAAAAAATGTTTATACATAGCCATATTAGACGGTTAGATACAAATTTACGAAACGTTCTGCACAATCTACAGACCAGATACTTGAAATAGCCATGATTGTACAAACTTCAATTGATAGGATAGTATGCTATTTCAAGGCATATCCCATCTGAGCCGTAAAAATACATAATAACAGATGAAAAAAATTGTGGTTATATTTATTTTAGCTTTAGGTTTAATGGATAACGTATCTGCCATAAACCAGGATACAGTTACCATTGAACTCCGCAACAAAGCATATCAGCAGTACCGTTTATTGAAAGATACAACAACGGTTCGAACATGGATGAATATGG
>JBBRRV010000144.1:0-7536 GCA_038246075.1 Bacteroidales bacterium
AACTGGCTTACATCACCACCATAGCGGTGCACTTCGCGCACTATGGAAGAGGTAAGTGAGGCATATTCCGGATTCGTGAGCAGGAAAACTGATTCAATTTCAGGATATAGCTTTTTATTTACCTGACCGACACTGCGTTCGAACTCGAAATCTGCTGAAGTACGCAAACCCCGCAGGATATAGAGCGCCCCGGACTTCCGGCAGAAATCAACCGTAAGTCCTGAATAGCCTGTTACGGTGACTTTAGGTATATCTTTAAAGACTTCGCTGATCCATTGAAGCCTTTGTTCTATCGGGAAGTAAGCACTCTTATCGACATTCAGCCCAATGGCAACGATGATCTCGTCGAAGAGCGGGATACCTCGTAAGATGATCGATTCGTGACCCTTTGTGATGGGATCGAACGATCCCGGGAAAACAGCTATTCGCTTCATAAGTCATCGGTTTAAGGCAAAGATAATGAATATTCGGACGATCATGCTTTAGTGAAAAAGGAGGGCACTTGTTATGTATTCCTCCACCAGGCCTGAAATGGATGGGTAGGTATTGGACAATGGTGAAGCAAGTTCCAGGGGACCAAACCAACGGGCAGCTGTAATATCTTCATTCAGCTGCGGCACAAGGGGCCCGTCGCTGGCACTTTGCATCTCATACCAGCAGGTGCGTTTGAGATACCGGATCCCTTTGCGTTCGAAAATATGGTAGGTAGATGGCAATGTGCGCAGGATGGTTAAGCTTTGCAGCCCGGTTTCTTCCTTTACTTCGCGCAGCGCAGCTTCCGGGGCTTGCTCTCCGGGTTCTGTTTTACCCTTTGGCAGATCCCATAACCCCAGGCGATAAATAAACAGCATGCGGCCCCGTTTATCCTTTACCAGGCCTCCTGCTGCTTCGACAAAGGAAAAAAGCGATTTGAAGAGGTTGAACAATTTGTCGCAACTTTCATCATGATAAAGGAAAAGCTGCAGAGCTGCCGGATCAGAAAGGAATTGTGAAAGTTCCGCTTTTATCTGTTGGAGATTTTCGCACCTGATCCATTGACTATCAGCACTATTGGCGTTGAGGGCGATATGTTCAGCGAGGAACACTGCCTTCTGTTTGATAAAAACTTTATACATTTGCATTATGAAATCAAAGGATGAAGAAACAGGACTTGCCACTGCAGACTTTCTGTTACAAATTAAAGCAATAAAGCTGGATATTTCCAACCCATTCACATGGAGTTCGGGTCTCAGGTCACCTATTTATTGCGACAACCGCAAAACATTGTCATACCCAAAGATACGTACATTCATCCGTCAGGAATTCGTTAAGCTGATAAATGATGAGTTTGGTGAGGTGAACCTCATCGCCGGCGTGGCCACGGGAGCGATTGCTGCCGGCGTGCTGGTGGCCCAGGACCTGGGCTTGCCATTTGTATATGTGCGCTCCGAGAAAAAGGAACATGGTCTCACAAACCTCATAGAAGGTGTTGTTGAATCAGGCCAATCGGTGGTGGTGGTCGAAGACCTTATCTCAACGGGAAAAAGCAGCCTTAACGCTGTTGCCGCGCTTCGCGCAGCCGGTTGTAATGTTAAAGGAATGGTGGCCATATTCACCTATGGACTTCCCGAAGCCACTGAGAATTTCAAACAGGCAAACTGCCAGCTTGCTACACTCACCGATTATGATATCCTCATTAAAAAGGCGCTGGAACGCAATTTTATAAAGGAATCTGATCTGAAATCGCTGATTCAGTGGCGCGAAAATCCCAAAGCCTGGGGTTCCGATAAATAAACTTCTCCCGGGAAGCAGCAGTCTTAAGTTTTTAAAACGAAACAATTCAACCATATTACCTGATGAGTATAATAAAAAGTGATAAACTGATCATTGGCCGCAGCGACAGCGTGCTGTTTAACTTTGTAGGTAATTTCGACAATTTCGGAAAGTTAATGCCTGAGCAGGTTACTGATTGGAAATCCACAGCCGACACCTGTTCCTTTACCATCAGCGGCATGGCTTCCCTGAGCATGCGCATGGGGTTGAAACAGCCCAATGAAAAGATTGTGATGATTTCGATAGGGGACAAACCGTTCTCCTATGAACTGATATGCCACCTTTTAGCCATAAACGAAAACAGTACTGAAGCCCAGCTGGTATTTGATGCCCAGCTGAGTGCAATGATTGCCATGATGGCAACACGGCCGCTCCAGAATTTTGTGAATATTCTCTTGCAAAAGCTAAAGTCATACGCCGAAGACAATCTCTGATAAGTGCAGGATTTCGTTTGATGTCGTTTGAAACGCTGTAACCCTGAAACCCTGAAACTCTGAAACTCTGAAACCCTGAAACCCTGAAACCCTGAGACTCTGAGACTCTGAAACCCTGAGACTCTGAAACCCTGAGACTCTGAAACTCTGAAACTCTGAAACTCTGAAACCCTGAGACTCTGAGACTCTGAGACTTTGAAACTCCGCGAAGGATGAATGAGGTCCACCTGTGTTTAAATCATTTCCATTCCGGAGCCTCTCACGATTCATCTTCCCGGGATTTTCCCTTCCTTCATTTTCCCATTTCTGCTTAAATGCTCCATTTTTGAAACACTTGTTTCATTTTGAAAAAAATCCCTCCTTTTTTAAATGTTTAGTTTGATGTAATGTGTTCATTATAAGTAGTTAGCATACATTGGCAATATTATTGCTATTGCAGACTGACCAT
This sequence comes from Bacteroidales bacterium, assembly GCA_038246075.1. Taxonomy (GTDB): domain Bacteria; phylum Bacteroidota; class Bacteroidia; order Bacteroidales; family DASVHX01; genus DASVHX01. Next base: position 2,695 of record JBBRRV010000144.1, read on the forward strand.
TCCAAATGATTGGGAATAATGACAAGCCCGGTGATCTGAAATGCCAGCAAACTACTGATAAACTAAAACCCGACGACTGATCAGCATATTTTGAACTAAAAACCAATCGGATTGCAGCTTTTACTCCTTGACCGGGAAACTCAGTAAACTCGAAGATCTGCCCTTTTATTCACTTAGCAACAATCCAACTGGTTCTTTTTAGTACAAGTTAGGCTGTTTTTTACGGGTTTTAAACAAAATCTATGAAGACACTTCTACTCCCCAGACTTGACTATTCCCGTGAGCAGTTTATTACCCAAACGCCTCAGCTTTTGCGGTCTATAGGACACTTATCAGGCAAATTACAACTACCTCCTGCAGCACTTTTTCTTGTGCTGATTTTGCAATCATCACCTGAATTATTTAGCCAGGCTAACTTTCCATTGGTGGATAGTACCTGTGATGTTCCATCCGGGAAGAACTCAAACACCATGCAATCATTTAATTAAATCACCATTTTACCGTTTATAATTGTCTCCAGCGAGTAATAACATATAAAAACATCTGAAATCAAACAATTCATTTTAGTAAACTGAAAAAACAGGCCTCATGAAAAACAAACGTAATCTCAAAAACAGCCTTGCTTTGGTATCGCTGGTTCTTTTTTTGCTTGTTCCTGGATTTGGATGGGCACAGTCCTTCGTTTTAAGTCCAACCATCCTTCCGGACTTTGGTAATCAATGTATAACTACCACATCCGGGCAGTCATTTACAATCACAGGAACCAGCCTTACAACTGCTGATGTTACAGTGGGAGCGCTTGCAGGTTTTAGTTATTCCACGGCAGCCCTGGGACCTTTCACATCAACATTAACGCTGACGCAACCGGGAGGTGCATTTTCGAGCACTGTATATGTAAACTTTTCCCCAACGCTGGTCCAATCCTATAACGGTAATATAGTCGTTAGTGGTGGCGGTGCCGTTTCTGCAAACTGCGCTGCTACCGGAAGCGGTGTCAATACCCCTCCTGCAGTCACAACAACCACCCCGGCCACTACTATTACCGCCACAACGGTGACCTGCTCTGGTAATGTCACCAATGCCGGTTGCGGATCCTTCACTGCCCGTGGCATTTGCTACGGCACAGGGGCAAATCCTGACGTGCTTGGCATCCATAGCAGCGAGGCAGGTACTACGGGTGTATTCTCCAGTTCACTCACAGGATTGACTCCCGCTACCACCTATCATTTCAGGGCTTATGCCACCAGCAGTGTTACCACCACCTATGGCGCTGATTTTACTTTTACCACCCTTTCTTTGGTCCCCGTAGTCATTAGCCTGGCTCCGACCACTATTACGAATAATTCTGCAACATTTCACGGAAATGTAAATGCCAACGGTGGATCTACAACAGTTTCTTTTCAGTACGGCCTTGCCACATTAACCTATGGAGCACTGATGACAGCTGCCGAGAGTCCGGTTACCGGATCTTCACCTACGGCTGTAAGCCTGGCTGTAACAGGTTTATTCCCCAATACACAATATTTTTTCAGGGCAGTAGGCACCAATTCCGGAGGCCCCGGCTATGGCAACGAATTAACTTTTACCACGCTTCCATTGGCCCCTGTGGTCACCTCTGCTGCTGCGACCACTGTTACATCAAACTCAGCAACACTGAACGGGACTGTGAATGCCAACGGTGCGTCCACTGCGGTAACTTTCCAATATGGTCTCACTACATCCTATGGTACAACCATCACCGCCATCGGAAGCCCGGTTACCGGATCTTCGAATATGGCAGTTAGTCTTGACATAAATAATTTAGCACCCAATACACTTTATCACTTCAGGGCAGTTGGCACCAATACAGGCGGAACCATGAATGGCGGTGATTTAACCTTTACCACACTTCCTGCTCCCACGGTCATCACTACGACTTCCACCCCTGCGCAATTTTCAGCAATCATTAACGGTACCGTTAATGCCAACGGGTTTGCCACTGACGTTACTTTCCAGTATGGGCAAACCACTGCGTACGGGTCCGCCGTTTCTGCAACACCAGGCACGGCCAGCGGAACTTCTGTTACAAATGTTTCGGCGGTCATCAGCGGGTTGGTTCCCAATACCCTTTATCATTTCAGGGCAGTAGGCATAAATTCAGTCGGAACCTCCTTTGGAAACGACCAGACATTCACATTGCTTGCTTCTGGTGCTGCACCCACTACCCAGGCCAGCAATATTACCTTTAGTGCCGTCACTGCAACAGGGATGACTGTTTCCTGGACCCCTGGCAACGGCGCACGCCGCGTTGTGATGATGAATACGTATTTAAACTTCCCGGATCCGATAACATTAAACGGAACCAGTCCTGCTGCCAATACAATTTACACAGGTGGAGATCCGCAGGTGGTTTATAACGGAACAGGCAATTCCGTGACCGTAACGTTGTCCAATGCAAGCCCCATCTGGTATCAGTTTAGGGTTTATGATTATAACGGGACAGGTTCAGGCGCCAGTTATTGCATAGTATCAGGAGCATCCAATCCCAATTCCCAGTTAAACGCAACATTAAGCGGGATAAAAAGAGTTGGTCTCCTAGGTGATTATCACACACTTACTATCGCTGCCCAGGCTATAAGGGATAATGTTATTTCAGGCCCGCTGCAATTGATTTTAATTGATGATACTTATCCCACTGAAACATTTCCGATACGCATTGATTATAATTTAGGATCAAGTGCAACAAATACTATCACCATAAAACCCGACGTCGGAAAACATCCCGTGATCACAGGCAACACAGCCGGGGAAATATTCCTGTTATATGGTTGTGATTACGTTGCCATTGATGGTTCTAACCAGGTTGGCGGAACCACCAAGGATCTGTCCATCATCAACAACTATCCCGGACCTGCTTCAGGCGCTGATCCCAATTATAACTGCGGGATTAACCTGCTAAACAATTCAAGCAAAAGTCCGACAAACTGTGTAATAAAAAATTGTATTGTCACAGCTCTTCCCGATCTTATAAATAGTTATGGCATTGCTACAACTGCAGGATATGGAAATTACAATAACATATCCATTGTCAATAATACGATAACAAATGCCCGCTTTGGAATTGAGTATGTTGGCCTGTCCGGCAATAAGAGCAATAATGGTATCATTTCAGGCAATATCCTGGGTGATGCAGCCCATCCACTGACACAAGGCGGAATATTGATGTCAAACTGCGATAATATGTTAATATCCGGTAATGAAATTTTCGGATTTGCCGCCGGCACCCCTGTTCAAACGCAATATGGTATTTCCGTTGGTACTGGCAGCACCAATACCAGGATCATAAAGAATAAAATTCATGATTTTTATTATAGTGATGTTGATGCATATGCATGCAGGGGCATTATCTATAACGCTGAAGCAACTTCACCAACTGAGATATCCAACAACCTGATTTATAACATTAAAGGCCGTGGGGCCCGGATTTCTACAGCTGATCAGGCATTTGCTGAAAATATACCATCGGGTATCTCCGTCATGTCCGGAGGAAATCTCCAGATTTATAATAATTCTATTAACTTAACTGGTAATGTGCTAGGAACAAGCGATTTAGCTTTTGAATCCGGGAGTGCTTGTCTTTTAATCAATTCCGGGGTCACGAACCTGGATATCAGAAACAATATCTTTAAAAATTCCATGACGGGTATTGTAGGTTCCAGTGTTTGTAAAACGTATGGAATTGTTTCCTATTCGGCAGCCAATGCCATAGGTGTAGTCAATTATAATGATTACTTCATTGATGGTGTCAATCCGGTTACTGGATACTTAGCCAGTGACCTGGTAACTTTGGCTAACTGGCAGGCTGCGACTGCAAAAGATGCCAATGCTGTATCTGCCAATCCTGGATTTGTATCAGACAACGACTTACATCCGGGTCAGATAGGGCCAAATAATAGTGGAATTGCCATTTCCGCCATAACATCCGATTATGCAAATGTAACCCGCTCGAATCCACCCGACATGGGCGCTTATGAGTATTCGTTGCTGGCAACAGTTACTACCGGAGCAGCCACTTCATTAACGTCATCAGGGGCCACACTCAATGGTTCGGTGAATGCAAATAATGAATCGGCAGCCGTTACATTTGAGTATGGGCTAACTGCAGGTTATGGAACAACCATCACCATTGCCTTACCAGTAACAGGATCAGTGCTGACCCCGGTAAGCTCAACCTTAACAGGTTTGTTGCCAAATAATTCCTATCATTTCAGGATTAATGCAAATACCGCTGCCGGCATAGTACATGGGAATGATCAAACCTTTACCACCCTGGCTATTCCTGCCACGGTAGTTACGGAAATTCCCACAAATGTTAATGGTACCTCTGCCCAGTTGAACGGCACGGTTAATGCCAACAATGCTTCAACAGCAGTTTCTTTTAATTTTGGTTTAACAACAGCTTATGAATATGCACCGATAAATGCAACGCCTTCCACAATTACCGGGAGTACAGTAACGACTGCTTTAGCAAATATGAGTAATTTAATTCCCAATACCACTTACCATTATCGTATTGTGGGAATAAATACCGCCGGGACATCAAACGGGGCTGATCAGACTTTCACTACACCCTGCATTCTTCCCGGCGCGATATCAGGGGCCGACAGGGCGATATGCCTGAATGAGAGCACCACGCTTGGCGCAGCAGCAGTAACCGGAAATACCTACGCCTGGACATCAGTACCAGCCGGATTTACTTCAGCCTTGGCTAATCCAACGGTATCCCCGTTGTCAACTACCACCTATACGGTTGCAGAAACTATCACGGCTACAGCATGCACCAACTCGCATAGTGTCGTTGTA
>JBBRRV010000145.1:0-7488 GCA_038246075.1 Bacteroidales bacterium
AGTTCGGTTATCTCGGGCGCTATACCCAGCAAGGCCGAAAGCCTTACCACCACATTGGCGAATAGTTCTTCACTGACGCCTTTCTGCCCGCGGGCTCCTTTCAGAATGCCGTAGCCCTTCAGTCCACGGATCATCCAAAGCGCTTCATCCTGACTCAACGGGGCGATACCCGCATTCACATCCTTGAGCACTTCAATAAATATGCCTCCAAGCCCGCAAAGCACCATATGTCCAAAACCGGGTTCGTATTTGGCTCCCGTAAAGAGTTCCGTCCCACTGAGCATAGGTTGTAAAAGGATGGCATGCGTATCCTTGATCTTTATCATACGATCGAACTCAGTGGCTACGGTGTCGAAATCATTTACATTCAGCACTACGCCGCCCACATCGGACTTATGAATCGGACCAACCACTTTCATAACAACGGGTAGTCCCAGCCTGTCGGCAGCCTTAACGGCTTCCTCTTTCGTGGTGACCTGGGCTTCACCTGCACGGGGTATGCCGGCAGCATCCAACAATTGGCCTACGGCAACCGGTGACAGGTATCCGTCTGAAGCGCTGTCGATCACCCTGCGAATGAGGGTAACATCCATGTCTTTGGGAAGAGATGCAGGGGCAGCTGGTTTTGGGGTATTGTAAACTTTGCAGAGTGCATTTCCAAACGCCACCTCATCGGGGAAATTAATGCGCCCGAGTGAGAGAAAATAGTCAATCTCTTTTTTCACATTAATGACCGAAGGCAGAATGGGATAAATGGGCTTGTTGCAGGAAATCATCTTTTCATGCAGCACCTTATAAACATCATAGACTTCGCACAGGCCCGGGCTGCCGAAGATAACAGCCATGGCATCTATGGTATCGAATTTTTTATCGCAATATTCTATGATCTCTCCCAGTTGTTCGGCTGTGCCGGTGGCCAGGAAGTCGATGGGATTGGCCACGGATGAACCCGGAAAGAGTTTGGAAAGCAATTCCGGACTTTCAAGTTTGGGAATCTCCATTCCGCCGGCTGACAGGGCATCGGTAAGCATTACGGCAGGCCCCCCTGCATGTGTAATAATTGCGATGTTACGGCCATGGAGTTCCTTGTGCATGAAAACGGAGGCGACAGTTGCCAGTTCCTCGCGACTGTAACAACGAACAATGCCAGCCTTACGAAAGAGTGCATCCACCGCTACATCCGAACTTGCCAGGGCACCGGTATGCGACGAAGCGGCGCGGCTGCCTGCAGATGAACTGCCGGCTTTTATGGCTGCAATGTGACATCCTTTATTGATGAGCGACGATGCATGCTTCAGTAGCATCGCTGGATTGTTGATGCTTTCGATATACAGCATTTTCACCCTTGAACTGGTGGATGGATCGAAGGATTCGTCGAGGTGTTTCAGAATATCCTCCACGCCCAGCTGGGCGCTGTTGCCAACGGAATATACGCTGGAAAAGGTAAGTCCTTTGGGGATGCTGGCTTCCATGATAAAAACGGCTGTAGCTCCCGAGCCGGATACAAAATCGACTCCTTTGGGATCGAGCTTGGGAATGGGAAGGGTAAATACCGAAGTATGGTACTGGTTCATTAGTCCAATGCAGTTAGGACCGATAAGGCTTCCGCCAACACTGTTGATGGTCGACACAATCTGGTCTTCTAGCCGTCCGCCTTCCTCACTTTCCTCATGGAAACCTGCAGAAAGAATGACAAAGCCTTTAGTTTGCTTATCCCGGGCAAGAATGTCGACAGTCTCCGGACAGTATTTTGCAGCTATGGCCAGAATAGCCAGGTCCACCTGCGGGAGATCCTGAGTAGCGGAGTAACATTTGATTCCCTGCACATAGGCTTCTTTTGGATTTGTAACATAAAGCTTCCCGCTGAATCCCTGGTCGATCAGGTTCTTTAACACTTTTCCGCCCGGTTTCGAAACGTCGTTCGATCCGCCGATGACGACAATGCTTTTTGGATGAATGAGTTGGCTGGCAATCATAGTATTCGTTTTGCTAATGAATGAAATTTTTCAGGGGCAACTTGTCGTGAAGGCAAAAAGGCTTCGTTCGCTTTTTGCACCATTGCTGCAACAATTAAAATTAGCAAGTGCGATAAGTCAATCGTAAGCAACCCTGAATCCGGGAGCTAAATTAGGAAAAGGAAAGGGATATCTGCCCGGTTGAAAAGAAAGGAAAGAAAGAATTATTTAAGAAAAGGAATAAAAACCGGGGTTTTAGCCTTGTATTCTTCCCAATCAGGCCGTCCTTTATACTTCTTCTCGAGCACAGGTACCCCGGAGACGCAGCGCAGCAGCAAGGTCATTGTAAGCGGAGCAATGATGGTGAAGATCCCGTCAATTTCGGGAATGGCAAATAACCATATCCCCCACCAAAGCAGGGCCTCGCCAAAATAATTCGGGTGACGGGTGTATCGCCAGAGTCCGCTAGTCATGAGCCTTCCTGCATTTTCAGGTTGTTTCTTAAAGCGGTTCATTTGTTGGTCACTAAAAGCCTCGAATACAAAACCACAAAGGAATAGGACAAGACCGGTCAGATCATAGAAACCAAAGCTGCGGGGTTCGGAGGCGTTCACACATATGATGGGCAGGGCAATGATGAGCATGATGAATCCCTGTAACATGAATATCTGGAAATAACTGCGCAGCTTAAAGTGTTTCCAGGTGTTGCGCCAGTTGCGGTAACGAAAATCTTCTTCTTGTCCGCGTTTACGTAAGAAGATATAAATAGAAAGCCTTCCACCCCAGGCTAATATCAGGCAGCTGAAGAGCATCTTACGGAAGTTGATCTCCTCCGCAAAAAAGGTAAAAAGGGTAATGAGTATAAATCCAAGTCCCCAGCCAATATCCGCGATTGAATTGTCCTTCAGGCTTAGGGCGAGCATGAAGATAACCGTCATATAGAACAGGATGATGACGGCAGACCAGATCACCAGAGGAAGCATGGGGAAAAGATTAGCTTATTCGAACATCACAGAGACAACCACAATGCCGGGGCCACCATTTACGCCAAGTACAGGAGAAGCATGATTGATGAATTCAGCAGGTTTCCCGGTGAGTTCTTCCATTTTCCTGGCATATTCAGCGGCGACTTCCTGGTTGTGGATATGAGAGATGGCATAACCCCATACCTTGCCGGTTTGCATATGTTTCTGGATCTCCCGCAGGATAAATTTCATGCTGGCCTTTTCAGTAAAAGGCTTCGCGATCACATCACTGCGGCCATCGTCCGTAACTGTCACGACCGGTTTTAAATTCAACAGTTTTCCGATAAGTCCTTTCGTCTGACTGAGTCTGCCGCTTTTCACCATATATTTTGTGGTGCGTGTGCTTACATATAGCTTGTTCTTGGCAGTCCATGTTTCTATTTGCTGCAATACTTCATCGTGCGTAGCGCCGGCTTCAATAGCCCTGGCGGCGCGTAGAACAGAAAGGCCTAAGGCGCTTGAAATACGGTTTGAATTCACCACTGAGATGCGTTTGTGAGATTGCTCGCTCACAGCCAGGGCAGCACGCTCACTATTGGAAAATGTGCCACTCATGTTTTTGGTAATGTGCAGTGCAATCAGGGATTCATAGTGTGTTCCCAGGAAAGCATATTTATTGATAAAATCCTTGTATGTAGGTTGGGAAGTACTGGGATATACTGGTGAGTTCTCGAGCAGATCATTGAACGTTTCCGGTGTGATGGTTGTGCGATCGAGGAAGTAGTTGTCGCCGATATGAACGCTCAGTGGTACAACCTGTATCTGGTATTTTTCAAGCAGGCTATCCGGCAGGTCGCAGGTTGAATCGGTCAGTAATCCGATGTTGGCTTTGCGGTTGAATGCAATTTCATTTTGCATCACCATATCATCCACTTTCTGGTAGATGAGGGTTCCCTGCTTACTCAGAAAAGCGAAAAGATCGACAGGGTGGTCGGTATGAATATGAATGCGCATTTTACGGGGAGACCCTGCCATTACGAGTGAATCGCCCATGTTGGCAATGTGTTGGCGGATGATTTCCTTGTTGTTCAGCTTTTCATTGGCAAAGGAAATGAGTGCTTCGCTGCAATAGCGGAATGTGATTTCTTCATGCGAGATGGCTTCCAGATCGAGGAGTGAAACTTCATTCCCAACCTCTATATGTTTGTGTTCGATCCTGTTCTCGAAAAAATCGAGCATCCCCCCCAGAAATACAACAAAACCTTTGGCTCCGGCATCTACCACATTTGCTTTCCGCAAAACCTCCAGTTGAAGTGTAGTGCGCTGTAACGATTCTTTTGCCTTAACGTAGGACTTAATCAGCAACTCCACAAAATCATCGATGAGTTCCTTCATGGCATCGATAAACTCAGCCCACTCTTTAATGACGGTAATCATGGTGCCTTCAATAGGATTGGCGATGGCTTCGTAGGCATAGCGGACGGCATTTCGCATATGCTTAGCAAATGTCGCAACCGTAAGCGATGCTTCGCTCTCGATTTCGCTGCTAAAACCATATAAAAATTGTGCAAAAATAATTCCCGAATTGCCCCTGGCTCCAACAAGTGCAGCATCGGCAAGGGCAATAGCTGTTACCCTGATATTGTCAGTCGGTATAGGACTATCGATAATTGAACGCATCGTAGATGCCAGGTTCGTTCCTGTATCGGCATCCGCAACAGGGAAAACGTTAATTTTATTGATCAGTTTCTGATTTTCAAAAATGCGTTCGGCACCGGCCAGGAAGCTATAATACAGGCTTTTGCCATCCAATTCGCGCATGAATTTCGGTTTTTCGTTCAAATTGTAATTTTATAAGATTTCTTAAAAATTCTTCAAATCACGCCAATTTCCCACAAAAAATACAAATATATAAAATTCTCTATATTAAAATAATTTGATTAAAATGTAGGAATGTCAATTGAATTATATAGATATCAATCTATTTTATCCTTTTAAACTTTGAATAATCTTTATTTCTTATCATAATACTTAGTTCGGCGGCAAGGTTTTTATACCCGCTTTTTCGGCCACAGTCGTACAGAACAGTGAGCGGATCGTTGTCAAGGATGAGATTGAACAGGGAATTGGTACTTGGGGTGGCCGGTAGCTCGGCATATTGCTGGTAGGAAAGTTTCAAAAACGCAACATTTTTAGAGATCCCACGGTTATCAAGCAGGAAGCCGCCATCCAGCTTAGTCGGAATAGCAAGTTTGCCATTTGTGAAAACATCACGGATGTCGGGATAAGAAATGATTGTTTTTTTATCCGCCGACAAATCAATTGGGACAAACAGGGTATAATCCCCGCGGGTTTTATAAATGTATACACTTGGCTCAGTCAATTTTGGCGCATTATCAGCAAGTTGTTGGCTTTCTTTTGAGGTTTTGCAACCGCCAAGTATCAAACATGCTGCCACCAACATGAAAACAATTCTATTAAACATGCCAGATTAATATTTTATAATTGCCTTAAACCCTCACCATAATTAGTGTAAAGGTAGTAAAATCCATAACCTGTTTCAATACTATTGCACGTGAGCAGGATATTTTCTCCAAACTACATCTTTGGTATGACATTTGATATTTCACAAATATTCATAATGGAAGGTGCATTCTATATAATATTCGTAAATTTGTTCCTGACATTCATATTTAACCGATAACAAACCTTAACAAACCGAACAAATGAAAAGAGTTATTCTATCTTTAAGTATCGTTTTATTCGCACTTGTGTCCTTGCAGGCTCAAACCACAACTCAGGCAGCCGTAGCCGCAAATCCAAACGCTCCAGTGATTACGTTCTCAAAAATTGTGCACGATTACGGTACAATCTATAAAGGTGGCGATGGTAACTGCGAATTCGAATTTAAGAACACCGGGGTTGAGCCTTTAATCCTGTCTAACTGTCAGTCTTCATGCGGATGTACTGTTCCCGATTGGCCAAAAGAGCCGATTTTGAAAGGCAAAAGCGCTGTGATTAAAGTAAAATATGCTACTGAACGACTGGGTGCCATCAACAAAACAATTACGGTTACCTCTAACGCCAGCAATTCTCCTATCGTTTTGAAGATTACAGGCAATGTTATCGAGAAAACCGAAGGTGCTTTGGTTCCTGAAAAAAACCTCAAAACAGGGGAATCACCTGTCACCAAATAAGGATTAACGTTTTAAGTTAGATCCCGGGCAATTTATTGTCCGGGATTTTTTATTTCCAGACCGGAATAATGATATCGAAAATATTACACTATGTTTCCTGCCGGGGTGATTAAATTTGGCTAATTTTGCCCCACAATTTCCAGACTTGTAAACATTAAAATCAATCATATGCCATCAATTTCCGAAAGGGGTAATGTAATGCCGGCTTCACCCATCCGCAGACTTGTTCCATACGCCGAAGCAGCTAAAAAACGCGGAATAAAAGTATATCATCTCAATATTGGGCAACCGGATATCAAAACACCGGAAGTTGCCTTAAATGCAATCCGCAATTACAGTGATAAAACTGTCGCTTACAGTCATTCGGCCGGCAATGAATCATACCGGAAAGGATTGTCGAAATACTACCAGGGAATCGGCATAAACGTGAGCAAGGATGAAATCATCGTCACTACCGGTGGTTCAGAAGCCATCTCATTTGCCATGCTGAGTTGCATGGATCCCGGCGACGAAGTCATCATTCCGGAACCCTTTTATACCAATTACAATGGTTTTGCACTGGCCGCAGGGGTCATCGTAAAACCTATCACATCATATATCAAAGATGGATTTGCACTTCCGGCCATGTCCGAATTTGAAAAGGCCATCACCCCGCGCACAAAAGCGATCATGATCTGCAACCCCAACAATCCGACGGGCTATCTTTATTCCCGCCAGGAATTGGAACAATTGCGCGAAATTGTTATCAAACACGATCTGTATCTTTTCGCAGACGAGGTTTACCGCGAATTTTGCTACGACGGTCAGAAACACGCTTCGGTGATGCATCTTTCAGGGATTGATGATCATGTAATCCTGATTGACTCGGTATCAAAACGTTACAGCGAATGTGGCGTAAGGATCGGCTCCATGGTTACCAAAAATAAAAATGTGATAGCTACAGCCCTGAAATATGCCCAGGCCCGGCTAAGCCCACCTTCACTTGGTCAGGTTGCCGGGGAAGCATCACTGGAAACACCTGCCAGTTATTTTAAGGAAGTTTATGACGAATATATGGCGCGCCGTAATTACGTCATCGCAGCACTGAATAAGATTGAAGGTGTTTTCGCACCCATGCCCAAGGGAGCTTTCTATTCGATCATCAGTCTGCCCGTTAAAGACGCTGACCATTTTTGCCAGTGGCTGCTTGAATCATTCAGCTACCAGGGTGAAACCGTTATGCTGGCGCCTGCCTCAGGATTTTATGCCACCCCTGGACTCGGCCGCAACGAAGCACGCATCGCCTATGTGCTGAAAATTGAGGATCTCAAAGGTGCCGTTAAGTGTCTCGAAGAAGCGCTTAAGGTGTACCCTGGAAGAGTTTAATTGCGG
>JBBRRV010000146.1:0-7410 GCA_038246075.1 Bacteroidales bacterium
GTTAGTTTTTTAAAATTGGCAGCACAGAAATGCGTACTTTTGCAGCCATTTTACCGCAAACCTTTATATACCAAGATGTTTGAGAATTTAAGCGAGAAACTCGACCGGGCCTTTAAACTACTGAAAGGGCAGGGATATATTACCGAAATCAACGTGGCGGAAACGCTGAAAGATGTCAGAAAAGCTCTTTTGGATGCCGACGTAAGCTACAAGATTGCCAAGCAGTTTACCGAACAGGTGAAGGAAAAGGCAATGGGGCAGAATGTATTGACATCTGTTTCCCCCGGGCAGCTTATGGTGAAGATCGTGCACGATGAACTTGCAGGTCTCATGGGAGGTACCCAGTCAGAACTTAATCTTAAAGGCACGCCGGCTATTATTCTTGTAGCCGGGTTACAGGGTTCAGGAAAGACAACTTTCTCCGCCAAACTGGCCAATTACCTTCACACCCGTAAAGGCCGCACCCCACTGCTGGTAGCCTGTGACGTTTATCGTCCGGCAGCTATTGAGCAGCTTAAGGTGCTGGGTTTGCAGATTGGTGTGGAAGTCTACTCCGACCTGGAATCAAAAGATCCGGTGAAAATAGCACGCCGTGCCATCGAACACGCCCGTGAAAAAGGTTTCAATACAGTAATCATCGATACTGCCGGCCGACTTGCCATCGACGAGCAGATGATGAAGGAGATTGCCGAGATCAAGCGTACGGTCAATCCGCAGGAGACCCTGTTCGTTGTGGATTCCATGACTGGCCAGGATGCCGTGAATACCGCCAAGTCCTTTAACGACCGCCTTGATTTCGAAGGCGTGGTGCTTACTAAACTCGATGGTGATACGCGGGGTGGAGCCGCCCTTACCATCCGGTCAGTGGTGAACAAACCTATCAAATTCGTCGGTATTGGCGAAAAGATGGATGCATTGGATGTTTTCTATCCCGAACGCATGGCCGACCGTATCCTGGGTATGGGCGACATTGTTTCACTGGTTGAACGCGCACAGGAACAGTTTGACGAAGAGGAGGCCAAGAAACTTCAGAAGAAAATTGCCAAAGATCAGTTCAACTTCAACGATTTTATCAGCCAGATCAAGCAGATCAAAAAGATGGGGAATGTGAAGGATCTCATGGGTATGATACCCGGCATGGGTAAAATGCTCAAAGATGTTGAAATAGGTGATGATGCATTTAAAAATATAGAAGCCATTATAGGGTCCATGACACCCGCCGAGCGCGAAAATCCATTGCTGCTCAACGGAAGCCGGCGCAAACGCATTGCTGCCGGAAGTGGCAACGATATCCAGGAAGTGAACCGCCTGATCAAGCAATTCGACGATACACGCAAGATGATGAAAATGATGACCACCGGAGGCGCAAAGAAGATGGCCCAGCAGATGAAAAACACCAAGCGAAAATAAACAGGAATGCTGGTTCTAAGTTCCCATACCTGCTTGCTATATCAGGATGCCCAAAACATCCGTAATCAGAAATAATAAGTAAAAAGTATGAAATTAATCGACGGGAAAATAATTGCTGCAGCTATCAAGCACGAGTTGGCGCAGGAAGTTGTTAAAATACTCGATGCCGGTGGTGTTGCGCCGCATCTTGCTGCAATCCTTGTTGGCGAAGATGCCGCAAGCCAATCCTATGTGAAGGGTAAAGAAAAAGCTTGTCACGAAATCGGATTTACATCTTCCGTTTACCGCTACCCTGCTACCATAACCGAAAAAAAATTACTTGAAGCTGTAGATTTCTTGAATGCAGATGATCAGGTTAATGGCTTTATTGTTCAGCTTCCGCTTCCTGCGCACATTTCAGCTGATAAAATAATTGAACGCATTAATCCGCTTAAGGATGTAGATGGATTCCACCCGCTAAACGTTGGTAAGATGGCACTTCATCTTCCCACATACCTGCCGGCAACACCTTATGGAATTATACAACTGCTTGAGCGCAGCGGGATCGAAACAGAGGGTCAACATTGTGTTATCCTGGGACGGAGTAACATCGTTGGCACCCCACTCAGCCTTTTGCTTTCCCGCAAAGCCAAACCGGGAAATTGTACAGTTACCATCTGTCACAGTAAATCGAAAAACATAAAGGAAATTGCTGCCGAGGCCGATATTCTTATTGCTGCTATAGGGCAGCAGGGGTTTGTTACTGCCGACATGGTGAAACCAGGTGCCGTGGTCATTGACGTAGGAATTCATCGGATTGTATCCGCATCTTCCCCTACCGGTTTTCGCATGGTTGGGGATGTTGATTTCACGCATGTTGCACCTAAATGCAGCTACATCACACCTGTACCGGGTGGCGTAGGTCCGATGACCATCGTTGCACTGTTGCAGAATACTTTTAAAGCCTACCGTGGTGAATTCCTGCCAAAGTAGCAATCTTTATCAACTCCTTATCCTCGCTGATGAACAGTAAATCCATAAAAGAACTTAACGGGAAAATGCTTCCTTTAATGGAAGAATTTTATACCGTTCAGGGTGAAGGTTTTCATTCAGGGAAACCTGCCTATTTTGTGCGCATAGGAGGATGCGATGTGGGGTGTTACTGGTGTGATGTGAAGGAATCGTGGAATGCCAAATTGCATCCGCTCACTTCAGCCGATCAGATAATTCAGAACGCAGTTGCTTGTCCGGCAAAAGCCATAGTTGTCACCGGCGGGGAGCCGCTAATGTATCCGCTTGATTACTTTTGCAAGGGCCTGCATGCCCAAGGCCTTCAAACCTATCTCGAAACCTCTGGTTCTCATCCGGTCTCAGGCGAATGGGATTGGATTTGTCTTTCACCCAAAAAGAAGCGCCCGCCTAAAGCGGGGATCTATCCTCTGGCTAATGAACTTAAGGTCATTGTTTTTGATGAGTCTGATTTCGAATGGGCCGAACAGAATGCCGCTTTCGTAAACGAGAATTGTTACCTTTCGCTTCAGCCAGAGTGGAGTCGTATGGACAAAGTAATGCCGCTCATCGTGGATTGGGTACTGGCTCATCCGCGCTGGAACATCTCCCTGCAGAGCCATAAATTCATGCATATTCCATAGGTTGTCCATCAGCTCCCCAAACCAGCAAATCATATTTTATACGTAATACAAATATGATTTTTGGAAAGCATAGCCAGTAATGCCAGAGATTTTGTAATTTTAACCCTGTTTCTGTCTGCTACAACTATGGTTTCGTCTGACCTTCTGCGTAAATTTCTGCTTATTATCTTCATGATATCACTTTTGGGTGGCACTAGCGCCCAGGAACCTGGCCGCTCAAGGAAAGCTATCAGTTCTTTCGAAAGAGCGCGCAAGGCTTTTTTTTTACGAAATTATGCTGCAGCTATAAAGGAATTAAAATCCGCTGTGGACGAGGACTCCACTTATGCCGAAGCTTATCTGCTGATGGGCGATCTCAGGTTGGAAACCAGCCAGCCATCAGCTGCAGTTGCCGCTTATAAGAAAGCCATCTCCGTTGATTCAGCAACCAGTCCCCAGGTCTATTTTGTCATTGCCAATATCCAGTTTGCATTAGGCAAGTATGATGACGCTCTTTCCTATTACTTCAAATATCTCAGCCGGCAGCGCACCGATCCCGCCAAGGTGAAGTTTGCTTTAAAGAACAAGTCGCTTTGTGAGTTCAGAATTGCGGCTATCAGACATCCTGTGCCTTTTAACCCGGTAAATCTGGGCGACAGCATAAACACAGATGGTTTCGAATATATCAATGCATTGAGTGTGGATGGTAGTCGCCTGTTTTTTACTCGCCGAAGCCTTGGCGAGCATGGCAACGAAAATTTCTTTTTTTCGGTACATCAGCATGGCACATGGGGGTTGGCCCATGACTTAGGCCCACCCGTAAATACGGCAGGCGATGAAGGTGCACTTTGCTTGTCGCCGGATGGCTCACAGCTCTTTTTTGCAGCCTGCACACGCAACGACAGCTATGGGAGTTGCGATATTTATACTTCCAGGCGAGCCGGAACCCAATGGAGCGAACCCGAGAATCTGGGTCCTGTCGTGAATTCTGCACAATGGGATTCGCAACCATCACTGGCTTCTGATGGCCGGACGCTTTATTTTGCAAGCAAAAGAAACGGAGGAAAAGGAAATTCAGATATCTGGAAGTCGGTGATGCAAACAAACGGAAAATGGAGTATTCCCGAGAACCTGGGCGATTCCGTCAATACCGGGGATGCTGAGATGACACCATTTATTCACCCCGACGGGAAAACACTCTATTTTGCATCAAAGGGCCATCCGGGGATGGGAGGGGCTGACCTTTTTGTGAGCCGCGCCGATGCCAATGGCAAGTGGAGCAAAGCAGTAAACATAGGCTATCCATTGAACACGGAGGCAGATGAAATGAGCCTGGTAGTAAATGCTATGGGCGACACGGCCTATCTTGCTTCCGATAAAATTGGTGGTAAGGGTAAGACCGACATCTATAGTTTCCTGCTCCCTCCCTTGGCAAAGCCTGATCCGGTATCCTACGTCAAAGGAATTGTATCGGATGCCAAAACCAAAGCCCGCCTGCAGGCTTCATTCGAGTTATCGGATCTCTCAACCGGCGAAGTTGTCGTGCGTTCATTATCAGATGCTTATACAGGGGAGTTCCTGTTGAGCCTGCCAGCCGGCAAGGAATATGCCCTGAGTGTCTCTCACGAAGGATATATGTTCTATTCATTGCATTTTTCGGTTGGCAAGGCGAAGGATCGTTTCAAACCGGAAATTATCGCTGTTGAGCTCCAGCCTTTTGCGCTGGGAAAAGCAATGATTTTACATAATATTTTCTTTGATACTGACCAGCATACACTGCTAAAGGAATCGCGAGTCGAACTTGACAAACTGATTGGCTTCCTGCTGGCGAATACCAACCTCAGGATAGAGATCGGGGGTCATACAGACAATGAAGGGGCGGACGATTATAACCTCCAGTTATCAGATGCCAGAGCTAAAGCGGTTTATGATTACCTGGTTATGCACGGGGTAGCAGGTTCACGACTCAGCTATCACGGATACGGGGAAACGCAGCCTACGGCCGCTAATGACACACCCGAAGGAAGAGCCAGGAATCGGCGCACCGAATTTAAAATCGTCGGGAAGTAAGCAGAATATTTGGTGGTTTTTCTGTTTTTCAGCTAACCGGCTCCGATTCCAGGACAATTTTAAAATTCTCCAGATTGCTGATGTCAGGAACTATGGGATCTTTGATAAACATCTTGTAAAGCAATTGTGTCGAGAGGATTCCGGCGATGGCCATCTGATCCACTTCCGACATTTCTTGCTGCGTTTTCACTTTGGCAATGAGCGCCCTGACTTTTTCGGGATTGAATAATCCGAAAGCTTTCAGGGTGTCGTCGGAAAGGATCTCAGCAACATAGTCCGGAGCTGCATCATTGAAAAAGCTACTTGCGATGGGAGCCCTGTAAGGTTGCTTGGTGCGTTTGCTGATAGATTCAGGGATTATTCCTGCACTCATTTTCTTTAGCAGGAATTTCTCATTCAGACAATTAAGTTTAAAGTTATCCGGTAACTTTCCGCAAAATTCAATTACCCGGTAATCGAGGAATGGATAACGGCCTTCAACAGAATTGCCCATGGCCATGCGGTCGCCCTGAGAAGAAAGCAGGTAGCTTGACATGAAAATAGTGACTTCAAGGTATTGCGATTTGGCAAGATCGCTCCATCCCATAAAATTATCAGGCAGCTTCGGGTAAACCGATTCCAGCGGATTGTAATCTGCTGTTTTTGCTGAAATGTCATCTGAGAAATAGGCTTTTATCCGCGAAGTATTGTGCCACCGAAGTAAGTGGGAGTAAAGCGGGTTGTCTGTTTCAGAAAGCTTATAGCCGAAAAACATCTTCAATGCCATGTTATTCGAGTTTTTCATCATGGGAAGATAGGGGTAGAGTTTCCCCAGTAACTTTGGTCTGCATGTGGAATCTGGCTCCCGGGCCCAGAATCTTCTGATCTTCGCCTCCTTGAAAATATTGTATCCGGCCATGAATTCATCAGCGCCCTCGCCCGTTATGACCACTTTGATATTGCTTTCCCTTACTTTTTTAGAGAGCAAAAACATGGGAGTCGGCGCGGTTCTCAGTATGGGAAATTCCGCATGCCAGATGGTGTTGATAAACTGGTCGGCTATCTCCGAGGCTGTACATTCAAAAGCAGAGTGGCGTGTTTCGAAATACCTTGCAGCCTCCATTTGATAAGCTGTTTCATCATAGGCCTTATCCTTAAATCCGATCGAATAAGTATTCAGAACTCCAGGGTCGATTTCATGAATCAATGCTGTAGTAACGCTCGAATCAAGACCTCCGCTTAAATAGGCTCCAACCGGCACATCAGCTCTCAGCCTGATCTTTACCGCATCTCTGAAGAGTTCGGTAAATTCTTCAACGGCATCAGGCAGGTTTCTGGAATGTGAACTCCCATTTTCCGGGAATTCCATGCTCCAGTATTTCTCAATTTTAATGCCGGCCTCAGTGACGTGCATGCTGTGGCCGGGAGGTAATTCGTAAACACCTTCGAATGGGGTTGCGGGGGAGAGTGTGGTCCAGAAGGTGAAGATCTGCGCAAGGCTCTCAGGGCGGATGGCCCTGTCAATCCCGGCGAGGGTAAAGAGTCCTTTTATTTCAGAACAAAAAGCGAAGGCACCGTTTTGTGCCCAGTAAAATAATGGTCTGATTCCCACACGATCGCGTGCCAGGAATAATTCCTGCTTGTTCTTGTCCCAGATCGAAAAGGCGAACTGACCGTTTAAATATTTGAGACAATCGGCACCGTAAATGGCATAAAGCTGCACCAATACCTCGGTGTCGCTGTGTGTCCTGAGTTTGATGCCTTTCTTTTCGATATCAATCCTTAATTCCTGATAGTTAAATATCTCTCCGTTGTAAACGATCCAGTAATTACCTGATTCGTCCGAGATTGGCTGCTGTCCTGCTGCCAGGTCAATAATGCTCAACCTTACACTTCCGAGGCCGACATTTTTGCCTAAATACATGCCGCTCTCGTCAGGGCCCCTGTGCCTGATGACAGAAAGCATACCCTTCACGCTCAATTCAATTGAGGGTTCTGAGGGCGAAAGATATTTGTAAATTCCGGCTATCCCGCACATACTGACTAGTTAAGTTTACGGCCGATAAAGCTGGCAATGGCATCAATGGATTCGAAATTGTCCTCAATGAGTTCAGCGTCTTTTGCCTTAATCGCATAAGAAGTCTCAATGAAGTTAATGAGCGATATAAACCCCATAGAATCGAAAATACCCTGTGCAAATATCAGCGTGTCATTATTCACATGATCTGCCGGAACATAAGTTGTATCTATAATAAACTGCCTTATCTTATTCTTGATTTCTAATGTACTTTCCATAATCACAGGAGTGTTTAACTGATTTGAATTATAAATGATTATTGTA
>JBBRRV010000147.1:0-7408 GCA_038246075.1 Bacteroidales bacterium
AATGGTCCCAAACCTGGCATCCTTCCACACCATAATTATAAGAACTGTGGAAATTGCCGCTGCAAGTATTCCCAGCCAGAACCACCATTCCGCCCTGGCAAGAAAAGCGATACCTGTGACCATAAAAAGGATGAATACGATTAACCAGACTATTCCGGATATTTTAGAGATACCAGCATTCAGTTGCTCCAGTTGAGCGAGGTTAAATGCCTTTAAAAATCCCATCAGATGGATGGCTCCATGGATGAAAATCAAAGCTGCAAAGAGGTATTTCATATTTTGTTGTTTATGGGTTTATAAAACAGTAGTTGTTTTATATTTTTCCAGGTATCAGCGTTTATTCATCTTCCGGCATATCCGGGTCAATTATTTCCGTAAAGCGATTTTCATTTTTTGCTTTTAGAATTTAAAAACGTATCCCGACAAAGAAAAGCGGTGGAAAATAAAACAACGGGTCTTTCTTTGCTTTTTGTTTAAAGGCTTCCGGTTTCCCCTTCGGATCGGAATAAAGGGCAAATCCCAGCGGCCACTGCACATTCAGAAACAAAGTTTGATTTCGGATCTTCACATCAAAAGAATAGCCTAACCTGAGTTCATTCCATAAATCAAAACCAACAGGGTATTTAACATTTTCAATTTCATCATAATACCGGTCCCACATGGGCATTAATTGATAATCAATATGCAGGTTCCTCCACAAATACCTTCTATACCCGATAATAAAGCCCGGAGCATCTGTATGGCCAACGCCTTTATGCTTTATATTCATATACGACGGCGCAATAATAAATTCATTTTTCGGCGAAAATCTATAGCAATAATGAATGGCATAAATTCCGATCGCCGGCGAAATAGGGCAGAAATCGATGGAATGTCTGTACTCCTTTTTTGATGTTAAGCTATCTGCTTTTTGAGCAATAATATTGGCTTGAAACAATATTCCTGCGACTAAAATCAATACAATTAACTTCATATGGTTTAATATGAGCGTGATCTAAAATTTTTACGTTGATTTAAATTCATATCTGATTCCACTTTTTACAAAGCTTGAACCCGGGAGCTACTGTGAAGTCAGTGTTTTCGGTTATTCCTCTGCGAATTAATCCGGCCAGGAACAAAAAATTAAATTCTCTCTGGCGCTTATCGGTTACCGAGCTTGAGTTTATTAGCAGAAAGATAAAAATTCCGAAGACTAATTTGTGCTGCTTATCCAATTTTTTACCGGATCTGAAATAGATAACTATGAAACAAAGGTACTTTCATAGGACTGTTGGCAAAACTAAAGTTCAGCAGACGGCTGAATTTGGAGGTTGAATGAAGGAAATCGGATTTTGAAAGGCTAATAGTACAAATTATAAATTCATCAGGGTCACAATCAAACACCACATAGATTAGCGTATGGGTCGTTTTTATCAACACCAGAATTTGCTATTTTTATTAGCGGTTAACGTGATAAATAATGAGATCAAATACATTGAGGTCTAAGATATCAAATAGGAGTTGACGGTCGACGGAATGAAATGTTGAGGATTTCGAAGCTGCAAACCTATCAACCGATAAGAACCTTGCAAGCGCTCTATGCACCTGGCATATCAATTAAACCCTAATGTTTTATGATCGCGTATTGGATATAGATTTTATTCTAATGTAATAACATATTCATTTCCTTTTTTAAACTTATCGACAATTTTCCAATTAATATCAACATTTCCATTGTTACATTTAAATCTATTGTTATCAAATAGTACGGTATTCTCCCTGGTAAAAAATGTTAAACTTTTAACAAACCATATTTGATCCGCAATACTAGTAATTACCGTATAATTAATTGCACTAAATTGGTTGCTGTCGCTTTTGGCTAATTTTAACATTGTGGTGTGAAGAATTAAACTATCGTTTAAAGCTTCTGCATTCATTGGGTCAAATCCTTTGAAATCAGGTGTTTCTTTAAATATAAGTGTTATTTTTAAACCATTTTGATCGTTAAAACTTTCGAGTCTGGTATTATGGTTTTGTATTTCAAGAGCTGTTAAATATTTTGCTTTTGACTTATAATATGCTAAATCAGGAAGATTTAGTTGTTTTGGTTTAAACTTCGAAAAAAAGAAATCATTTAAAAAGGAACCTGATTTATAATACTCTTGTTGCCAATTTTCAAAATGCTTCGAAAGTATCAAACATTGCATCAGGCCCGTTAATAAGTATTTGGCACGCAATGCGTCTCTTCCGTATCTGGGTTCAATTAATGAATAATAGAACCGGTTGTTAATATACTCTTGTTCTTTTATAATCGATGCAAACTGTTGCATATACATATATTCACAATATGTTGCCGGTCCTTCGGCAGATTCAACACCTTTTTCAAAATCAATATATTTAGCGCCTATAATTTGCTTTCTTTTGTTTCGGCAAGTATAAAACTTATTCATGTTCTCATCAAATTTATCAGGTGCTCCCAAAAACATTTCGAGCAATACTTCATTCTCATATTGTTTTATTGCATCATTCATATAATTTTCAGGATAGGTTAATATATCCGCAGAGTTACCAAATTTTAAATTTTTTATATAATTCCGCTGATAAATATGATGGAGTTCGTGATATAATTCGGCATAAAATTGGTTCACTGAAGCATAGGCTTTATTACCATAATCGTTATGTGCTGTTAAATAATGATTTACCTCAGTTTGGGTTGCACCCACAAAACCATATTCAGATTGTTTTAAGAAAATAATGCTATCCTTTACGCATTTGCCATTTGCTGGCGGATTAGGGTGGTTCATCAAAAACGCAGGTCCATTCAGCCTGAAAATACAAAAGGGACCAATTTGCATTCCAGGCCAAACCTTATTAGTAATATTGTTTATATTTTTAGAAAAATCATTTATTGCATTAAAATAGAGGCTGTCAATAGGCTCGATTACCTGTGCATTTGCAGTCAGATTGTAAAAAACGAAGAATACAATTACAAGAAACTTTTTCATTAGTATAGGTTATTAATTTGCTGACGATCTTGAACCAGGTTTTGTTCGCTAAGGGCATTTATCGAAATTACGGCTAATGGGCGTGCATCCTCCAATTATGTCAAATTCATTTTTATCGCAACCGATTTTAAATCAATTGAATTACTAGCCATTCATCCACTTTTTAAAATCAGCAGAGCGGTCAATGCTGACAATGGAATCAAACTCGTCATTGGTTTTTGGATTGAGCTCCAGTTTTATCCTACTCCTCGAATATGCCACCATATTTGATATGGATTCCATATTAATGAGGTATTTACGGTTGATACGGAAAAAAACTTCTGGGCTAAGCATGCACTCCATTTTATCAAGCGTAAAATCTACAGGATATGAGTTCCCCTGATATGTTTTAAGATATACCCCTTTTTCAAGAACATAAAAATAGGCTATTTCTGAAACCTCAATCTTTCTGATTTTCTCACCAATCTGAATCAGGAACCTTTTTTTATAGTCAGGCTCACGCCTCTGGATATGCGCCACCAGTGCCTCGAAATCAATACTGAAAGCTGATTTGAAAGATTTGTATTTCTGAAGGCTTTCAGCAAGGTCGTTCTTTCTGATCGGTTTTAGCAGGTATGAAATGCTATTGAGTTGGAAAGCTTTTATCGCATATTGGTCGTATGCAGTAGTAAATATGATAGGGGTGGTAACTATTACCTGTTCAAAAATGCTGAAGCTGATTCCGTCGGACAGCTGAATATCAAGGAATATAAGATCGGCGCTGTTTTGAAGCAACCATTTTGTTGATTCCGTAATCGACCCCAATTTTGCCAGTACCTTGATCTTTGGTTCAATCTCATGCAACATATCTTCCAGCTTTTCAGCTGCAAATTTTTCGTCTTCAATGATTAATACATTCATCGTTTCCCGGTTTAATTAAAGGCAGTTTTGCAATATAATGATTGGTTTCAACTAAAAACAAGGGATCTTTATCCGAAATCATGGCATATCTTTTTACCAGGTTTTTTAGTCCAAGTCCGGTAGAAACTCCCTTGGATATTTTGGGTTGAATGTTGTTTTTTATAACGAGGTAAAATCCTTCGTTATATATTTCGATTTGCAATGGTTTGGTTTCGTTGACAATGTTGTGTTTAGTTGCATTTTCCAGCACTACCTGAAGCGATAGTGGAGGAAGAAGTAAATCCATAAAATCAGCAGGAATGTTGATGGTATAACTTAGATCGTTTCCATAACGGATTTTTTGTAAAAACAAATATGAACGGGTAAAATCGAGTTCCTTACCAACCGTTGCAACCGGTTGTTCAATAGTTTCGAGAACATATCGATAAATTTGCGAAAATTCGTCAATAAACTGCTGCGCCTTTTTAACGTCCTTATTAATTAATCCTGAAAGTACATTTAAGCTGTTAAACATAAAATGCGGATTGATTTGGCTCTTTAACACTTCAAATTTAATTTGTGCAAGTTCCTCCTGTAAATGATCGGACTTTTGTTTGGCACGATCGCTTTCAATAAAAAATATCAACGCTTCAAACACCGCCACTAGAATAATATTAATCACCGCAAAAATTAAAATATTTGTTATAAATACACTTGCAATATTATCATCGGTATATGCCTGAATCCAATTTGAAATTGCAGTGAATAAAACCGCAATAAGCGCGGCAATAAGGACTGTAAAACCCAATTGAACAGGAATTCTTTTTAAAATATTTTTGCTCCAGGGGTATTTCTTGTTCAGGTATTGAATCATGAATAAATCGGGGTAAGATATTAAAAAGCTGGAAAGTAAGCTAAGTATTGTGCCACTCAACAAACGCTGAATAAAATGCTGTACCCCGTCAAGGACATAATAACCACTTAGATTATTGTAAGTGATAATAATTATTTGAATTCCTACTGACATCGAAAGCAGCAAAACCAACAATTTTTTAAATGACAATATCCGATGCATTTGCTGGAAGAACATGATTAATAATTTATGTGATAAATATAATAAAAAATATCTGAATCGATCTTAAACCCGAACATGCAGATCTATGAGACCAGTGCCGCTTTTACTTATGTATTTCAACTTCCAGATGCCAGTACTTGATTTAAAAATTTCATTTGACTCAAAGTATTCGCCGGATTCAATATGCTTTGTAAAAGCCTGTATGCCATCGGGATCGGTCAGTGTAACATCAACTTCACCTTCCTGCACAGAAATATATCCTTCCAAATAAATAAAATCAACTCTGCTGTTTACTGCCATAAGGGTCAAACCTCTGGAGTTTTGTTCAATTGCGCTTGAGAATCCAAAGCGTTCCGGCCCTTCTTTTTGGCAGGATAGGGTAAGCAATAAGCAAAATGCACTAAATAAGAGGATTATCTTTTTCATATCATTGTTATTTTAATGTTCAGTTTATTATTAAGAAAAGGTTTTGGCGGAGAGTGAACTGTCAATGAATAAAATATCCAAGTATCAATCTCTCCCCCGGTTCCACCTGTAAATAATTAGAACTTTTTCAGAATTCCCACCCTTACCGACAAGTAATTCAGATCCATCTGTTTTGAAGTTCCTTCAAAATCAGTTTCTCTTGAAAGAGAATTGAATTTAATCCCTGGGGTTAAACTCCAGTTCGAACCCATATTAATATCAATTCCTCCAGCAATCTGGTAGCCGAGTCCATGGCCTGTATTGTTAATATTATCTCCATCTGCATTTTCGGTTTCGATATGGTTATACAAACCTCCGCCCCTTAAATAGTATGATAAAGCTGAAGTACCTACCGGATGTTTAAACTGAAGCCCAAACACATAGCCTGTTTCTTCGAAGCAAACATCCTTGCCGGCAAATGAATTATCAGCACTAAACCGGTTCCACCCCCATCCGCCATAAATGCCGGTATGAGGCATAAAGCGATAATGAAAAATACCTTCAATGCCAAAACCAGGTTGTAGTTTTGCATCACTTAATTTGCTTGTAGCAACCGAAACTCCGCTACTTAATTCAAAACCAAATCGTTTTTCGTTTTCTTGTGCAAAACTACCGATTGAAATTACGCCAAATATTACCAGAAATAATAATCCTTTTGTTTTCATTGTTTTAACTTTTAAATGGTTATTAAAATTTATGAGGCAAAAGTAAAGACCGTATCCCGGCTCTAGAAATAAAACTTGCTGAAGGTGTTGAATTTAATGCTGAGCCTGGTAAATTTACAGTTGAATGATAAGATGGAATTTGTTTGTGCTTATATTAAACATATTGAATAACTTTTGTCCGGATAAAATATGTTTCGTCCCTGACGGGACTTTGTGCAATTTTACATCCTGTTTTCTGCAAATATGTTGTTCCTAACGGGACAGTCCCAGCGGGACTGAATATTGGTAGAATTAAAAGCAACCTCATTTTGACAAGTCCCGTCAGGGACGTAATAGAATCAAGGTCTACAGCGCATTATCATTTTTTTACCGGACAATTGTGATATTGAATATCCTTTTTTCAGCATTGGAGAGAAAACTTTATCAAATAGATAAAAATTAGAAAAGTACCAATAGTCAGAAGGTATTTATCTAAGGGCGTTATAAAAAGGGTTACACTAATAGTAACAGTACTTCGAAACAGGTTGGCCGGGCGATGATTTACAGCCCGATTATAGGTCGCGATAAGCAGATACCGGAAGTGAGGAATATAAATAAATCAAGAAACAGTTAAGCCTGTCAGGCAGAAATTGTTGAGTTTCCAATATGAGGATCAGGATTCTTTTTCCTAATATATTTAGGTAAACGCTTATTTGATTTACAATCTCGGTTTCCTCCTGCTCAATATTAAAAATGCTGCAATAGCCGCCACAAGCATCATCAAATCCTGGTAAATACCCAGGCTCAAGGCAGCGCCCAGGCCGACAATTGCCCAAAGTGACGGAATTATCAATAAATACTTTGGCAGTTTAGAGGTTGTCAGCATCAGGAACCCGAAAGTTAAAATTGTTGAAGGACAAGGCAATCCTAGAACTATAGTTTTATCAATCGATCCTTCTACAAAATAACTGATGACAGGATATATTACCAGGCCATATAGAATGAAGAAGTAACCTATATAATCCTTAGGTTTCCATTCAAACTCAAAAACTAGCCTGTTTCGGCTAAACGTGTTTAACAGAAACAAGATTCCCTGTAAAATAAACAGGGATCCAAACAGATACGCGGCTTTATTGATTCCGGTGAAAAACAGAAGATGGTAGGCTATTCCTATCCAAATCCACAGGAATCCCAGGAAACTTCCGATAAATGTGTTTCTGATTTTGTTTTTTGAATAAAGCAAATACAAGCAAAGGATGCCCAGAATTCCAATTACAATTTGCAGCGGAAAAACAGCAGCATTGTATTTCTCAATTACCTCAAAAAACTGAGCCGTGGTGAATGGTATTCTCATAATTCAG
>JBBRRV010000148.1:0-7360 GCA_038246075.1 Bacteroidales bacterium
ATTAATGATTCATACGCCCTGGCGCAAGCTGATGTGGGAATCGCCATGGCCAAAGGTTCTGATATCGCACTTGACAGTGCCGGCATCACGCTGATGGGCAGCGACCTGAATCAGGCAGTTGCGGCATTGCGCCTTTCCAAAGCTATTATCCGAAAGATCAGGCAAAATCTTTTCTGGGCCTTTTCATATAATATCATCGCCATTCCATTGGCGGCCGGCGTGCTGTTCCCTTTAAACGGGATGCTGCTCAGCCCGATGATCGCAGGAGCCGCCATGGCTATGAGTTCTGTTTCCGTTGTCACGAATAGCCTGCGATTACTTTCTGTCAAAATCTGATGCGGAGTATGGAGAATAATCATAACCATAATCATCATCAGGAAGGACCTTCAGGCGAAAAAAACGTCCGGCTTGCTTTCTTTCTGAATGTGTTTTTCGCCCTGGTGGAGATTGCAGGCAGTTTCCTAACCAATAGTGTAGCTATTTTTTCGAGTGCCCTGCATGATCTTGGCGATTCGTTGTCGCTTGGCCTGGCCTGGTATTTCCAGCGCCTATCCGGTAGACAGCGGGATCAACAGTTTTCCTTTGGTTATGCGCGATTTTCGGTGCTTGGTGCGCTCATCAATTCAATGGTACTGCTCATTGGAGCTGTTTTCATTATTTCAAAAGCTGTTCCACGCATCATTGATCCTGAACCCATTCATACCCAGGGCATGTTCTGGTTTGCGCTGATAGGGATCACGCTTAACGGAATTGCGGCCTGGCGATTAAAAAAGGGAGATTCTGTGAATGAAAAAGTCATTTCACTGCACCTTCTTGAAGATGTGCTGGGATGGGCTGCCGTGCTGACCGGAAGCATTGTATTGATGTTTCGGGATGTACCGGGGCTTGATCCTATATTATCCATCCTGATCACAATCTATATCCTGTGGAATGTTTTTAAAAATCTGAAGAGCGCACTGCGCATTTTCCTGCAGGGCACGCCCGAAAAATCTGTTGTTGCTGATATTGAAAAACAACTTCTTGCCATCAATGATGTCACGGGCATTCATGATCTGCACCTGTGGTCGATGGATGGCCTTTACCATGTTTTAAGCGTGCATATCACCGTAGCGCGCGATATGACATTGCATGAAACCAAAAAACTAAAACTCGCTATCCGCAACCGCCTTGATGAACTTGGCATACAGCATACTACTGTTGAAATTGAACAGGAAGATGAAGTATGCGCGCTTAATGATGAATGATTTACAATAAGTAACTATAAAAATGGAAACACTTAGGTTTAAAACAAATCTCAAATGCGGTGGCTGTATTGCAGCTATTAAACCGGAACTGGAAAAATTAGAAGGACTTGGTAAATGGACTGTAGATCTGGCTGTGCCTGACCGTATCCTGGAAGTTGAAACTTCTCAGGATAAAGCTGCCTCCATTCTGGAAGCCGTAAAAAAAGCCGGCTATGATATTAGCCAGCTTTAAAACTTTTTTTTGGATTAACATTCTTTAGCCAAGCCGTGCACCGATAAGATCCCAGTCAACAAGTTGCCAGAAAGCGATCATGTAATCAGGGCGACGGTTCTGGTAATCCAGGTAATAGGCATGTTCCCATACGTCGCAGGTAAGGAGCGGACGAAGTCCGTCACGCAGTGGATTCGCGGCATTCGATGTTGCCGTAATGGCAAGGCTCCCGTCAGCTTTGGCGACCAACCATGCCCAGCCGGAACCAAACTGGTTGACGGCGGCTTCGGCAAATTTGGTCTGAAAGGCTTCAAATGAGCCAAAATTGCGGTTTATCTGGTCAAGCAATTTTCCGGGAAGGGTTGTGTTCCTGCGGGCCGAAAAACCTTCCCAGTAAAAGGTGTGGTTCCATACCTGGGCAGCATTATTGAACAAAGGACCTTCGGCTTTCATGATCACAGGTTCAAGCTTGGTAGCATCCTCAAAAGGAGTGCCCGGGATAAGACCGTTAAGCTTGGTCACATAAGTCTGATGATGCTTCCCATAATGAAATTCTATGGTCTTTTTGCTGATTTGCGGCTCAAGCGCCTCATAATCATAAGGTAATAATGGCAAGGTAAAAGGCATCTTCGTCTGTTTTATTGTTTAACAATATGAGAATTTCTTCAGCTAAATATACGATAATTTCCGGTGCATTTTAGCTGTTTATTCGAAAATAATCTTTGATGTCCTAACATTTATTTAGGAGCGCCCAGTATTAAATAATGATTATTTATTGATAGAAAGGCACAAGTCACAGGCTTCCGCCCGCCACATTTCAATGAATTTGTATGTATTTCTATATCAGCAGGAATGACAAGTCAGCCCCAGGCTCAACTTCCTTAGGTTCAGTTCCATGGTGAAAAATCCGTGCAGGCCTGCTGCCGAGCAGCTGAACCGAGCGACCTTCCACAAGCAGAGCCGTAGCTTCCCTTAATCCCACCACGGTTGATTCCGGATTCACCACCAGGTATTCATTGATGCGTTGTTCGCGCGTTTCCCCGCCGTGTCCCGATGGATTGGCATCCAGGTAATGCGGATTGATCTGAAAGGGAACCAGGTTAAGGCAATCGAGCGTCTCAGGCTCTATCACCGGCATATCATTGGTAGTTTTCATGGAGGGGCAGGCTACATTTGCTCCGGCACTCCAGCCAATGAATGGTGTTCCGCTGTTCGCTTTTTCAAAGACAGGCTCCATCAACCGAAGTTTATGTAACATATATACGAGGTGAAAGGTGTTTCCACCTCCAACGGCTATGGCTTCGGCATCGTGTATGGCTTTTATCCTGTTCGTCTCATTTTCAATTGAATAGATTTCCAGTCCCAACTTTTCAAATACTTCCTGCACCTTTGCTGTATATTCGTCATAACTGACGGTCACACCGGCATAGGGTACAAAAAGAATCCGTTTCACATCTTTACCCGAAAAGAAATTGCTGATGATCTGGCGCGGCCATCCCAGGTAAGCTTCGCCGGCGTTGGTTGAATTACTGATAAGCAGGAGTTGTTTTGGCATTGGTATTGTTTTTTTGAATTAAATTTAAATGCTCACTTTAACTTTTAATATTTGACTTTTGACTTTTGACTTTTGACTTTAATCATTACTTCAATGGCAAATGTAATGATTCTGCAAGATTAGCTAACTTAATCAATCCGCTTTATAACTGCCCTTTGTACTAATTCCATACCTTTGGCCGCAGATAATCCTTATGAAATCCAATACCGCCCAATATTTCCGTTCTGAATCGTTACTGCTGATTACGGCGATCATATGGGGTTTTGCATTTGTTGCCCAGCGTGCAGGCATGGAATTTATAGGTCCGTTCACCTATAACGGTATCCGCTTTGCCCTTGGCAGCCTGGTACTTCTTCCTGTTATTGCATGGCGTGATAACATCCAGCGCAGACCGCAAAACGTAACCTCAACCAATAAACCTGTCGCATTTTGGTTAGCAGGAGCCCTGGCAGGCGTGGTGCTTTTTGGCGGTGCTTCGCTGCAGCAGGTCGGCATTACCCAGACTACGGCGGGAAAAGCCGGTTTTATCACAGGCTTGTATGTCATTATTGTACCTGTGATCGGAATCTTCAAAAAACAGCATGCAGGCAAGGCGCTTTGGATCGGCGCATTGCTGGCCATTGTAGGCATGTACCTATTGAGTATGAATGGCAACTATCAATTATCAACCGGTGATTTCCTGGTTTTCCTGGGTGCTTTTCTCTGGGCTGTGCATGTGCAGGTTATCGATCATTTTTCGGGACAGGTGGATGTATTGCGCCTCGCTGCCGTGCAATTTGCAATATGTTCGGTGGCCAGTACCCTCGTGGCCGCCTTCACAGAAACCATCATGTGGTCATCCATTTTGCAGGCGGCTATCCCGATCCTATACGGCGGCTTCCTGTCCGTCGGAATTGCCTTCACCCTCCAGGTTGTTGCACAACAAAAGGCACATCCTTCGCATGCCGCAATCATCCTGAGCCTCGAAACTGTTTTTGCAGCTTTGGGTGGCTGGCTGATACTTGATGAAAAACTGTCGGCCCGGGCCCTGGCAGGTTGTGCGCTCATGTTGGCTGGGATGCTCATTGCCCAGCTTTATAAGACTAAAACAACAAGATGAATGCTGAATTGTTTTGCACTCAGCCTCCGCTATAAACCGTTTGAGAATTATTTATGTTTAGGATAGAGCCTCGACTCTGCTCGGCTTGACAGCGTTTCATAAAAGAGCAATTAAACACAATTACTGCTTTAACAACTTGTAAATAATCTTGTCATTGGGAGTGGAATCGAAGCCCTTTGCTTAATAAGGCCTTTATCGAAAAAGCGATT
Organism: Bacteroidales bacterium; assembly: GCA_038246075.1. Lineage (GTDB taxonomy): Bacteria > Bacteroidota > Bacteroidia > Bacteroidales > DASVHX01 > DASVHX01. The sequence continues at coordinate 4,319 of JBBRRV010000148.1, forward strand.
CGTCTTGCCAGAGAAAGAATAGATGGAACATTAAGCCCCCTCGACTCCGCTCGGGGTGACTGTGAATATTAAGTTTGCTAAGTAGTACATACAAAAGTTAGTTCCTGTTTGTGCCATTATCCAATGGTAGTCGTCTTTTTGTTCATAAATATTTCCTTCGACCTCTGGAACCAAATGAAAAGTCACTTAATTTTGTGGCGTAAAACTTAATGATATGGCACTAGAAATATCCGGGAAATTATCCCAATTCCTTCCTGAAGTGAGCGGAACCGGCAAAAGTGGAACAACCTGGAGCAAAAGGGATTTCGTAATTGAAACGATCGACGCCTTTCCAAAGAAAATATGTCTCTCCGCATGGGGCGATAAGACTGCTGAACTTACTGGTGTTGGCGTTGGTGAAATGGTCAAGGTTTCCTTTGATGTTTCCTCGCGTGAATACAATGGCAAGTGGTATACCGACCTCCGTGCATGGAAGATTGAGAAAATGGGTGCTTCCACCCCGGGCGCAGTTCAATCTGATGGAACAGGTACTTTTGATGCAGCACCAGCCGGCGGCGAAAGTACTAACGACGATCTTCCCTTCTAAATCCTGTTGAATTAAAATATCGCAATGCCCTGGCAAATAATTGTCAGGGCTGTTTGTGTTGATTCAAATTCGTAGAAATTGTCAAAGTCTGACAGGAGTTAAGTTTAATGATCATTCCACCCTTGAATCCGGATGACAGCAATGGGATGCCGCGCAGCCATGCATTCGTGAAGGCGTTGCATTCGCCCGGTTAATTTGTGCAGTCGTTGCAACCCACCCATCTCCCCCTCGACCCTTTTCTAAGTATGAGTGAGATCCTATTTGTGCTAGAATCTAAAGGTAGTCGTCATTTATCAGGCAATTATGGGTTTCTACTCAATCTCTGCCGGAGTCGCTATTTTCATATGGCTACACCTGGATCAGCTATCGCCATGATGATAAGTTAATCAGCATTTCAAAAACAGCCCGGACGGCAAAATTTATTTCCGTATTTTTGCTTTTCCGTTGATCGGCTAGCAAAACGGAATAAAAATGTAACGCAAAAACTTTTGAGCATTGCGCTTCTATATTTTGCCAGCCATTCCGCAGTGAATCTTTATATTTGTTCGTATTTTAACCCAAAACGCTGATAATGAAAGTTGCAATTGTAGGTAGTGGATACGTTGGCCTGGTAACAGGTACCTGTTTCGCCGAAGTAGGCATCGATGTGATGTGTGTCGATAATGATGAAAAGAAAATCGAAAACCTGAAAAGCGGGATCATCCCCATCTATGAGCCGGGCCTGGAAGAAATGGTGCACCGGAACATGAAAAAAGGAAGGCTTAAATTCACTACAAGCCTTGTTGAAGCCCTGGAAGATTGCGAAGTACTGTTCACAGCCGTCGGGACACCGCCCGACAAAGACGGTAGCGCCGACCTGCAATACGTGATCAGCGTTGCCGCCGAATGTGGTAAGCATATGAAAGACTATCTGCTGATTGTCACAAAAAGCACGGTTCCTGTGGGCACGGCACTCAAAGTGAAGCAGGCCATGCAGGAAGAACTCGACAAACGTGGGGTGTCCATTGAATTTGATGTGGCATCAAATCCTGAATTCCTGAAGGAAGGGGCAGCCATCGACGATTTCTTAAAACCCGACCGCATTGTGGTTGGTCTTGATTCGCCCAGGGCCGAAGAACTCATGAAAAGCCTTTATAAACCATTCACTTTGAATGGTCACCCCATCATCTTCATGGATATTACCTCTGCCGAGATGACCAAGTATGCTGCCAATGCCATGTTGGCCACCAAGATCAGTTTTATGAACGACATCGCCAACCTTTGCGAAATTGTCGGTGCCGACATCAACATGGTACGGAAAGGCATTGGTTCCGATTCTCGCATTGGCACAAGATTTATATACCCTGGCATAGGCTATGGCGGCTCCTGTTTTCCAAAGGATGTCAAGGCTCTCATCAGCACAGCAGAAGGATTTGACTATGAACTGCGTGTACTCAAAGCTGTTGAAGCCGTTAATCAGGATCAGAAAGCAATACTTTACAACAAAATCGTAAAATATTACCATGGCGATATCAAAGGGAAAACCGTTGCACTATGGGGACTATCCTTTAAACCGCAGACCGATGATATGCGTGAAGCACCATCGCTGGTGATCATTAAGAAATTACTGGAAGCAGGGGCACATGTAAAGGCTTATGATCCGGTGGCCATGCTTGAAGCCAAACATACACTCGGGGATAGCATTACCTATTGCGAGGACCAATACGAGGCCCTCATCGATGCTGACTGCCTGATGCTGATCACAGAATGGCCTGAGTTTAAATTTCCGAACTTCAATATTGTTCGCAAGTTATTGAACAAACCCGTCATTTTCGACGGCAGGAATATCTATGACCTGGCTGAAATGAAACGTATAGGCTTTGACTATTTCTGCATCGGCATCGATACAACCAAATAAGAAACGTTTTCATGCATATTTTCCTGCAGCTATAAACACTACGATCATGATTAAAAAAAAGGTACTTGTTACCGGCGGGGCCGGATTCGTCGGATCGCACCTGTGCGACCGGCTTCTGAAGGATGGAAACGAAGTGGTTTGTCTGGATAACTATTTTACAGGACAGAAGCAGAACATCGTGCACCTGATGGATAATCCGTTTTTCGAATTGATCCGTCACGACGTTACGATGCCCTTCTTTATCGAAGTGGATGAGATCTATAACCTTGCCTGTCCTGCTTCACCGATTCATTACCAATACAATGCCATCAAAACCATGAAGACTTCCGTGATGGGAGCCATTAATATGCTGGGATTGGCTAAGCGCATCAAAGCAAAGATCCTGCAGGCCTCCACGAGTGAAGTATATGGTGACCCGCAGGTGCATCCCCAGGTTGAATCATACTGGGGTCATGTTAATCCAATCGGTGAGCGTTCATGCTATGATGAAGGTAAGCGCTCGGCTGAAACACTTTTTGTGAACTACCACAAGCAAAACAATGTCCGCATCAAGATCATA
>JBBRRV010000149.1:0-7354 GCA_038246075.1 Bacteroidales bacterium
AAAATTAAGCTTTTTGGTGCGCGCATTCCGGAACCAGAAATGCTGCCTGAAATAATGCGGGTAAACGGGCAGGTATTTTGAAGCAAACCTGACGACCGGGTGCGCCTCGGTATCAATCTTTTCTTCCTGGTTACGCGACATGAACATTTTAATACCTGTAAACACCAGGAAAGCGCCGAAAAGGTACATGACCCAATCGAAGCGCTGGATCAGGGAAGCACTGAGGAAAATAAAGAGGAAACGCATGATCACAGCACCCAGAATCCCCCAGAAAAGTACACGCTTATAATACATTTTCTGCACCTTGAAAGCCAGGAAAATGAGGATCATGACAAAAACATTATCCACCGATAATGCATACTCAATAAGATAACCGGTAAGGTATTCAAGCGAAAGATTGTGACGATAGAGCTCCAGCGCCTGTTCATAGGTGAGCCCGTTGAGATCGATGGGATGCCTGTACTCTGCCACCTGGGCCTTGAGAGCATCCAGCGTATCTAAACCATGGATGAGGTCGCCCTTAAGCCTGAGCAGCATGAAAAACAGGAACGACAAAAACACCCATACGCCGGTCCAGATCATGGCTTCCTTAAAAGGTACCACATGACTGTGCCGGTCGAAAACGCCCAGGTCGAGCATCAGAACGCTGATAATAAATATCAGGAAAACAGAAAAAAAAGTTATTTCGTTTACGTTCATTGATCGGCGGAAATTGGGTGTGCGAAACCTTGTCCGCAGGTGCAAAAGTACGAAAAACAAATTCATGTTTCCCGGGCTAAAGCAGACAAGGGTTTAGTTCCCGGTATTCAGCCATTTATATTTAGGCAAGCTGTTAGGAAACTCCGGTAAAAAGTTGCTAATTTTGCCCACCCGAAGTAACCGGCAAATGTAAGACCTCCTGCTATGAACAGCCTCACCGAAATGAACCCGAACCACCTGGTACAATACCTTAACAAGCCCTGTGAGGAGTTTACCAAAGCCGACCTCATAAAATACATTGAGGACCATAACATCGAAATGGTGAACTTCAGGTATACCGGTGACGACGGACGTCTGAAAACGCTCAATTTCGTGATCAACAGCCGGCAGCACCTCGATAATATCCTGTCCACCGGCGAACGCGTGGATGGTTCCAGTCTGTTTCCATTCATCCAGGCAGGATCAAGCGACCTGTATGTGATTCCGCGTTATAAAACCGCTTTTCTGAATCCTTTTACCAGCACACCGACGCTTGATATACTTTGTTCTTATTATGATAAGGACGGTCAACCACTTGCCAGTTCACCGGAGTATATCCTGCGCAAGGCTCACCGGGCATTAAAGGAACACACGGGGCTTACTTTTGAGGTGATGGGAGAGTTGGAATACTATGTAATCAGTGAAACCAACGCGTTGTTCCATGCCGCAGACCAGAAAGGCTACCACGAAGCATTTCCCTTTGCCAAATGGGAGCAGTTACGCGCAGAAGCCATGATTGCCATAGCGCAAACGGGTGGTAAAATCAAATACGGACATTCCGAAGTGGGAAATTTCAGTCAGGGCGGAATGGATTATGAGCAGAATGAAATAGAATTTCTGCCCACTATACTTGAAGATGCAGCGGATCAGCTGGTTATCGCCAAATGGATACTTCGCACACTGGCCTATAAATACGGCGTGAGTATCTCTTTTGCTCCGAAGATAACAGTTGGAAAGGCCGGCAGCGGACTACATATTCACACCAAACTAACCCGCAACGGAGAGAATGTGATGATGGAAGATGGCAAACTGAGCGAAACGGCGCGCAAAGCCATCGCTGGCTACCTCGACCTGGCACCTTCGCTCACAGCTTTCGGGAACACCATACCCACATCCTATTTCCGACTGGTTCCTCACCAGGAAGCACCCACCAATATCTGCTGGGGCGATCGCAACCGTTCGGTGCTGGTGCGTGTTCCATTGGGCTGGTCAGGTATCAATACTATGATTTATCATGCAAATCCACAGGAAACCGCACCCATTTCCGATTTTTCAAGCAAGCAGACTGTTGAGTTCCGCTGCCCCGACGGGTCGGCAGATATTTACCTGCTTCTGGCAGGTCTTACGGTGGCCGCGCGGCATGGAATCGAGATGGAGAAAGCACTAGCCTATGCTGAACAAACCTATGTGGATGTGAATATCTTTGATGAGAAATTTAAAACAAGACTCGCCAAGCTCGGACAATTGCCTGTTTCCTGCTGGGCCTCAGCAGAAATGCTGCTGAAGCAAGGCGCTGCCTACCTGGAATACGATGTTTTTCCGCAGTCGGTCATTGAAGGTGTTGCGCGTAAACTAAAGGCTTATGACGATAAAAACCTGCGCGTGGAAATTGAAAGCGACCAGGAAAAAGTGATTGACCTGGTAAATACTTACTTCCATTGCGGGTAAACTATTTTCTGCTTATCTGCTGCTGCCTTAATCACAGTCCGGTTTTTCATGCCTAGAAAAAATGCCGGAAGGGTATGAGCGCCCATCCAAGTATGCGCTCAAATTTCGGACGCCGCATCCAGGCCTCATGGTCGAAAGGGATGCAATGGCGAAGTGTTTCGTCGATATGTTGCCGCACCTGTGCAATGATGCCTTTATGATGGCCGAAAAGCATGATTTCATGCTGGTACCTGAAACTCCGGTAATCGAAATTGGGTGAGCCAAGGGCAAATACATCATTATCGATCAGCAATGCCTTAGCATGTAAATTGTTTGGGGTGTAGAATACAGTTTCGATCTGATGCTTGTAAAAAAACATGAGGTATTTGCCGCTCAGCAGGTCTACTGCACGCACATCTGAATGCCAGGGCATGACCACTTTAACTTTTACACCCCTGGCGGAAGCATCAACCAATGCCTTTCGCATCATATAGCCTGGAAGGAAATAAGGAGTTTCGATGATAATTTCCTTCTTTGCTTTGCGTATAAGGTGCTCGCATTTATTTTTGACCTGCTGCCTGTATATGGAAGGTAGGTCCTGCACCACTTCAAACTCGCCATGGACAATGATTTTCTTATAAGCGAATTTATTGAAGATATATTTCTGGTAGATTTTAAAACTATCCAGGAAAGTTTTACGAAATACATCACTGATGGTGCCCTGCATACGAAGCACTGTTTCGCGCCATTCCATGGAGTAGCCCGTTATGTTGGCAGAGCCGATATAACTGATGATATTATCAATCACCATCACCTTATGGTGGTTTCGCCGGTGATTCTTGGTGAAAAAATCGAATGAATAGGTGATTTTTTTAAAGAAACGCACTTCGCCGCCATATTGGATGAGCTCGGCAAAAAAGAGTTCATTTACGTAGGCTCCCCAGGAATCGATAAGCACTTTGACTTTAACGCCTTGCTTAGCCCGACGTGTAAGGGCATCGCGAAAAGCACCGCCGATTTTATCATTGGCGTATTTATAGGTCTCCAGGTAAATAAAATGCTGGGCATTTTCGATGTCAAGCAGCATAGCCGCCTGAAATTCAACAGGCTTGTCGTAGAGTTGATAGTTCTGAAGACGGTTGTAAGGCATGATGTGTTGAGTTACCTGTCAAATATAGTAAATCGTTCCGAAAATTACGGTTTAACTTTGATCCTGTTGCCTGTTGTATGTTGGTTGCTGCCTTTTGCACTTTTACAGCGGTAAAATTCACAAGGTGTGAATAAGTTGTGCAATTAAGCTTTTCATTTAATTCAGAATCTTCATCAGATCCTCTTTCCTGCGGAAGGCAACAGGAATCCTCACACCATTTATCATTTCCACTTCATTGGTATCTTTATAGTAACAGCGCAGGTATTTAAGGTTGATCGTATAGGTTTGATGCAGGCGCAGGAAATTGGCATCCTGGAGCATATCGTCGTAATCCTTTATTGTGCGCGAGCAAATGATGGGCTCCCCGGACGTGATATAGAAAATTGTGTAATTCTTCTTTGCTTCATAATAGATGATCTCCGCAAGATCAATACGGTATATGCTGTTGGAAGTGCGCAGGATGATCTGTTTTTTCTGCTGTGGCGTATCATTGTCGAAATGCTGGAATAAGGTAGTGAGCCTGTCGGTAATATTCTCTTTAGTAATGGCCATATTGGCTGTTTCGATGGCCGATTTCAGCTCATCCGGGTCGATGGGTTTCAGCACATAGTCTATGGCACTGAACTTGAATGCTTTTATAGCATATTCTTCGAATGCGGTAATGAAGATAATTTTAAAGTCGACCGAGGGTAGTTTTCGCAATAAATCGAATCCCGAACCATCAGGCATACGAATGTCGAGCAATACAAGGTCGGGATTATGCTTACGGATAGCCAGTATACCTGATTTAACGTCTTCTGCAAGTGCAACGACTTCTACGTTAGGGCAATAAATCCTGAGCATTTCCCGGATGGTCTCACGGGATTTAACTTCATCGTCGATGATAATGGTCTGGATCATTTTGCAATTGCTTTAGGTGCGTAAAATGCGAAAACAGATAACAGGTCAAACTTATGGAAAATAGCGGGAGTTATTACAGAATTTCGAAAATCAAAATAAACTACCAGTGTCATCCTTCAGATACCTGCACAACTCGCCTAACTTCTTACCTTTGCTCATCAAATACAGCTAATATGATTAAATCAATGACAGGCTTCGGCAAGAGTACAATAGAAATTGGCACAAAGAAGCTTACGGTAGAAATAAAGTCGCTCAACAGCAAGCAGATTGATATCAATACAAGGATTGCAGGACCTTTTCGTGAAAAGGAACTTGAAATACGGGCCGAATTAAGCCGGGCCATCGAACGCGGGAAAGTAGATTTCTCAATTTATATTGATAACGTTGGCGATACAGCCGGTATGGCCATCAATAAGCCGCTGGTCCGCAAATATTACCAGGACCTGCGCGAGTTGGCCATTGAATTGAACGAACCTGAAGATTTAGCCTTGTTGCCCGTGATCGCACGTATGCCTGATGTCATAAAGGCTGAACGCGAAGAACTCGACGAAACGGAATGGCAGCAGCTGAATGCGACCATACATGAAGCGTTGGGGCATTTTGATGACTTCAGGATGCAGGAAGGCGCCTTACTGGAAAAAGATATGGTTAAGCGGATCGCATTAATCCTTCAGCTTCTCAGGGAAGTTGAACCATTCGAAAAACGCCGTATCGTGATGTTGCGCGAGCGCATGATGCGCAATCAGGCCGAATACAGAGAAGCCAATGTCAATACGGAGAAATTTGACGAAAACCGCTTTGAGCAGGAATTGTTTTATTTTCTGGAAAAACTTGACATTACCGAGGAAAAAGTGAGGCTTCGCAAGCATTGCGACTATTTCGGAGAAACACTGGCCGATCCTGCATCAGGAGGGCGTAAAATGGGATTTATTCTCCAGGAGATCGGTCGCGAGATCAACACCCTGGGCTCCAAGGCCAATGATGCCGATATCCAGAAAATCGTGGTTCAGATGAAAGATGAACTTGAAAAGATAAAAGAACAAACGTTGAATATCTTGTAAATGGGTTCAGAATAGAAGTGCCTAGAGTGTCTAAAGTGCCTAAAGTGCCTAGAGTGTCTGGAGTGCCTAGAGTGCCTAGAGTGCCTAAAGTGCCTAAAGTTGGCGTATTTAATTCCGTTTAAATTACCATAAAGTGATCAAATTCATTTATTTAGATACTTTTTCACTTTTTCACCTTTTCACCTTTTCACCTTTAGTATTAAACTGAATTTTGTTAATGATCCCCAAACTTATTATTATCTCCGCTCCTTCGGGAGCCGGCAAAACCACTATCGTCAAACATCTGCTCAACTCAGGGCTCAACCTTGGATTTTCGGTATCGGCTTGCAGCCGTCCCCGGCGTGCAGGTGAAAAGGACGGAAAGGATTATTATTTCCTCACAGCAGAAGAGTTCAGGCAACATATCAGCCGGGGGGATCTGCTCGAATGGCAGGAAGTATACCCCGGAAGTTTTTATGGAACCTTGCGCAGTGAAGTCGACCACCTGCTCAAAGCCGGGCAGAGCGTTATCTTTGACGTGGATGTCGTGGGCGGATTAAACATTAAAAAGATATATGGTGAACAGGCTTTGGCTATTTTTGTAAAGCCACCTTCATTCGAAGTGTTAAAACAGCGCCTTGTAGCGCGCTCAACAGATGACCAGCTGAGCCTCGGCAAACGCCTCGATAAAGCTGCCTGGGAGCTCACTTTTGCTCCCGGCTTCGATTATACACTTGTCAACGATGACCTTGAAACGGCATTGAACAAGGCACATGAGGTGGTTTCTGTTTTTCTGAAAGACTAAAACACTATTTATATGGAAATAAAAGCCAAAAAGACAGGCTTGTTTTTTGGATCTTTCAATCCCATTCACACGGGTCACCTGGCCATTGCCAGCTATATGGTTGAATTTACCGATCTCGATGAACTCTGGTTTGTGGTATCCCCGCATAATCCGCTTAAGGATAAAGCCTCGCTGCTTCCGGATCATCACAGGCTGGCGCTGGTAAATGAGGCCATCAGTAACGATCTCCGTTTCAAGGTCTCCAGTATCGAGTTCAAGCTTCCCCAGCCCTCCTATACCATTCATACACTTACCCATCTGTCAGAAAAATATCCCGACCGGCAGTTTATACTCGTGGGTGGGACCGATATGCTGCCTTCATTCAACAAGTGGAAGAATTGGGAAATGATACTGGAATATTACCGCCTCTGCCTGTATCCGCGTCATGATTCTGACAAGCATGAACTTGTATCGCATCCTGCCGTAACCCTGGTGAATGCCCCACGTATGGAGATTACTTCGAGTTTTATCCGTAAATCCATCCGGGAGGGTAAGAATATGGCCTATTTCCTTCCCGAAAAAGTACTCACCTATATCCGGGAGATGCATTTCTACGAATAGGAGTGGGGGACTAGGGACGAAGGAGAGAAATACATAGAAATACATAGAAATAGATAGAAATACATTGAAATTTATAGAAGTAAATAGAAGTAAATAGAAGTAAATAGAAGTATTTTGTCCTGGAATCAGAATTTACCTTGGAACTTGGGACATGGGTCTTGGAATTTTGGATTTGGAATTTGGGGCTTGGAATTTGGGACTTGGGACTTGGCATTTAGTTTCTATTCTTCAAAACATCTCAACGCAAAATGCCGCAGCGCAGCCAGCGTTTCTGAAGAAGCTTCAATAAATCCCATGTGACCAACATGATCCAGCAGCAGAACTTCCGCATGTGCAGGAATGGTGGCTTGTTCCATTACGAGTTTGCAAGGGATCCGGCTATCCTGCTTGCCGGCGATGAACAATACGGGCATTTTAATGTGCTGCAATAAATCGAGCCAGCCTTTTCGTTCTTTCATGCCTTCAATGGCCGCA
>JBBRRV010000150.1:0-7299 GCA_038246075.1 Bacteroidales bacterium
TTGGGTGTTCTGATCTGTCTTCTTTGTCACCATGAAAAGTCTGCCCTAAGTCTGTCGAAGGTTCGTCTAGTGCTTCTTAATTTCAAACGGAGACGAGCTATGTGCTTCGACTCCGCTCAGCAGGACACAGCTATTTTAGATAACGAGGCCATTAAATTTCAGAATCGGTAGGTCACTCCAACCTGCAAGTGAAAATTATAGATGTCTTTCCCTGCAACCCAATAGTCGGGAGGAGGAGGGGCATCATAAACCCACTGGTAATTCAACGTCCTTATGGCCTCTGCTTTTGCCATAAACGTCAGATTCTTATAGTCCCAATTTGCGATCAAAGCGGCGCTGAGGTCAATCCAATGCGATCTTACATCGTGAATACGGGCATTAAAGAAATCATTATTATGCACATACCGTTGAAGCTGAATCCCAACTGTTTTTAAAGCTTTAACCCAACTGATATTGATTGATTCTATATTGCTGCCCGGACCAATGCCTGCTCCCAACAGTTGCCCCTGATGGGTATAACCATCTCTTACCACACTGCTTAAATACCAGCTCTTATCTAGTCTGGCCCGGCTGACGGGGTTCATTTCCAGTTGGGTTAGTTCCATAGCGAACTGGATGTATTCATTCCGGTCAGCTTTCCAGGGGATAAGCTTCCTGACTCCCAGGGTATAAGCTGTTGCATGCGAAGCTTCAACAATCAGGTCCTTTTGATCCCAGTAAGTATCAGATCTGCCATATTCGAGGTAGATTTCACCCTTTGATTTCACCCACATCCAGCGCATAAAGAAGGACGAAAACTGATCGCGCTTATTCTCCGTTTCAAGCTTGACTCTTTTGCTTGCGTAGGGGATAAAAACAGGTAACAAATCTCCGATGTTTATAGCGTTAAGGCTACTTCCCATTTCTTTTTCATAGATCTGAAAGCTGCGCGTAATACCCAGAAACAAGCCGGGGACCCATTTGGGCTGATAACTAAGCACCATACCATTCAGATAGCGCCAATCTTTCGGTTTAGGATCATATAGCGGAGGACCGCCATTGTAATTCCGTGTTGGATCCGGCGGAGGATATCCTGAACTCTTTAATTTTCCTGCAATAATTTGCCCTTCAAAAGAACCCAGCGGTGTTCTGATGGGTTTTACCGTATTGAAGGTAAAATGTGTAAAACCCGGCGCCGAATTGCTCATGAGCAGACTGTTCTGCATTCCCGGTCCCCACCAAAGGTTTTCTGTGGATAGTCCGAACGAAATGGCTCCATAATTCAAACGTATGCTGCTTTGTCCCCAGAAGGCCTTATCATAGGCTTTTTCTCCAAACCTGTCGGGCAGATCTATAAGGTTTAAATACTCAGTATACAATTGATACCAAAGCTGATCACCCCAGACGGGATCCCTGCGTGTACTGGGGAAACCCTCATAACTCAGATTTTCTGCATGGACAAATTCCGGTCGCAACTGGATGCTGAGCATACCATATTGGGCATAGATGCCGGCACTTATTAAGCCTTGATAGCCTTTGGCCGGAATCATGGCGCCATCATTTAGTCCGGCAGGGCGAGCAGTATTCAGTTGGTTTATCCAGGTTACGGGCAAAAGCTTTATAAATCCTCTTCCCTGATCAAACTTGAAAATGTTTTCAACTTTCGACCACCTCTTTTCTTTAAGGTTTTTTTCAGGATCAAAGCCGTTTTTTGTTTTTACGGCATCGGGGAAAAACGGTCGTGCAGTAAAGGAAATGGAGGAGTCCATTTGACCCAGTAGCTGTGCCCTGCGGTAAGCATCCTCCAGCACCGGAGTTCCAACCGGCAACGATTGTGCCAATAATACTTCAGAAAAGACTATTGTTAAGAATAAGAAAAAGATGAACAAGGAATTCCTCATGACGCACGAAGATAATTATACATAAATGTCTTGTAGAAAATGAATTCTTTAGTTCGCCATACGAGCATGGTAGCCCTCAGAAACACGACTAAAGTATAGGTAAACCGGTCAACAAAGGAGGTCCACTCACAATTTTTAGCGCCATCACAATAGTAAACAAAACGCGCATTCAGTTTTTTTGTATCTGTTTCCGCATTCGAAAAATCCTGCAAGGCGATGAAGTTGAGTAGGCAAAATTGGTTAAGATGTTTTTTAAACCGCTCAATGAATTGAAAATCGCTGAAATCTAGTTTTACTTTTTCATTATAGCCCCCTGAAGTCAGATAAGCGTCCAAATCTATCAACATACCACTGTTTAAAGGTGAAATATTTTTAAGGTTATGTAAGCCAGGGTCGATCTTTTTTAGTGCAAAACCTCTTTTTAATCGATATCGGCAAGGCGAAAGCATGCTGCCATTTGAGAGTATTAGGCGCGGTGCAAATAATTTAATTTCAGGAAAATCTTGTATGGCGGAGAGATAGCCTGGAATGGCCTCCAGGGGAAATGACGTATCCTGATCCAATAGTAATATCCAGCGCTTCTTTAACTTCTGGGCATAAGCTGCTGCAAAATTATAAGCCTTGCCAAGACCGGGATTTGAAGGGTCGTGAAAGTAATGCATGCGAAAATTTCCTGATGAAAAAATAGACCCATGTTCCGCCTGAGCAAGTAAACTATTGTCATATACCACCAGATCAATTGCAGCTGAGGTTTGCTCCAGACTTTTTGCCAGGGAGGTCAACGTTTCAGCTGTTTCAAATTTTGTATTGTACATCACCACAACACCCAGGATCTGATCTGCCGATTTGCCGATTTGTCGATTTGTCAATTCTTTAATTTGTCAATTTGTCAATTTGTCAATTTGCCAATTGTTCGATTTGGAATAGCTAATTTGCCAATTTGTCGATTTGTCAATTTGTCAATGTTACGATTTGGAATAGCTAATTTGCCGATTTGTCAATTTGTTGATTTATTAATTGCCAAATCTGCTAATTCGCTAATTGACAAATTTGTCAATTTTTCGATTTAAAATCTAAGCCGAAATTGTTATTTTAAGTGCCCTTTTCAGATCAACAGGCATAGTACCAAAGCAAAAGAGCAGCGTAAGTGAAAGCATTTGCACGCATCTGACGCAAAATGAATAAAGCCGGCTTCTGTTCTTTGCAAAATAAAAATACCTGCTTTTCTCCATCATCGCCCATTTTTGGTAATTAAAAGATTCCGGGCTTTTGGACGTAACCCCTTCCAGGTGAATAATCTTTACTTCCGGGAGTAGGTAGGTTTTATATCCTGCCTTGTTCAAGCGGAAAAACAGATCTGTTTCTTCATAATACATGAAAAAGCGCTCGTCGAAGCCGGTTAGGGCCTCAAATACCTCTTTTTTGATAAAAAATGCAGCGCCGACCAGATAGTCTACCTGCCTGATTTCGTCGAAATCACAGCCCTTGCCCATGCACAATTTCGCTGCATAATATTTTTTATAAAAGGTCATGAAACCAATGTCACTGAATTGTTGCAGTAAGGACGGAAAATTTCCGTAACACGTATTCGGACTGCCGTCGGGCTTTATCAGGCTGCCGCCACAACAAGCTATATCAGATGGCGCATGCTTCATGAAATGATGAAATTGAGCAATGGCATTGCCCAGTAAAAGCGTATCCGGATTTAAAAAGAAGAGATATTTCCCTACAGCCTGACTTGCCCCAATATTATTGGCAGTTCCAAAGCCCAGGTTCTCTTTGTTTATGATCAATTTAATTTCAGGGAACCGATTGCTTATTGTATTCACTGAAGAAGCCTCAGAAGCATTATCAATCACGATGATTTCAAAAGGAAGATCGGTGCTGTATTTATAGATGGAATCAATGCAATTACAGGTATGTTGGGCGCAATTGTAATTTACAATGATGATTGACGTGAGTATTTCCATCGGAAAACAGCTTTTTATTTTTTTCTAATCATAGTAAATAGAACCCCTCTCACCAGCGTCTCTTTAAAAACAAATACCTGCACCCCAAAATACAAACCTGCACACAGCACTAACGCAAAACTTAATCGTAAAAACTCACTGATTTCAAAACATCTGACCAGTAATGCAATGGGAATGAAGATCAAACAGGCCCCTAATGCTTTAAGGCACAAGGTCCAATCAAACTTTAACTTCATTTTCCTGTTCACGAAATAGAACGACACTGCCGACACCGCCAATTCACTCACCACCGTAGCTACCGCCGTTCCCTTGTCCCTGAAGGCGCTGATTAAGGCTAAATTAAGAACCAGGCTGATCACCAACCCGAAAATCGTAGCATACAGATATCCTTTTTCATTCCCGCTGGGAATCAGCAATTGAGTTCCAAATATGGAACCAAGGCCAATCAGAAAAACAAGGGGAGCAGCAATCTGCATAGTGGGAATGGCATCCATAAACTGATTACCCGAAAACACGCGCATGATCTCAGGCGCATAAATAAACAATCCGAAAGAAATTGGAATACCCAGCAGGCAGATAAATGAAAAAGATTTATCCGTTAGAGATTGTGTAAGCATCTGGTTTCCGGCATCAAAGCTTTGCGAAATCTGGGGGATCAGCACTGTTCCCAAAGATGCCACCAGCGGAATTCCGATCTTGGTAATTTTTATGGCAGCGGTATAATAACCTACTGCCTGATTGTCCGCCAAAAATCCAAGTAATAAGGTATCGATTAAGGTGTAAATACTGATGGCAATCGAAGTGCTGAAAAGGATCAGCAGCACCGGCAGGTGTTTTTTTAAGGCCAGTTGTCTAAACCTTATTGTTACCAGCCCATTCAGATTTATTAAATTCCAGATATTGTTACCCAGCATGGAAAAGACACTGATCAGGAAAAAAACAATAAGGTCCTCGGGGCGCCTGACAAAGAGAAAGAGGGCAATGAGTGCCAACACTTTGATGCTGATGGAACGAAAGGAAAGGAAACTGAATTTTTCCAATCCGACATACAGCCAATCCAGGGTCGAGAAGCCAAAAAATACCAGTATGCCACCAAATACATAAAAAGAAAGATCCTGATGAAACCAGGCTGCAAATGAAATGATGAAAATATATACAATAAGTAATACCAGGCTGGTAATCACATTGATACACAGCAGTTCAGAGAAAAGCTTGTTTAGACGGTTCTGATCACCCCTTGCTTTGGCGACTTCCCGTATTCCATACACTGGTATTCCCAAGGCAGCCACCATCACAAAATACTGCGCGAAAGTGATGATAAACTGAACTTTTCCGATTCCTTCCGGTCCAAGAATACGTGCAGTATAAGAAAAGCTGATGATGGGAAACAATATATTACTCAGAATGAATACGATATTGTGAAGAAAGTTTTTCTTTAAGGACATATGTGGCGGTCAGCTTTATGCAATGGCCCCGTCTTCCTGCATCATTGATCTGAAAAATCGCTGCACCAGCAAAAATCCAACCACCAGGAAACCTGCGATAAATCCACCTGTCAGCAATCCCTTGAGTCTGGATGCTTTTAATCTTTCCAACGGAAAAACCGGCTGATCGATAACTTGAATTAATGGTGTTTCTTTTTGCAGCGTGATTTTTGAAATTTCAAGGTTTTTAATGATTTCCCCATAGGCCGTGCTGGCTACCTGCATATCGATTTGTTTGCGCTGACGGTCTACACCGGCAACCTGCCTGGCCATGTTGATGTTCTGATCGGCCAGGGCTGCACCCTGATACATGGAATTGGAAAAAACACGGTAAAGCGAATCTGCCTTTTTCTGGAGGATATCCACATTGTCCTTTTGGCGTTTCGTTTTGATGCCGACATAAAAAGCAGTTACCTGGGCAGAAAGGGTTTCCAGGAATACTTTCGAGAAGAGCTCGTTGGTTGAGGTGCACTTTGCTTCAATCAGACTGAGCTTTTTATCCGGTTTATTGATGGTGATCACTGTTTTTATCAGTGAAGCATGGATATCAGATAATAAACTGTCCTGTTTTCGGCTTAATGAATCAGGATTCAGGTTCAGTGGAAACTTTAATCCGGATAATTCCGGCTTTTGAAGCCATTTATCCCTGATATGATTAAAAGAGAGGTAAAAGTCAATAAGTGTTATTTCTTTATTATTTACAGTTATGGGGGATAACAATGTTTTCACCACCATCTTTCTGGAAGTCATGATCGACATAATATTGTCGGAGCTAAACATGGTTCCGCCTCCTCCGCCCAGATCGATCCCTGCCATGGAAGCCAATCCTGAGTAGGCTCCCAATGGGCTGCTTTTTTCATTTTCTACGGAGAAAGTGAGCCTCGCCATATAGGTTGGTTTCGTAAGCCAGGCTATGGCAAAGCCAATACTTGCGCCCAGAAATGACACAAAGAGGATGAATTTCCATTTTCCGAGCAAGAAATTCCAAATTTCTTTGCCTTTGAGGATGAGTTCTTTGAACGAAATTTCGTCGCTTACGATAGCTTGTTTAGATTCTGTCACTGCTATGTCTTTTATAAAGGGTGTTTATTGCTTGAAGTTTGAGATCCTTGTGCTTTGCGTCAGCATCTATTTCTTCAAAGCCTGGTATAATAATATACCAATTGTTGCCACGGTAGAAGTGATGCTTACGATCATTCCTACTTTTGCACCTTCGGTCATTTTTTCCCTTTTTTCCTTCTCCGGAACAAAGATATCGGCTCCTGCCGATAACCTGGGATAACTCCTAAAGAAAAGAAATTTAGATGTGCCTTTAACCGCCCCATTGGCATAAGTGACATAGATGCTTTTCTTCAATGCCTTTTCCGTTTCACCTCCCGCAGTAGTAAGGTAATACCTGAGCGTTTTGCCTTTTTTGTACATCACTTGGCGGGGAGAGAAAACTTCTCCTGAAATACTAACTGTTTGCACTTCTCTTGGAATGTAAATGCTATCTCCCGAAAGCAAGATGATATCCCAGTCGGAACCAGGTTTATTCATGGCCTTCGCGAGGTTTATGCCAACGTTGCCCGGTATGGTATCCTTTTTTTGTGTACGATAGAGGGTTGCACCCAGCGGGAAGGCACTGGCTGTAAGACCACCACTACGTTTGATGAGTGATGAGATTTTTTCATTGTTGTTGCCCAAAGCGTAACTTCCCGGATTTGCAATCTCACCTGAGATGTGAATTTCTGACTGGGTCATGTATCCGGGATCATTCTTTACAAATACAAGGTCAAAAGGCTGAAGTACCAAGGTATCATTGGGGATCAGGAGGGAATAGGTGATGATTTTGGTTCTGATGCTGTTTTTTTCAAAGACATTAGCATCTTTTATTCTTCGCGCAACTTCAACAGCTTTTCCTGCATTTTCTTTCAATCCGCCAGCCAGGTAGATGAGGTCTTTCACATGCATGTTTTCTGAAAA
>JBBRRV010000151.1:0-7217 GCA_038246075.1 Bacteroidales bacterium
TGGTCGAGGGTGAAATATACCGGATTTTATACTTTGAATACTTCGGGAAGTCTTGATGCAAGCAACTACAACGAATCTCACGATATCAATTTCAATGCATTTACTGCAGATACCCAGTTTGTTTGGTATTTTGCGCCAGGCAGCGAATTCAGCATGGTATGGAAAAATGCTATTTTCAGCAGCAGCGAAAAGATACTGAACAGTTACCTGGACAATTTCCGCGGCACCTTGAACTCCCCGCAAACCAACAGCTTCTCGCTACGAATTTTATATTATCTCGATTACGGATATCTAAAAAAGCTCATCTAATTTCACCCTCGCCCCTCGCCCACGCACCCACTCGCCCCTTCGCTATGTATGTGTTAGTCCCTCTTTATTTAACATATTGATTTCATGCTGATTATATGTCCTTGTTTATTTTTCAGATCGTGCTAAATAAAGATATAAATAGTATACTTTCGCAGGCGTTTTTATGTTGATCGCCAACAGGTCAGCACATCTAAAAAACAGCACAACCCTATACCATGCATCCTGCCTTAATTCCAGCCTCAAAAAAATACATCCGCGGCATTGTACTGATGGCCATCCTCTGCAGTAGCCTCCCTGCTCCAGCCCAGGATATAGCGGATAAGAATGTCCCAACGGCAGTTCAAAAAGCCTTCTCCCAGAAATACCCCGGTTACAGCGAAGCATACTGGACCCTCAAAGACGGATTTTATGGTGTTTCCTTTAAAACAGTCAGAGGCTACCTCGATGCATGGTATACGGTGAAAGGGAAATGGGTGCGTACAGAAAGTATCATCGCATTCGAAGCATTACCTAAAGCCGTAATTGATTCTTTATACGCCAGTGAGTTTAGCGAATGGGATACTGGGGATGCCTATAAAATGGAAATCCCGGGTAAGGCAACCAGGTATAAACTTTATGTCTACAGCCCCAATTGGGATGAACTGGAACTTATTTTTGAAGCCAGCGGCAAACTCATCCCGGATTTACCCTGAACGATTTGCCAATTTGCCGGTTTGCTAATTTGCTAATTTGCTAATTTGCATATAAGCACCAATAGCCCCCAGATCATGGCAGGCTAAAATGCATTAAAATTAAATATACAGCTTATTTCCCAGGTAAATTATCCTCCCAGGAGTTCCGAATACTTTGCTGCAGTAAGAAGTTCAGCTACTTCGGCCTTATTCTTCATGCGGATCTTCACAATCCAGCCTTTTCCATAAGGGTCCTTGTTCACAAGTTCAGGATTGGTGTTAAGGCTTTCGTTGAACTCCAGCACTTCTCCCGAAACAGGCAGGAACAAATCGGATACAGTTTTAACAGCTTCGATCGTTCCAAAAGATTCACCTTTGGCCAATTCTTCACCTACGGTCTCGACTTCAATAAATACAATATCGCCTAACTCACTTTGGGCAAAATCGGTAACGCCAATGTATGCAACATCACCTTCGGCTCTCAGCCATTCGTGATCACTGGTAAAATGAAGGTTTTCTGGAATATTCATGATTGTAGAATTTATTTGGCCAAAATTATAGCTTTGGAGAGAATTTTCAAACCCGCCTGCTAATTTATAAACATTCTCGATCACTTCCGCAACGGGTAGGTATCATCTTACAGTTACTGGTAATACAAAATTGCTGCTTTTGAACATTTCTTATTTAGATTAAGTCTAAGTGTAAAATAGCATCATATATAAAAGCTGGCATAGATTGATATAATTTTAGCGCCTGAATAGCACCCTGTTTGTTATTTTTATAACAAGCCTTTTATTCTTTTAATTATACTGTATATCAATATTATATGGAAACTATACTGCACGGAATGAAGACAGCCAGCCTTAGCTCGGAAGTGCATGATGAAACCGGAGTGTTGGCTATCAAGTGCTACCAATGCGGTAAATGTTCTGCCGGCTGCCCTGTGGTGAATGAAATGGATTACACGCCCAGCCTGGTAATGCGGATGCTGCAAACAGGTGATGAGGCTGAAGCCGAGAAACTTTTACATTCGATGAGCATCTGGCTTTGTGTAACCTGCGAAATGTGTGTTACCCGCTGCCCGATGGAAATCGACATCCCTAAAATGATGGACTTTCTGCGGCAGAAATCACTGGCGGAAAACAAATCTAATCCTAAAGCCCGGAAAATAATAGCTTTCCACAAATCATTCCTGGATTCAATCAACTTCACAGGCAGACTTTATGAGATGGGATTAATAGTGGATTATAAGATGCGGACAGGCGATCTGATGCAGGATATTACTGTTGCACCAAAAATGTTCCTCAAAGGAAAACTCAATCCTTTTCCGGAACTTATTAAAGGAAGAAAAAAAATGTCAGAAATATTTAAGAAAAGCAAAAAGAACAAGGAGGGCCTGAAATGAAAATAGGCTTTTATCCTGGCTGCTCCATGGACGGAGGAGCAAAAGAATACCGGGAATCAGTAGTTGCGCTGGCCAAAGTATTTGATGTTGAACTGGTTGAAATTCCCGATTGGAATTGCTGTGGTGCCACAGCCGCCCACAACATGAACAAGGAATTATCCCTTAGCCTGCCAGCCCGTATTCTTGCCATAGCCGAAAGGGAAGGTATGACGGATATTGTTGTTCCTTGCGCTGCCTGCTACAGCCGCCTGACGGTTACACAGCACGAACTCAACGAAGATAAATCACTCTCGGCAAAGATATCTTCCAATATAGGCATGGAATATAAAGGCACCGGTCAGGTGCTGAATATCATCCAGTTTATAGAGAAATATATTGCTGACCGGCTGGAAGAAAAAGTGGTGAAACCCTTCAATTACAATACAGCCTGTTATTATGGCTGTTTGCTGGTGCGCCCGCACAATATCCTGAAATTCGACCGTGTAGAAGACCCGCAGCTGATGGACGTGCTTGTGCGCAAAGTCGGTGGGAATGCCATTGACTGGGCTATGAAAACTGAATGTTGCGGAGCGGGCATGTCCGTTTCGCGCACCGACACGGTAGCAAGACTTTCGGGCAACATCATGAAGGATGCATCTGACCGCAAAGCCGAAGTGGTTGTTGTGGCCTGCCCGATGTGTCATTCGAACCTCGATATGCGTCGTCCTGAAATCAATAAATTCCTTAAGGAAGAGATTACCATCCCTGTGCTATACATATCGCAGGTATTGGGTCTGGCCGTTGGAATTGACCCGAAGGAACTCGGGATTCAACGGCATATGACCCCAGTGAATCTCCCCGAAAAACCAGCTGTTGCTGAACCGGCAGCCGCTGAACCAAAGAAAGTATTAACCACCCAACAAACGGAGGCATAGCGTATGTCGCGTATAGGAGTTTTTGTTTGCCATTGCGGTGAGAATATTTCCGCTACTGTCAACTGCGAGAAAGTCGCAAAAATATCAGCCGAACTGAACGGTGTCGCATTTAGTGCCGACTATAAATACATGTGCTCCGACCCTGGCCAGACCTTAATTAAGGAAGCCATCAAAGAGCACAAACTGGACGGTATCGTGGTAGCGGCTTGTTCGCCCAGGATGCACGAACCAACTTTTCGTAAGGCATGCGCAGAAGCTGGGCTGAATCCATTTCTCTGTGAGATGTCAAATATCCGCGAACACTGTTCGTGGGTACATCCCAAAGATGACCTTACAACCGAAAAAGCCCAGGACCTGGTACGTGTGATGGTCGAAAAAGTGCGGAAGAATAAACCACTGGATCCTATCAAGGTTCCGGTAACCAAAACAGCATTGATAATCGGTGGTGGAATTGCAGGGATACAGGCCGCCCTGGATATCGCAAATTGCGGTCACCAGGTCATCATGGTCGAAAAACAGCCTTCCATTGGCGGGCACATGTCGCAGCTTTCCGAAACCTTCCCAACCCTCGACTGCTCGCAGTGTATCCTCACCCCCAGGATGGTTGAAATAGCGCAGCATCCTAATATAACGCTTTATACCTATGCGGAAGTTGAAAGTGTTGCCGGCTTCATCGGCAATTTCACGGTAAAGATCAGGAAGAAATCAAAAAGCATTGATGAAAAGGCATGCACCGGATGCGGACTTTGCACCACCAAATGCCCGCAGAAGAAAATCCCCAACGAGTTTGAGCGCGGACTCGGCATGCGCCCTGCCATATATGTTCCTTTTCCGCAGGCAGTACCCAACAAACCTGTAATAGACCGGGAGCACTGCACCTATTATATTAAAGGTAAATGCAAGATTTGCGAAGTCGTTTGTCCTACCAAGGCCATACGCTTTGATCAGCCCGATGAGATTATTGAAGTGGAGATTGGCGCCATCGTGCTCTGCACCGGTTTCGACGTATTGCAACCCGACTATTTCCCGGAATATGGTTACGGGAAATACAAGGATGTGATCGACGGGCTTCAGTTCGAGCGGTTGGCATCGGCTTCCGGCCCAACCATGGGTGAAATCCGAAGACCATCGGATGGAGCTGTTCCAAAGAAGATTGTTTTTGTAGCCTGCGCCGGCTCACGCGACCCGGCCAAAGGCATTGAATATTGTTCCAAAATCTGTTGCATGTACACAGCTAAACATGCCATGCTTTATAAACACAAGGTCCACGATGGAGTTCCATACGTTTTTTATATGGATATCCGCGCCGGCGGAAAGATGTATGAAGAGTTCGTACGCCGTGCCATTGTTGAGGAGGAAACACATTACATCCGCGGCCGCGTTTCTACCATATATGAGAAAAACGGAAAACTCATCGTAAAAGGCGCGGACACGCTGATGGGTGGAAAAGCCGTGGAGATTGAAGCCGATATGGTTGTGCTGGCTACGGCAGGCGTTGCCAGTTGCGGCGCAGAAGAGCTGGCCCAGAAAGTGCACGTTTCATACGATCAACATAAATTCTTCGCCGAAGCACATCCCAAGCTTAAACCCGTTGAAACAAACACCGCAGGAATTTTCCTTGCAGGAGCCTGCCAGGCCCCTAAGGACATTCCTGAAACGGTTGCTGCTGCTTCTGGAGCCGCAGTTAAAGTAGCAGCTTTATTCTCCAAAGACGAACTCACCCGTGACCCGCTTGTTGCCGTGGTTAACCGTCAGGCACCGCCGGTATTTTCAACCTGCGTAGGTTGCTTCCTTTGTCAGAGTGTTTGTCCATACCAGGCCATCGAACGCGAAGAAATCAAGAACAGGAATGGTGAGGTTATCAAAACACTGGCAAGAGTGAATCCTAGCCTTTGTCAGGGATGTGGCACATGTGTTGCACTTTGCCGCACCAAGGCTATTGATATCAACGGATATTCAAACCAGCAGGTATATGCTGAAATTATGACTTTATTAAACGATTAACTGAATAATCAGCATGCAGGAATTTGAACCTAAAATAGTGGCATTTGTCTGTAACTGGTGTACTTATGCCGGTGCCGATCTCACGGGTACCAGCAGGATAAAGTACGCTGCAAATGTCAAAATAGTACGTTTTCCATGCACCGGGCGCATTGATTTCATGATTCTGATGAAAGCTTTCGAAAATGGTGCGGATGGAATCATTGTCTCAGGCTGTCATCCAAATGATTGTCATTACACTTCCGGAAACTTCCATGCCCGCAGACGCTGGATCGTATTTCGCAATCTTCTCAATTTCAGCGGAATCGACACCGAAAGAATCCAGTTTAGCTGGGTTTCGGCTGCCGAGGGCTTTAAATGGGCCGATGTAGTCAACACTACAGTTAAGAAAATCCGCGAAATGGGACCTTACCAGAATTACAAGGAAATTGAAGTTTCCACTTTATTTGATAAGGAGGACACAAGCAAATGAACGAATTGAACACAACAGTTTCCGCTTTACTCAGCGATAAAACCATCGATGTTTTCATTGGCTACGGACAGGGAACAGGCGACCGTATCAGGACGCTTTTTATCCGCACGCCGGAAGAGGCCGAAAAACTCATTTATACAGAAAACACAACCCAGAACCTCGCCGGCTATCTGATGAAAGACGAGGTTAAGCGTATCGGGAAGATCGGATTCATGGCCAACAACTTTGCCTTGCGCAGCATGATGCAGCTTGCATCAGAGTTCCAGATCAAGGACGGACAAATACTGGCTTTGCACATGACTGCCGAAAACAAAATCATAGCATTCAGTGACTTTAAGACCATTGAGGAACACCTTCAAACCGTTGATACGGGCGTTGCAATTCCGGAGAAAGAAATGATCGCGAAGCTGAACGCCATGAGTGTACAGGAAAGGTATGAATTCTGGCAAAAGGAATTCTCCAAATGCTTCAAGTGCTATGCCTGCCGCGCAGCCTGCCCCATGTGCTATTGCCACCGGTGCACAACCGATTGCAACCAGCCACAATGGATACCGGTAGCAAGTCACGAGATGGGCAACCTCGACTGGCATCTGATGCGCGCCATGCATCTTGCAGGACGTTGCGTTAACTGTGGCGAATGCGCCAAGGCCTGCCCGATGGGTATTCCACTTAATCTGCTTACCTATCAATTGATCGACGGGATCCAGGCTGATTTTGGAGCTGTTGCAGGGATGAAAGCAGATGCTGTTTATGCCTTGTCCACCTATAAACCCGAAGACAAGGAAAATTTTATAATCTAACCAATGGAAACCGAAAATAAAATCCTGAAATACAGTTCTCTGGGAAAAGTGCTCGAGATGCTGCAAAGCGGGGGGAACCACATTCTCGCCCCTGTCCGAAAGGGGACGGTTGTGGAAATTGAAGAGGTAAAAGCGCTGAGTGAAATAGCGCTTGATTGTCTACTTTCAACCCAATCAGCTAAAAAGACTGCTTTCCCAAAAGTGGAGAAAGTACTGGAATACACCCTCGACAAAGGAAATAAAACCCAACATAGCACTGACCCGGATGATTGCCCTGAAGTGGTACTCTTCGGTGTAAGGCCCTGCGATGCTTCGGGATTCCGGTCGCTCACGGCCATTTTTAATGGTGATACGGCCGACCAGTTCTACCTGAAAAAACTTGAAAAAACCACCATCATATCTTTTGGCTGCAATGTAGCCGACGAATACTGTTTTTGCACATCGGTCGGCGGAAATCCCGGAAATACTGCGGGAAGTGATATTCAATTCACGCGTATGGGCGAGGAAGACATGCTGGTAGAAATCCTTACTCCAAAAGGAGCGAAAGCAGCTGCGCTGTTTTCCAGCCTGCTCTCCGCCCCTGCCGCTGAAATCGACAAAAAGAAATACCTTGCCGAGGTAAAAGTTGTTTTCGACCTTGAAACA
>JBBRRV010000152.1:0-7157 GCA_038246075.1 Bacteroidales bacterium
GCACATCTGCTTGGAGGCGAAATCCGCTTCGATGTTCACCCTCACCCATACGACTGGATCCACTTCGAAAATGCATTTTCCTATGTTCAGGCCGTCCTGCTCAACCAACCCGCTTCTTCAAAGTACCTGCCCTTTACACCTCCTGCGAAATTTCAGACAGGCCTGAGAGTAGATATCAAAAGAGTTGCCTTGTTCATGCATAATGCCTATGTGAAGTTTGATGTCGAAAATTATTTCATACAAAATAAGTATTATGCCGCCTTTGGAACCGAAACCAGGACACCCGGATATACCCTGTTGAACATGGGCTTTGGAGCCGACTTTGCGGGCAAAAAGAAAACACTTTGCTCACTATACATATCGGCAAATAACCTCACCGACAATGCTTATCAAAGCCACCTGAGCAGGTTAAAGTACCTGCCCGAAAATTATGCAACAGGCAGGACGGGCGTTTATAATATGGGGAGAAATATTAGTTTCAAACTAATAATTCCTGTTGATATCAAATAGCTCCCTGCTGGCGCATTCCATGACTAATGCTATCAAATTCCCATTTGGAGACGGGGTTACCTTGAATCACCCGATAACCTCATCGCAGCTGGTGCAAGTCTGTGACTTGTGCAAAACATTCCTTTCTGTTGAACTGATGACCTGGAATCACCCCGTCAATTCATCTGGTAAAATGAAAAGAGACTACCCATTGAATGGATAGTCTCTTTTCGTATAAAGGCATTTAAATTATCGCCAGTTTTTATATGGATTGCGTGAAAGGTTGGAATTATAGTAGCGTGGATCACCTGTTACTTCCTCACCAATCCAGGCCGGAATATCGAAAGATTCACCTGAGAAAGTGAGTTCGATCTCTGCCATGATAAGTCCTTCGTTTTCACCCTCAAATTCGTCGACAACCCAGGTCTTCCCGGCGAAGTCAATGACGCGCCTGGTCTTCTCAATCAATGGTTTATTGCACATTCTGTCGAGCATCTCCAGTGCGTCACCGGCCGGGATTTCATACTCGAATTCATCACGTGTAAAGCCTGCAGAAGCGCCCTTAATGGTAAGGTAGGCTTTGTCGCCGACCATGCGAACACGTACCACTTTCTCCGTAAGGTTGCAGATATAGCCCTGACGGTATCTTACGGCTTCAGCCAAACGGCGGTATTCCGTTGATTTCAGCAGAAATTTTCGTTCTATCTCTTTTGCCATTTTAAGGAGGGCTATTTCGGTTGAGGATCAGTCAATATTTGGTGATGGGCGATATTTCCCTTTTGTTAGAAGTGCCTGGAGTGCGCTAGAGTGCCTAAAGTGCACTAAAGTTGGGGTTCAGAATACTAATTTAATTCCATTTCAACAAAAACGCAAGTAAAAAGCTAAACTCGAAACCCTGCAACCCAGATGAGTTAATGCTCCAGGCCTTATCTGCTCATGAATTACAGGTGTATAACTTACCTACAGATGGTATAAACACGCCAACTCCAGGCACTCCCAACTCCAGGCACTTTAGGCGCTTCTATTCCCTCACGTCCATTTCTTTGATTAAGTTGGTAGCTCCGGCGTATTTGTCGATGATAAACAAAACGTAACGGATATCCACACAGATCGTTCTTTGCAGATCGGGCTCAAAGGCGATATTACCACTCATGGCTTCCCAGTTGCCGTCGAAGGCCAGTCCGATCAGTTCACCATCGGCGTTGATCACGGGACTGCCTGAATTCCCCCCTGTTATATCATTGTTGGTTATGAAACAGGTTACCATCTCTCCGTTTTTGCTGTAGCGCCCATAGTCCTTCTTTTGATAAAGCTGTTTGAGTTTTGCAGGTACCTTGAATTCCCAGCTCGTGGAATCTTCCTTATCCATCACTCCTTTTAGTGTGGTGAAAAAGTCATAATGAACAGCATCGGCGGGGTAATAGTCGAGCACTTTGCCATAGGTGAGGCGCATGGTGCTGTTGGCATCGGGGTAGAATTTTTTGTCCGGCAGCATTTCCTGCAAACCTTCCACAAATAAGCGGTTACCTTTGGCTATAAGATCGTTGGGGCCTTGGGTAAGTGCATCTAAGCTTTTGCCGGCATCCGAAAAAGCCGTCATAAGTTTGTAGCAGGGATCTTTTTGAAGTGATTTTAGTGATGGATTTTTAAGAAAAGCGTTAACTTTTTCCTGTGAAGCGAACAACGACTTGCTGAATACCATGTCTGCATATGCCTTAAAATCACCTTTGTACTTTTTATCAAGTTCGCCCAGCAGTGACGGCTGGTATTTAACCTCAATGTCCTTGCGGTAAAGTTCAAGCATGGCAGCCAGCAGTTTGGAATCAGTAGCAGCGTTATAATCTTTAAAATATTTGTCTGAAGCATCACTTAACTTTTCGGTCAGATTCTTCAGCGCTGCAACATCTGCTGAAGGTTTGGCCAATTCATCGGCCAGGTCCTGGTAACTTTTTGAGAAACGTATGATCTCGCATCCCTGGTTGATGGCTTCGGAATTATAGGTGGTTGCCAGCGCGGTTGCCGAAATAGCTTCATAAGCATTGGAAAGATCCGGAAGAACATCTTTGTATTTCATATTCCGGTCATTGTCGCCTTTGAGCCATTGTGTAAACTGGCTTTCGAGTTCACGCTTTTTATCGATCACTTTGAGACTTTTCAATCCTTTGGTCTGACCAATATAAAATTTCCAGTAGTTGGCTGAGCCCGCATATTTGGATGCATATTGAATCCGGATTGCAGCGCTTGCGTCCATGTCGGCTTTCATGATCTCCAGTTTGCGCGTGCGTATCTTTACAATGGCCGGGTTGGTTTTCTCTATGGCCAGGTTTACACCGTAAGAAGTCATGTAACGGGTGGTTCTGCCCGGATAGCCCATGATCATGGCAAAGTCGTTCTTTTGAACGCCTTTAATGGAAACCGGAAGATGATGCTTTGGTTTCAAAGGCACGTTGTTGCCTGCATAGTCTGCAGGTTTGCCATCGGGTGAAGTATATACGCGAAAAACACTGAAATCAGAAGTGTGACGGGGCCACATCCAGTTATCGGTATCTGCACCAAATTTGCCGATGGACGAAGGGGGAGCTCCTACCAGGCGCACATCTCTGAAAGTCTCATATACGAAAAGGTAGTATTCGTTGCCATTAAAAAAGGCGGAAACCTTCGCATCATACTGGTTGCCGTTGGTGGCATTCAGTTCAAGTTTTTTCGATATCTCCTTTATTTTGGCAGCACGGTCTGTTTCGGAAAGACCTTTTAATCCGTCCAGAACATCTTTGGTCACATCAGTGATGCTCACCAGGAAACGTGCCTTGAGGCCGTCATTTGGCAACTCCTCGGCATGATTCATTGCCCAGAATCCATCGGTTAGATAGTCATGATCAATTGTGCTGTGCGACTGAATGGCGCCATAACCGCAATGGTGATTAGTGAGAATCAGACCTTCGTCCGAAACCATTTCTCCTGTGCATCCACCACCAAAAATAATGACCGCATCTTTCAGGCTGGAATGGTTTACACTGTATATTTCTTCGGCCGTCAGGTGCAGGCCTTCTTTCTGCATATCAACGTAATTAAGCCGCTCGATAAAAAGTGGCAACCACATCCCTTCGTCCGCACGCACTGAACCGGCCACAAACAATTGCAGTAGAATGATAAAAAATGCTATTTTCTTCATGAATTAAAAGGTTGAATTGATTAGTAATGTGAGATTTAAAAAGCAACAAACTTCCTGATGCTTAGGCATTTTACGGAAATTGAAATTGGAAATCGCAGCAATAATAAGTTTATTTGCGGAATTCGGCAAAAATAATCTGCGACATAGGTTTAAAAATCTACAACATTGCTATTCATCAGGAAAGAGCAGTCATGAACTAAACAAATTTCTCTCCTTTGCTTATCCGCACATCACCAACAAACCGCCTGATTTGTTGTTCCTCACCCTTATGGCAAATGAGCAGAATATGATCGTCCTCCACTACAATATAATCATTGAGACCCTGCAGCACCACAAGTTTGTCCTTGGGCATATTAACGATACAATTCTGAGAATCATAAATCATTACGTTATTGCCTACAACAGTATTGCCAAGTTCATTTTTTGCACGAATATCATAAAGTGATCCCCAGGTGCCCAGGTCGGACCATCCAAAATCAGACGACATCACATAAACATTGTCGGCTTTTTCCATCACGCCGTAATCAATTGAAACATTGCGGCAAATGGTATATGCATTGGCAATAAAATTCTTCTCAGCGGGTGTGTTGTAAACCGGGATGCCTTCCTTAAAAATGTAGTCAACTTCGGAAAGATGGGTTTCGAAAGCTTTCATAATACTCTTGAGCGACCAGATAAAGATTCCGGAGTTCCACAGGAAATCACCACTTTGAAGGAATTGCTTCGCCATTTCCAGCTGGGGTTTCTCGGTAAAAGTCCGCACTTTCCGCAGGAGTTCGTTGCCTGCATAATGGCAGGTATCGTCAAACTGGATATAACCATACCCGGTATCGGGTCGGCTGGGCTTAATGCCCAGGGTGAGCAGCCAGTTGTTGGTAGCTGATGCCTCAAGTGCCGCCAGGATGATTTCAGTAAAATTGTCCTCTTTAAGAATAATATGATCCGAAGGTGCAACGATAATGTTGGCATCCGGATTGCGTTGCGCAATGCGGTAATTCGCATAGGCAATGCAGGGTGCAGTATTCCTCCGGGCTGGTTCGCAAAGAATCTGTTCTTCAGAAATCCCGGGCAGCTGCTTCATGACCAGTTCGCGGTATAGCTCATTGGTGACAATATAGATGTTTTCGCTGGGGCAGATACGCTCAAACCTCCTGAATGTCTGTTGAATAAGTGTTTCACCTGTGCCCAGGATATCAATAAATTGCTTGGGATGAGACGTGCGGCTCATCGGCCAGAAACGCGCTCCGATGCCTCCGGCCATGATGATGCAATAATTGTTCTGGTTCATGTTTTATAACGGTTTTAGCGATTTGTGGGTTATATATGAAACCTGGCACATCAGGTATTTGATACAAATTTAAAAATTACACCATTCGTTTCACGCGTCAGCAGGAATTATTTCAACAAGGGGATGGAAAAGGTAAAGCCGGTTATTACCCAAACAGATGCATTTGTATCGTTTGCGCAATTGCTGAATTTTCCTGAAATGCCGGCCGTCGGGCAGCGAAAAGGTTGCATTGGGCGCTATATCCTCGATGGTAATTTTACTTGTGGGGGCATCGAAGGTTTTAAGCAGCCGCGTAAGTTGCAGATCAGCGCCCGAGGACGCAAGCGGATTGATAAAATAACGCTTAAGAGCAAACAGCAACTCAGCAGGGAAAAATCCTGAAGTTAGAAAAGGAATCATCAGATCCGTGTAAACGGTCTTCCATTCCCTGCCATGGGGTTTTGCACGATGGCTGTATCGTTTCCAAACCAGGAAATGGGCGTATTCGTGTACAAAAACAACAAAAAAAGTGTATTTATTCATGTCGCCATTCAGCGAAATTACGGGAGCCTGACCTGGCACGGCACCTCTGAAATCGCCAAGTTTGCTGCTGCGGCTTCGGGTTATGCGCAGACGCAGGCCTCCTTCGTGCAACCAGCCATGAACAGCCTCCACGCATTGGGGAAGCAGAAACTGGCTTAGTTTTTCCTGGTCATTTCCCATCGACGAATGTTTTGAGCGCAATATCCGGATGAATTGGCTGGTATATATAACATCCGCAGGAGCGGTGATAGCGTTTGGATGATTGCTTGTTAAGCTTTTGTGAGCTTTTCTGCGCAACGCATCCGGCAAGTAGCAGTAAGCTGAATACCAGCAACAAAGCGATTCGGGTAAAGTGCCTCATGAGTTTTGGATCATTTTTCAAAAGTAACCAATTCATTCATCGGCGGGATCAATTTGATGCATATAGCACGCGTTTTCACCAAATAATAATTAATTTAGCAAAAATATTTAGGGCGATGCAAATCATTTTTCATCTTGGCAGGTACCTTATGCTCATTGGCCAGGTATTCCGCAAACCCGAAAAACGATCGATCTACCATCGCCAGATCCTGGTGGAAATGGAAAATCTTGGTCTCGATTCACTGGGCATCGTAGCCATCGTATCTGTTTTCATGGGTGCGGTAGTTACCATCCAGACAGCTTTTCAGATCGACAGCCCGTTTATACCACTCTATACTATAGGCTTTGCTACCCGTCAATCGGTCATCCTCGAATTTTCACCCACTATTATAAGCCTGATCCTGGCAGGTAAAGTCGGATCGCGGATTGCCTCGGAGATCGGAACCATGCGTGTGACCGAACAGATTGATGCACTCGAGATCATGGGCATAAATCCAGCTACCTACCTCATTTTCCCAAAAGTGATCGCTTCTGTGCTCATTAACCCGGTGCTCATCATCATCAGCATGTTCCTTGCAATTTCCGGCGGATGGGTTGCCGGAATAGTTACAGGCCTGGTAGGTTCACACGAGTTTATTTATGGTGTGCAGGCTTTCTTTAAAGTTTATGATGTCATCTATGCTTTGATCAAAACAGTTGTATTCGCCTTTCTCATTGCAACCATAGCCGGATATACAGGCTTTTATACCAGCGGCGGGGCCCTCGAAGTAGGCTCTGCCAGCACCAAGGGCGTGGTATATAGCAGCATCGCGATCATACTTATGAACCTGATTTTAACCCAGCTCTTACTGGCATGATCGAAGCTGTAACTATCTCTAAATCATTCGGTGGTCATCTTGTCCTTGACCAGATTTCGGCTAAATTCGAAAAGGGAAAGACCAACCTCATCATCGGGCAAAGCGGCTCGGGCAAGACAGTGCTGATGAAATGCCTTGTCGGGTTGTATGAACTGGATAAAGGCCAGGTTCTTTATGATGGCCGGGTTTTCACAAAAATGTCCTATGAGGAGATGAAGGTTATCCGCCAGGAAATTGGAATGCTCTTCCAGGGTGGTGCATTGTTCGATTCAATGACTGTGGAAGAAAATGTCGTATTTCCGCTCTCGATGTTTACCAAGCAATCAGCCGAGCAAAAACGCGACAGGGCAAATTTCTGTCTTTCGCGTGTGAATCTGGTTAATGTGAATAAACTTCTCCCGTCGGAGCTCAGCGGGGGGATGAAAAAACGCGTGGCCATAGCCCGTGCCATTGCCATGAAACCCCAGTA
>JBBRRV010000153.1:0-7118 GCA_038246075.1 Bacteroidales bacterium
CTCTGCCATTTTAAGGAATCGGCCGACCTCACCCAATCAATGATGTTCGTGCCGTCGCGGCGAAAAACGCTGACATGGCCGTTAAAACCTGCCCTGGCGTATTTGAAGCCTGTTTCATAGCTTGTTGCCTGCTCGGGTTTTAAGCCTGGATTCCCTATATTCGTGGGACCTGCATAATACAGATCGGTGAAGGAAGGCAACCTCAGCGAGGTATTGAAGGTCGCAAACATTTTCAGGTCACGGTTAATCGTGTAACCGGCATCAACACCGGGAAATAACCTTGGACCCACTGTAGGGATGAAACTCAGCAGCGCTCCGGCTGAAACAGAGAGTTTCCCCAGGTAAACCTGGTGTTCAACAAAAATTCCTGCATATTGCCGTTGGGCGCTGCGGGTGAATTTGCCCTGCGGTTCACCCGGCACCTTCAAAGTATCGCCCATAAGTTGACCCAACACATTGCTGTAAATATGTTCCACGCGCCATGATGCGCCAAAAGCAGTGCGGCCTATGGGACTCGTGATACCGGCATTGACTTCGGCACCTCCCACATCCGTCAGGTGGTAATTATGCCCATTGTACCAGAAGGGGCTGGCATCGCGGAACAACTCAAAACGGTCGTGATGACGTTTCCAGTATATGGAGGATGACAACTTCAGCTTACCGGCCCGCGAAAACCTGATGCTGGCAAACTGTGTGCGCGTCTGTTCATACTGATCAGGGAACTGGGCCGTATAGAAACTATTCGCCCCGAAAGCCTTCAGCTGTTCACCACCCTGCAGCTCAACAACTACACGCTTCTCCTTATAGGTCCAACTTCCGAAGATGTTATTGGTGCGGTAATCCGTATTGGGAATATAACCATCGCTTCTTTTTGCGCCGGCCGACAGGTAGGCTGAAAATGATTTATGGCTCACTGCAGCCGAAAAGTCCCTGTTCAACAGGTTGTGCGCTCCGGCAGCTATTCCGGCCTTAACATAATTGTCCTTCCCGCCGGAAGTAATGATATTGATGGCCCCGCAAAAGGCATTTGGCCCGAATACACGTGAACCAGGGCCTTCAAGTATTTCGATGCGTTCGACCTGGCTGAGTTCTATGGGCAGGTCCATGTTGTGGTGACCGCTTTGAGGGTCATTATAAGGTATCCCGTTCAGCAGGATAAGGGTCTGTTCGAATGAACCTCCGCGAATTCCAATATCCGCCTGGATACCGTTTGCACCCCGCTGCCTTACATCAACGTTGAGGGCATATACCAGGAGTTCAGTCAGACTCTGCACCGGGGCCTGGTCTATATCGCCCCTGGTGATAACAGATACCACCCTTGCTGCTTCCAGGTAGGTCACAGGCACGCGGCTTGCATTTATTTCGACTTGTTCTATCAGGACCGTATCTGTCTGGGCTAAAACCCTAAAGAAAGGAACCATCAACAGGAACAATACTGCGAAGCAATTTATTTTGTACATAGCATAAATCAAGTCAGCTTCTGCTCCACTTGCCATGGTTAGAAACCAAGTATCCCCGGATTACTTAGTAATAAATTCCTTATTTACCCATCATGATTTTAATCCACTCTCTTGCATTTACAAAGGCCTCGACCCATGGACTTACCTCATCACCTGAACGTTCGCGCGGATAAAAGGCCCACTGCCATGGGTAAACCGATCTTTCAAGGTGAGGCATGATGGCCAGGTGCCGTCCGTTGGAAGTGGCCAGGCAGGCTGCAGATGAATCGGATCCGTTGGGGTTGGCAGGATATGAATCGGCACTGAATTTGGCCGGAATGTAATAATTTTCTTCGCTGTAAGGCAGGCTAAACCTTCCCTCGCCATGCGCCACCCATATGCCCAGGCGTTGCCCGGCCATGGTATGTAACATGATGGTATCATTCTCCAGGATATCCACGCTCAGAAAAGCCGACTCGAATTTGTGCGAAGAATTGCGCTTCATACGCGGTTTCTGCACATGCTCGGGCGTAAGCAGGCCCAGTTCGATCATCAGCTGGCAGCCATTGCAAACGCCAAGACTCAGCGTATCGGGACGTTCATAAAAAGCTTCCAGCGACTCCCGGGCTTTGTCATTATACAGGAAAGCACCTGCCCATCCCTTGGCAGAACCGAGTACGTCGGAATTGGAAAATCCCCCCACAAAAACAATCATGCTGATGTCCTCCAGGGTTTCGCGCCCGGCAATGAGATCAGTCATATGCACATCCTTCACGTCGAAGCCGGCCAGATAAAGCGACCATGCCATTTCGCGGTCGCCGTTTACGCCTTTCTCACGAATAATGGCTGCTTTAATGCCCGTTGCTTCCCGGCGGTGCACATCAATGCCAAACTGGCCAAAACTGCCTGAGAAATCTTCGTCAAACCTGAAATCAAGCGGATGTGTTTTATAATTCTGGAAACGCTCAAAAGCCAGTTTATCACCGCATTGTTTACGGTCGAGCTGGTAGGAAGGCTGGAACCAAGTATCACGCAACAGATCAATATCCAGTTCATAATCATCGGTACCGTTCAACAGATGAATGAACCGGTCAGCCTGCAGTTTTCCGATCGGGAAGAACCTGATGCCACGCTCATGCAGGAAAACAGAAACAAAATCAAGATCATTCACCTGTATAACTACACCAGGGTTCTCACTGAAAAACAATTGTACCGTATCGGCAACATCCAGGGCCGTGGTATCGATCTGCAGGCCAATGCCCGGTTGGGCAAAGGTCATCTCCAGCAGGGTGGTGATGAGTCCGCCGGCCGAGATATCATGGCCCGCCAGAACGATTCCCTTATCGATGAGCTGCTGGATGGCCATAAATTTCGTCTTAAATTCCTCAGCACTTTTGACAGAAGGCGCTGTTTGCCCCACACGGTTGAGCACCTGTCCGAAACTGCTTCCTCCGAGTGTTAAAGGAAGTCCGGAGAAATCAACATAAACGAGTGTGGAAGTGAATTCCGGGGCTAAAACCGGGCTCACGACCTTGCGTATGTCGGCAACTTCGCCCACAGCAGTAATGATGACTGTTCCGGGTGAATACACAACACTGCCGTCAGGATATTTCTGGGTCATCGACAGCGAATCCTTTCCAGTAGGAATATTCAATCCGAGGGCGATGGCGAAATCGCTGGCGGCCTTCACAGCTGTGTAAAGCCGGGCATCTTCACCCTTGTTCCGTGATGGCCACATCCAGTTGGCACTCAGCGATACTTCACCTAGTCCACCCACTATTGGAGCCCATACAAGATTGGTCAGTGCCTCAGCAATGGAAAGCACTGATCCGCTGGCAGGATCGATGAGCGCACTGACGGGTGCGTGTCCCAGGGAAGTGGCGATTCCCTTTATGCCCTGATAATCAAGTGCAACCACACCAAGGTTATTCAGCGGAAGTTGCAATGGCCCGGCGCATTGCTGCATAGCAACCTTACCTGTAACAGAACGGTCCACTTTGTTGGTCAGCCAATCCTTGCAGCCCACGGCTTCCAGCCGCAGCACCTGCTCCAGATATTGGGTGAATAATTCAGGCTGATAAGTTATTTCTTCAAAAGGTGCGATAATATTTTCATCCCTCAGCACCGTTTGGGGTGGTTTTCCAAACAGATCCTCCAGTGCCAGGTCGATAGGTTTCTCACCCGAGGTGGAATTGCCGAAAGAAAGGCGCATATCGCCGGTGGTTTCACCAACTTCATACATAGGTGCACGTTCACGGGAGCAGACCTGCTGCAGCAATGCCATATCCTTGGCTTTCATGATGAGGCCCATGCGCTCCTGCGATTCGTTGCCGATCAGTTCCCGCGCCGATAAGGTGGGATCTCCGACAGGCAATTTATCGAGGTCGATACGACCACCGGTTGCTTCAACAAGTTCTGACAATGAATTCAGGTGACCGCCGGCACCGTGGTCGTGAATGGATACCACGGGATTTTCATCCATCTCGGCCATAGCCCTGATGGCGTTAAATGCCCGCTTCTGCATCTCGGGGTTGGAACGCTGAACAGCATTCAGTTCGATGTTATTCTTGTATTCTCCGGTAGCAACCGATGATACGGCTCCTCCTCCCATGCCGATCCGGTAATTATCGCCACCGATCACCACTATTTTATCCCCGGCGGTGGGTTTATCTTTCAGGCTGTCGGCCTGTTTGGCATAACCAATGCCACCAGCCTGCATGATGACTTTGTCGTAACCATGTACAACACCATTTTCGGTGTGCTCGAAGGTCAGCAGGCTGCCACAGATGAGCGGCTGCCCGAATTTGTTGCCAAAGTCGCTGGCGCCGTT
Organism: Bacteroidales bacterium; assembly: GCA_038246075.1. Taxonomy (GTDB): domain Bacteria; phylum Bacteroidota; class Bacteroidia; order Bacteroidales; family DASVHX01; genus DASVHX01. The sequence continues at coordinate 4,270 of JBBRRV010000153.1, forward strand.
GGAGGCTTTGATCAGAATTTCCTCGGGCGTCTGGTAGAGCCATGCACGGGAAGGCACTGCCTTCTCCCATGGTTTATCATCCTGGCGGTGCGTATAAGATGTCATATAAACTGCCGTGCCGGCTAAAGGCATGCTGCCCTTGCCACCGGCCATGCGGTCGCGTATTTCACCGCCACTTCCGGTGGCAGCACCATTGAAGGGTTCGACGGTCGTCGGGAAATTATGTGTTTCGGCCTTGAGTGAAAGTACCGACTGAATATCCTTTACGCTGAAAAAATCAGGTTTATCCTGTGTTGCGGGAGCAAACTGCTCGATGCGGGGTCCGGTAATAAAGGCCACATTATCCTCATAAGCCGAAACAATGCGGCCGGGTGTGATGCGTGAAGTCTTGCGGATCATTGCAAAGAGGCTTTCGTCCATCTCCTGACCGTCAATGATAAAGTGTCCATTGAATATTTTGTGGCGGCAATGTTCGGAGTTTACCTGTGAAAAGCCAAATACTTCGCTGTCGGTAAGCCTTCGTCCCAGTTTTTCACTCACCTGCTGCAAGTAGGAGATTTCTTCAGCTGAAAGCGCCAGCCCCTGTGCTATATTATAAGCAGCCATATCTTCGATATAACGGACAGGCTCTGCCTCATGCAGAATCGTAAACAACTCCTGGCCAAGGCCGGAATAAAGGACCTGCAGCATATGATCATAGGCGGCATCGGCGCGTTCAACAGGTATAAATTCCTCTATCCTCAGAATTCCTTCCAGGCCCATATTCTGGGTAATTTCAACAGCATTGGTACTCCAGGGCGTGACCATCTCCTGGCGCGGACCAACAAAAAAGCCTTCAACTTTATCGACGCCGAGGAATGAAGCATTGCTGAAAAGCCATTTTAGTTTGCTGATATCAGCAGCATTGAATGTGGACTTGCACGCCACGGCAAATACAACATTACGCTCGAAAAACAAGATCATAGCCAGATGGATTAAAGGATGGGAATAACTGTCAAAGGTACGAATTAGGATTAAAACATGTTTAAAAGAAACTATATTGACATTTAAATCACTTCAGTTCAACCACCGTGGATTCGGGCACTGATATGCGAAACAGCTTATTTTGCAATGAGTTACATTATAGGCTTGTATGCTCATGAGATAATCGTACTTTTGCAAAAAATTGTAAACACGTGGAATTCAAAGACCTTCAACTAACACCAACTCTGCTACAGGGCATCGAAGCAATGGGCTTCGTTAACCCTATGCCCGTTCAGGAACAAGTTATACCTGTTCTGCTGAACGAATCAACCGACCTTATCGCACTGGCCCAAACGGGTACAGGCAAAACTGCAGCTTTCGGCCTGCCATTGCTTCACCTTATCGATTCGACCAAACGCCAGACACAGGCACTCATCCTTTGCCCAACACGCGAACTATGTATGCAGATTGCCGGCGATTTACGCAATTACGCTAAGTTTATGCCAAATATCCGCGTCGTGCCTATTTATGGCGGCGCAAGTTTTGATGTTCAGCTCGGACAGCTTGCCGAAGGACCACAGATCATCGTGGCTACCCCGGGACGTATGCTCGATATGATCAAACGCAAGAAAGCAAGACTTTCAGAAGTACGCTGGGTGGTACTCGACGAAGCCGATGAGATGCTGAATATGGGATTCCAGGATGAATTAAACGGTATCCTGGAAACGACACCTCCTGAAAAGAACACCTTACTCTTCTCGGCTACATTGCCCTCTGAAGTTGAGCGGCTTTCCGGGAAATACATGGATCATCCTAAAAAAATCGTTGTCGGAACACGCAACGCTGGCGCTGCAAACGTAAAACACATCTTTTACACTGCCCATGCCCGCGACCGTTACCAGGTGCTCAAACGCGTAGCGGATTACAACCCCAATATTTACGCCATCATCTTTTGCCGCACGCGTATCGACACACAGGAGATTGCCGACAAACTTGTTGGCGACGGATACAGTGCCGATGCCCTGCATGGTGACCTTTCACAGGCACAGCGCGACCACGTCATGAATAAATTCAGGACGAAAAACATTGACCTGCTCGTTGCCACGGATGTGGCCGCCCGCGGACTCGATGTGGACGACCTGACACACGTCATCAACTACAGCCTCCCCGACGATGCCGACAGCTATATCCACCGCAGTGGCCGAACAGGTCGTGCAGGAAAGAGCGGCATCTCCATCTCCATCATCAACCTGAAGGAAAAAGGGAAAATCAAAATGCTCGAACGGCTCACCGGAAAGGAATTTGCCCAGGCAAAAATTCCTACAGGAGCGCAGGTCTGTGAAAAACAGTTGTTCTCGATGGTCGACCGCCTCGAAAAAGTAGAAGTGAAGGAAGAAGATATCGACAGCTTTTTGCCGGTGATCTACCGTAAGCTGGAAGACATGAGCCGCGAAGAACTCATCAAGCGTTTCGTTTCAACGGAGTTCAACCGTTTCCTCGAATACTACCGTGATTCCCCTGAACTGAGTGTGGAAGAGCGTCGTGAGGACAGCCGCAGTGGTGGCGACGGTGACAGCAACCGTAACTTCACCAAGGTATTTATCAGTTTAGGACGCCGGGATGGTGTCAAAACCAGCCACCTCATGGGACTGATCAATGAACTGACCAATACGCGCAACATCAAGATGGGACGCATCGACATCATGTTCAATTCCTCTTTTGTGGAAGTTGACGCGCATTCAGCCAACCAGGTCATCGAAGCCTTTGCCGATGCCGTTTACAACGGACGCAAGGTAACGGCTGCCATATCGGCTGGCCGCGAAGGCGCAGGTGCCCGCCCGGAACAGGGAAGCTACAGGGCTAAACCATCATACGGAGAAAAATCA
>JBBRRV010000154.1:0-7104 GCA_038246075.1 Bacteroidales bacterium
AAGATATAATTAGCTGTTTATCAGTTAAATATATTTTGGATAGATGGAAGGGAAGAATTGAATTGAATTGGATTGAATAGTATATGATCAGGGTAAAAAAAACGGGTGTTTATGCAAACCATAAACACCCATTTGTATTCAGTATTAAAAAGCGCCTGCTTTATTTCTTTAGTGAGCGCATGTAGGCAACCAATGCCCAACGATCGCCTGCATCAGGAACTTTCTTGTCATATGCTGGCATTTCATCGCGGCCTTTAGAAACGCGATAGTAAAGTTCACCATCTGTTGAGCTCTGGAATGCTGAAGAAGAAAAATCGCCAGGATTGGTTTTCAAAGTAGCAGCTTTTGCGCCATCACCTAAACCTTTAGAGCCATGGCATGATTTACAATGCTTTGCATAAACTTCTTTTCCGCTAGCGATAACTTTGGCATCTGTTAACTTAACAGTTGCTTTCATTGCTTTGTCTTTGGCAGGAACAGGCCATGGTTTTGCAGCAGCCTGGGCCAATACGGCATTGCCGAATAAAAATACTACTGCGATCAATGCAGTTGCAAGTAATGTTACGATTTTTGATGTTTTCATAATTGTTTTTGTTAAGGTTAAAAAGGTGTTGAATGAATTAACGGGTATTAAAATGTTGAAAATTAAGATATAAAGATAGCAAAATAATAGATTTAATTAAATTGTTTATGCATTATTTTGAGATGGCTAAAATACGAAAAAAGTAGATAGTTAGATATGTGTGTTTAAAATTTATAATGCATCTTGCCGTCATCCGTTTCTGCAAAATTCTCAATAAAGAACTATTTTTTCCTGTTATTATTGTGCTGATCTTTCGGTTAGCTTGTAGTCCACTGCACGCCATTTCATTGTTGATTTTCTGCCCTTTCTGAATACCAGTTTTCAGCCTTTAATGATATTGCTCTGTAATATCCAAGAATGATGCCAGAGTTTTCGGTTGAGGATGACTGGTTGGATATAAATATTGGCATCACTGATATTGAGGGCATTAATCAATAATATCTTCCAGTGTCCAGCCTGATGAATGCTTCATCAACATGGGGACTCCCGATCGCATAATGGTCGCTGCCCGGGCATAACGGGTAAAATCCCATGGTGCTGAAGATTTGCTACGCAGACATTTTTCAAAACACAGGAAGGATTTTTTTGGTTTTGCCAAACAACTTAACACTAAAACTGTTTATTCAGAATTCTAAAAAAATGAATCAAGTGTATAACTTTAAAAAGGAGGTTTAAATGAAAACAAATAAACTTAGTTCATCCGTTTTATGGGTCATTTGCATGGCTCTTCCCTTTAATCTGCTGGCTCAGGTTAATGAGATCCCCATTACTACATCATCCAGTGAAGCATTAAAATTCTTTAAGGAAGGAAGGGATAAGTCGGAGGATTTTAAAAATGCTGAGGCAGCTTCACTATTTGATAAGGCAATCCAGAAAGACCCTAATTTCGCGATGGCTTATCTTTACCGTGCGCAATCGGGCGGGGGAAATACCATTTACATGCAAAACCTGGAAAAAGCAATTGGTCTTGCCGACAAAGTTTCCGAAGGAGAGAGGCTGGAAATTCAATACTTTAAAGCATCTGGAGAAGGGAATGGCGAGAAGCAAAAAGAACTTCTTGGACAACTCTTAAAGTCATTTCCTTCTGACAAACGGGTGCAGGACCTTGCAGGCATATACTATTTTAGTATAAATGATTTCCAGGCTGCACTCAGCTATTTTAATAAATCAGCTGAAATAGATCCTAAATATGCTTCAGCATATAACATGATCGGTTATTGTCAGTCAGCACTCAACAATTATCCGGAATCCGAAAAGGCTTTTAAGACCTATATCAGTCTGACGCCCAATAGTCCGAATGGTTATGACTCTTATGGAGAACTCCTGCTAAAAATGGGTAAATATGATGAATCGATCGTTCAGTATAAAAAGGCGATTCAGTATGATCCTGCATTTGCCTCATCGCTCGCAGGTATCGGGAATAATTATATTTTCAAAGGCGATTATGAGACAGCCCGTAAAAATTATCAGGACTATTATGATAAATCTGCTCTCATTAACGGTAAATTCGATGCGTTGTTGCTGAAAGCAGTATCTTATATATATGAAGAAAAACCTGCGCAGGCCATTGCAGTTATAGAGGATTACCGTGATTTGGCTGAAAAGAAGAATTTAACAACAAATGCTATCCAAGCATATAATTTAGAGGGTTTCATCCTTTCCGAAACCGGTAATCCTGCTGAAGGAATTGAACATTTCAGGAAAGCCGAGGAATTGCTTGGAACTTCGAAACTATCGGAAACTACCCGGGAAAATTTGAATACCTATTCGATGCTCTGGAAGTTTTATGCTTTAACCGCCAACGCTGAGTATGATAAGGCAAAAATTGAATCGGAGAATTGCAGCCAAAAGGTTGATAGCCGAAAGAATCCCGGTGAAGAAATGTGGTTAAATTCGTTATATTCTTTCAACGAGTTCAAAAAGGGAGATTATGATCAGGCGATTCAGTATTATTCCAAGGCAGATCAGGAAGATCCGATGAATTGGTATTACCTGGGAGTTGCCTATAGCAAAAAAGGTGACAAGCAAAAAGCATCCGAACTTTTCGGAAAGGTAACAAAGTATAACGTAAACAGCCTGAGTCTTGCACTGGTCAGGAAAAGGGCTTCGCAAGAATTAAACGCGATCTCGGTCAGGTAACATTTATGGTATTCTGTATAAAAATAGGTCCGCCAATATGCACATTGGCGGACTTGTTTATTTTATCAGGTAAATGAATATTGCGCAAAAATCACCTGCGTTCATTCCTCCTTTATGTCAGTGCCCTTAAACGCCCATGGGAGAAACTCATATTGGACCGTAAGTCCAGATCATAAAACACGCCTACTTTTTTTGCATAGCATTTGCCGGCTTCAGGTATTTAGCCAGAAACGTTTCCATCGCACTATAGAAATCGTAACGGTTATTCTGATTACGGAAGCCATGCCCTTCATTATCTTTTACCATATACTCCACTTCTACGCCCCGCTTTTTCAATGCGGCAACCATCTGGTCGCTTTCTGCCTTATTCACCCTGGGATCGTTAGCACCCTGTGCAATAAACAAAGGCGTTTTTATCCTGTCTGCATGGAGAACAGGAGAAGCCGCTGCCATTAGCAAACTATCTTTCTTAGCGTCTCCAACCATTTCGCCCCATTGATCCAGGTAAGGTTTCCAATAAGGCGGAATTGTTTTCATGAAAGTGAACAGGTTAGCCACACCTACATAATCTACTGCACAGGCATACAAGTCAGGCGTAAAAGTTACCCCGGCCAGTGTAGCATACCCACCATAGCTGCCTCCGTAAATAGCAATGCGGGCCGGATCAGCAATGCCTTCTTTTTTGAGATATTCCACCCCATCCGTGATGTCATCCTGCATTTTTTTGCCCCATTCTTTAAAAGATGCTTCCCAGAATTTTTTACCATACCCTTTACTCCCCCTGTAATTCATTTGCAAAACGGCATAGCCACGATTGGCCAGAAACTGAACCTCAGGGTTAAAATACCATCCATCTCTTGCCCACGGACCGCCATGGGGATTAATAACTACGGGGAGGTTTTTTGCTGCAATTCCCTTTGGCAAAGTCAGGTACCCATGAATGGTTAACCCGTCTCTTGAAGTATAAACAATGGGCTTCATGTCAGCCATATCTTTTTCATTGAGCCATGGGAAGGGATTTGCAACTTCTGTAGCTACTTTCGTTGCAAAATCGAAAACATAATATTTACGGCGGAGTTTGTCACTGTATACACCTAATATCCCTTTCTTAAAATTATCATCCGATCCGGCAAAAAACAGCTCATATCCTTTAAATTGTTTTTGCAATGCATCTTTTGTGGCTTCCCACTCTTTATCAAAAAAATGTTCTTCCTGTTTGTCGCTTGTCCATGCGACACTCACCAGCACCTGTTTCTTTTTATCATAAAACGCTCCTTCCAGATCATAATCCGCATTGGCATATAATTCTTTCACTTCTTTTTTAGCGACCGGATCATAGGTTACCAGCGCTACTTTATCTCTTCCGATATTTGACAATATATATACAAGTTTATTGCCGGCATCGAATGATTGCGGATAGAATTGTTCTTTGAATGAGGTCGTAAGCAACAGATTAAAAGTGTCCTTTTCGGTATTGCGGTACAGGTAAGAAATATTGACGCCATCTGTCTTTGAAGCCATTCTGATTACTCCACTGTTATCAGTATACCAGCTGTCAAAATTGTGTTTGTTTTCGTACATTAATGATAGTTTTCCTGTTTCAATGTTGATCAGATAGGGATCAAAATATTGCTTGTCCCTTTTATTGATCTGCACCAGCATTTCATTCTCTTTACCGGGAATAAAACGCAGTTCATCTAACACATCAGTTCTGAATCCCGGAAAAGGTGTGAGGGATTTCATTTCTTTACCGGTTGGCGTTACCGAAAACAGTTGAAAATTTTCATCCCCGCCTACATCCTGCAGATACACGATATGGGTTCCCTTCCAGAAGTAATTCCCGATACTGCGCAAAGTGTCATTTGTTACGCGGACCGCATTTTTTTCACCCACTTTTTGGACGAATACATTCAACATATCTTTATAATTGGATAGATAGGAGTAGTAATTGCCGTCAGGAGAAATCTGGAAACCTGTTTTTTCTCCATTTTTAAAAAATGTTTTCATGTCAATCAAAGGAACTCCTGGTTCCTTCTTTGCATATAAAGAGGTAAATCCTGCGACAAACAACATTGTTGTCAACACCGGGATAAACAGGTTCATTTTTTTCATGATTTTGATTTTTTAATGATTTTGATTTTGTTAATTACACCAATGGATGTTTAAATTATACAGTTTGAGACTGATATTGGTTAACGCATTTGTTCATTTAAGAACTTTTTATCAATGCCAGGCGCTTAGTGCAGATGCGTTGGAATTGATACTGTATCCAATATGACGGTAATAAATGATTTAAGGTGTGAGTTTTAACTGCAGTAAATTTGAACTAAAACGCTCTGGAAGTAACTAAGCCGTGTCGAGGACAGGAAAAGATGCCTAAGTATACGAAAACAAGGACTTTGGAAATCAAATATACTCAAATTTTAGAGGAAATGCATCTTTTGACTTTAAAATATTTTTAATTGGGGTCGGAGAATATGTAATAATATTAACCTGACACAAAACTGATCCCCGTTCTGCTGGTGGTGAATTGTTTTTGGTTGTATCTTTGATATTCAGAACATAGCTAATCATTTTGCAATGGCTCCTGAAACAATCCCCGGCTTCTCCGGGATTACGATGCAAACGACACATATTATAAGCAACAACAAAACAATCGATACAGCAGATATGGAAGAGACAATTAGTTTTCAGCTCAATGGAACAAAAACAGATGCTTTGATTGATCCCACTCAGACGCTTTTATGGGCATTGCGGAATCATTTCGGGTTGACAGGAACCAAATATGGCTGTGGAATGGGATTCTGCGGATCCTGCACTGTATTGATTGACCAGGAACCTGTAAGATCATGCTCCATTGCGATAAGTGAAGTGGCCGGAAAAAATGTTGTTACCATCGAAGGGCTTGCTGTGGATGGAAAGCTTCACCCGCTGCAGAAATCATTTGTTGCGCATGATGCCTTGCAATGCGGATACTGCACACCCGGGATGATCATGAATGCTGCCGGCCTGCTTATAAAAAATCCTTCGCCCTCAGCACAGGAGATTAGTGAGGGCATGGAAAACAATTTCTGCCGTTGTGGAGCACATAAGCGTATCATAGAAGCTGTTCAAACAGCCTCGAAAGAAATGAAAGGAGGAAAGTAGCCATGGAAAAGAAAGTAACAAAAAAGGAGGAACTTATCCAATCTGAATCAGGATCCGGTATCAGGAGAAGGAGTTTTATACAGCTGTTGGGCGGCGGATTATTTATTTTTTTCCGTCCGTGGAGTGTTCTCGATGTGTTTGGCTTGCCGGCCGACCAGGCCAGGAGCCTGACAAAGGATTATAATGCTTTTTTGCTGATAGCAGAGGATGGAACAGTCAGTTGCTTCACAGGCAAGATTGAAATGGGGCAGGGGATCATTACATCGCTTGCGCAGATGATGGCCGATGAACTAAATGTGCCATTTGAGAAAGTGAAAATGGTGATGGGCGACACCGACCTTTGTCCCTGGGATCAGGGTACATGGGGATCTCTAACAACCAGGAGTTTCGGTCCGGATATGAGGGCTGCAGCAGCTGAAGCCCGGGGGGTTCTGCTTGGCCTTGCCGCTGTAAAGCTTGGAGTACCGGTTTCGCAACTCGAAGTCAGTGACGGGATCATCGCCGACACGAAGAATCCTGGTAACGCTGTGAGTTATGCACAGCTGACTAAAGGCAAAAAAATAGTAAAATACCTCGAAGTAAAACCGGCTGTTGAAGATTACAGCAAATTTACTACTGTCGGTAAATCTTATAACCATCAGGATGGTCATAGTAAAGTTACAGGAGCAGCAAAGTATACCGGCGACCTGAAGCTGCCGGGAATGGTGTTTGCACGGATATTAAGGCCCCCGTCGCACGGGGCAAAGTTGAGTTCCGTTGATTACACCGAGGCGGAAAGGATTGAAGGTGTAAAAGTGGTGCGCGATGGAGATCTGATAGCTGTTCTGCATGAAAACCGCGATAAAGCCGATCAGGCCATCGTGAAAATCAATGCTGAATATGCATTCAATGAAATACCGGTTAACGATAAGACTGTCTTTGAATATTTACTGAAGGCCGATTCAGGTGCCAGGGAATTAAGGGCAGGCGGCGATATAGCAGCAGGACTGAAGATTTCTGAAAAGATATTTGAATCGGAGTTTCATGATCCTTACCTGGCCCACACGCCGATCGAAACCCATACTGCCCTGGCGCAGATTGAAGGTGATAAACTGACCGTATGGGCCTCAACGCAATCGCCCTTTGGGCTGCAGGATGCATTAGTGCGGGAACTTGGATTTCCGCTTGAAAAGGTAAGGGTAATCGTTCCTTTTGTAGGTGGTGGATTTGGCGGTAAAAGCTCTTTTCAGCAAGGT
>JBBRRV010000155.1:0-7009 GCA_038246075.1 Bacteroidales bacterium
TCGGTAAGTTGAAGGTATTCGAGCAGATCAGGCAATGCCAGATATTTATTCACAAATATCACATGCTGCTGAAGGTTATTTGCTTCTACCTTTTGTTCGAGCATTTTCCGGTATCGTTCTCCATCCGTTTTCACAACTTCAGGATGCGTTTTTCCAATGATCAGAAATACCACTTCTGGGCATTTTTCAACAATGGCTGGTAAAGCATCCAGGGTCGTTTCTATTCCTTTTCCGGAACTCAGCAGCCCGAAAGTTGTCAGGATTTTCCTTCCTTTCAGACCAAGTTTCAGTTTCGAAGCTTTTTTGTTTAAAAAGGGAACCAGGTGGGTGCCGTGGGCAATCACTGATAATTTTTGCTGCGGCACAGCATATTCTTTAGCTAATATATTCGCTGAGGAATGGGTCATAACAATGATTGCTTCACATGCAGCTGTAATGTTCTGTACTTCTGCTTTTAACAATTCACCCGGGTTGGGTAATACAGTGTGAAAAACAATAACAACCGATTTTGAAAGTTTATTTAAAAACTGAATAAAGGATTGTTCCTGCAGGCTAAAAAAGCCAAATTCATGTTCAATTACAACCATTTTAATGCGGTTGTTTTTATTGATTTTTAAAGCTAATTTATCGTACTCAGCTGCCAACGATGTTTTAAGCACATATTTAACTTCATCGGGATAGGCATAATTTTCCTCCCCAGCTTCCAGCGCACAAATCTTTATCGCGAATGAATTGCTGAATTGATGATTCAGCGCATTGATCAGATCCTGGGAATAGGTTGCTATACCGCATTCCCGGGGAGGATATGAAGTAATGAACAAGATTTCAGCCAGCGCATTAACATGAACTGCATGAGGAATTTCTGCTGTGTTTTCATGGGTTTTCCGGGCTGGCACGACATTTTCCTTTACGGATAACTCTTGCTGAAATATTTTATGATCAGGAAATTTTCGGGGATCTATGTTATGGTTCATCTTCGGTCGTGTTAGATAACAATCTAAACAAAAACGCACCTAACATTAGCTAAGCGCAGTAATTGTGTGATAGGCAGTACGATAAAGAGGCCAAGAGATAATGAGACATAAAATTACCAAATATTTGGCTAATTTCAACCGCAGACTGCTAAAAACTGGCCTGCTTTTCAACTGGTAGTATCCTGACTCTTTTTTATTCTTTTTTTAAGGGGATTTAATTTTAACACGGTAGGCATCGTATCGCCCAATAAAAATCCCCATGGTTTTAAAGGTTCGATATTATCAAAAATAAGCTTTACAATGGCAAGCAGCGGCAATGAAAGAAACATGCCTGAAATGCCCCATAATTCATTTCCGGCAAATACTACGATGATCGAAAAAAGTGCATTGATTTTCACTTTCGAAGAAACAATAATGGGAACGATATAGTTATTGTCGATGAGTTGGATGATATAATAGACGACCAATACATAAAGGGCATACCAACCGGAATCTTTAGTGGCCAAAGCTACCATCATGGGTAATGCCACAGCCACAATCCCTCCGATATATGGAATGACATTAAGCAATGCGCCAATGATTCCAATCATGATCGCATAATCAATTCCGAGCGCCAGCAGGGCCACGGAATTCATCACGCCTACCATTACTCCCTCGATAAGAAGTCCAACCAGATAATTTTGAAGAACAGTTTTTGTCTGCGTAATTATTGAGCTGACCTGGCTCTGGTCGCTTTTGCCAAACACCCTGTGAATAAAGTCAATCAGGAGTCTGTGGTAATATAATATGATAAAGACATAGACGGGAATCAGCAACAAAACCATTATCGCGTTGCCCACGGTCATGATTGTTTGCCCGATTGCATCATTGCTGAAGGTAAGGAGTTCCCCTTTGGTTTTTGTGATCCATTGGTGGATAATTCTTGGCCTTATGTCGAGATAACCTGAAGCCCAGGTGGTGGTATCATTGAGAATAGCGGTAAATCTTTCGACCAGTTTGGGCCATGAATCACTGAACATGCTGACCTGGGAAATGAAAAATGCGCCAAGTGCGGTGATTGCGATAAAGGTGAGCAAAATGGTAATTGTAATAGCAAATATCCTGTTTACCTTTAGCCGTCCGATAAAAAAATTAACGACAGGATGAAGCACGATGGCAATGATGATCGCAAACAGAAGCGGGACAACTATACTCTGGGTGATATACAGCATGTTGACAAGGACATACAATCCGACTAGGAAGAGTGATGCCTTTGCGTAGAAGGGAAATTTTAATTCGTTGTCGATGCTCACTATTGTTTTTTTTGATGTTTTTAAAATTTAACAATCATTACTGATCAGCATTCCTTTATTCGCCCTGCTCAGCAGAAACAGGTTCCTTTTTATGGAATATTTTGTGGAAGATCAGATGACCGAATGTTTTTATACCATCCGGATGCTGCGCAACAACCCGTGAAACGCCAAACCCCAAAACAGAGCCCAGAATCTTCCTGATAATATTGCCTGATGCACCTACAACTATTTTGTTTGAGAGATAACCTGTTGATAATCCTACCACAGTTCCTAAAAGGTTATCGATCAGAAAAGGTGCTGAAGTGATATCTTTCAAAGTGCCCTTGATAAGGTTGAGCGGCTTCATGCTGTCGGAGGTAAGCATGAATTGTTCCTTCAATACCCTTCCTTTTTCGGCTTGTTCAAACTCCAATTGAAGAATTGCAGTTCTGAGATCGGCTTGTGTATTTATTTCCTGCATGATGTGGCTTAATGAAGGGCTTGTTTGATGATCAATTCGCTGAGTGGCTTTTTAATCCATTTATGAAGGAAAAAAAACGTGATGATTCCCATGATAAGGTAAAAGCCGGCAACGATAAAAAAACCGTAATAGGATTTTCCGAGCAATTCGCCCAGAAACAATGCAATGCCTATGTTCAGAATAAGTGTGAATAAGGTAAACATGATCGTGACGATCAGTTTTGATGCCAATGAGGGCACTACAATGGTGGTGGTCTCCAGTAATTTGAGCTTTGAAAGCTCGAAGGTCGTTTTGCCGTAATCAGTGGCTTTTTCGAGCAGTGATGCGACTAACTTCGCATTGTCTTCCATGGCTTGAAAATTGATAACAGTGTATAATAAGGATATTTAATTTAGTTGATCGGATTGTAACAGCTACTCCGATAAACCCTGCCAGGGTTCTGATGATAGGTTTGTATAAAATTTATTTATTTAATACCAACCATTTTACAAAATTCCGGACAGGGTTAATCTTCGAAAACTAATTTTTCGGAGCAGATTCAATGCTTACAGCGTTTTTCAACGTTTTAACCTTTAACTGACTTTGATTCTTTATCAAATTCATCCAATTTGGCTTTGCCTTTAGCGGTAAAACTTGAAACGTCTTCCTTGACCTTGTCAAATTTTCCGGAAACATTTTCAAGGAAATCAGTGAATTTATCTTTCATTGCATCCAGGTTTTCTTTGCCTTGTTTAGATATTTTCTTCCGGGTATCTAAACCTTTTTCAGGGGCAATCAAAACACCTATCAATGCACCGGCGGCAAGGCCAGCCAATGCGCCTAATAAAACTTTTCCTGAGCTCATAGTTTTTGGTTTTTATGGTGATATAAATAATAATAGGATACAAAGATGCGTATCCTGAAGCCACAATGCGTTACATAATTATGGAAAAAAATTACAATATTCACACATTTTTGATGTAAGGCATTCGGTTTGAGCTGAAAAGCTTTCTATAATATGAATCACCTGATTGTGTGTCATGATGTGGCATGCTGATCCATTAATAGCCATTAAAATACGGTCCGCTGGCATAGGTTTCCGGATTATATTGACCTGACCGCCAGCTATTAAGGCTGAGAAATGATGTTATAAACAGGTAACACCGGCAGCTTTCGGCTGGAACACGGCCAGTATGGAGCGGATTAAATGAAACGCATCAGAGGGTAAAAAAAAAGAAGGAGGGTAGCGGCCTTGCAGGATGAACACCAGGGCAATAAGAAATGATCAGGCCACTTTCATCGCTATGTCATTTGTTAGACTAACTTTTCTGTCAGTATTGCCGACAATAGTTATCGTGTTTGAATTAGCCGGTCCTTTGAGTTCGTTCAGCAATTCATTTAAATTAACTGTTGCATAGGTAGATGAACGTTCCGACATGGAATAGGGGAGAATGAGATCTTCATTATGAACGACCGAACCACAAGAAAAGATTGAATTGGGCATATACCCATCTCTTTCTGATTCATTTGGCATGATCAAAGGAACCCTTAACCTGCCGATTTCATTTTCGGGATTATTCAGTTCAAACAAAGATGCGCTGATGGCGCATTTCCGCATCGGACCTACAGCATGCGTCAAGATGAGCCAGCCAGCTTCCGTTTCAATGGGTGAGCCGGCATTGCCAATCTGTAATAGTTCCCAGGGATATTTAGGTTCCTGGATGAGTTTCGCGTCGTGCCAAACATTGAGATCCTCTGAATAAGAGATATAGTTGTTTACATCATCTATCCTGCAAAGCATGGCGTATTTGCCGTTTATTTTCCTGGGGAACAAAGCCATTCCCTTATGTTGGGCAATTTCTCCGTTAATAGGTAAAACCTTGAAATGATAAAAGTCCGTGGTAGCAATTAATTTTGACATGATTGCTGTCCCATCATTTGCAGTGTAAGTCGCGTAATAGGTTATTACGCCTATATCATCTGTAAACTTTACAAATCGGGCATCTTCAATGCCCTTTAGTTCTGTGGCAGAAATCGGAAATATTACACGTTCGGAAATGGCTGAATCAATTGAGAAATCGATTTCATAGTGTGAAGAAGCCAGCCTTACAATCTGATTAACAAGTGACTGTTCCATGGCAGTCCGCGTTTCATTTGTCACATTCAAACAACGCATTAATTCACCATAGGTGAAATGATCCCCAAGATTATCCAGGATAAAAGCAGGGGATACAATATTTTTCGGGTCCTGCATTTCATCCAGTTTCGCCTGAAATGCTTTTTTATCGTAGTCATATTCTTTAATGACATCAGCTTCAGCCAATAGTTTTCCAACAGGCTCTATGGTCAGATCATTATTGCGGTCAAGAACACCTGTGCGGAAAACAATGGATGAAATATTTCCTTCACCTGAGGCTCTGAAACTAAAGATCACCCTTTTTTCATCCGGCCTTAATTCGGATTGATCGGGGTCTTCTACAACGGCAGGATTGTAGAATGCGGCTGATTCAATGGAATATTCCATCGTAAAGCAGGAACCAATAAGCGCTTTGCGCGAGTAACTCAGTTCTTTCCAGTCAATGTTGAGCAGGGTAAAAAGGGGAGTTAGTTTATTGAAACATTTATCAAAAGTTTTTGAAATATTCCTGTGTCTGGTTGAAAAACCTCTCAGCAACTGGCTCAGTGCCTTGTCCACTTCTGTTTCGGGCATTGCAAGCACTTTTTTAATCAACTCAATGCTTCTGCTTTCAGTTGTTTCCAGGAAACGGGGAATGATACGGCTGGGGTCGGGAGAAAAAAGAGTCTTATTTCTGATCACTTTAACTTGCATTGCAGTATTTATTGGTTAAGATGTTACAGATAGTTAATTGCATACCCGGTACATTGGTAACTGGTTTTCTTCATGTAAATGCAAATAAAATATGAATGACGCTCTGCTTCCTCCTATATCGACCAAATGCAGGCAGGTTGTCAATTCATTCTCAATTCCCCGGCCAATAATGGAAAGTAAGCTAAAGGAAGTTGAAGAGGATTAATATCAACAATTATACCGAAGTACAGCACATAAGGTAAACTTATTGCTGCGATCCCCGGCACGAAGCGCATAGAAATTCAAAGAGATGGATGCAAATTGCATCGGGATTGGCTGTCAGATCTCACTTCTCGTGCGAACTGTCTGAGCCTTTCAGCACATTCAGCAGTTCCCTGAGATTAACTGTGGCATATGTGGAGGAAAAATCTGACATGGCATAGGGGATGATCAAATCATCATCATGGATCATTGAACCACATGAATAAATGACATTCGGCACATATCCTTCCCGTTCTTCCTCATTTGGCATCATTAAGGGACTATTCAGCCTTCCGATTTCAATTTCAGGGTTATCAAGCTGGTACAATGAAGCTCCCAGTGTGTATTCCCGCATGGAACCGACAGCATGCGTAATCACCAGCCAGCCGTCCTCTGTTTCAATGGGAGAACCGGCATTTCCTATTTGGACGAGTTCCCATGGGTATTTGGGTTCCTGTATAATTTTAGCTTCACGCCAGATGCTGATATTATCCGAATAAGCTATGTAATTATTTACGCCATCTATCCGGCAAAGCATGGCATACTTGCCATTGATCTTCCTGGGAAATAGTGCCATGCCCTTGTTTTGGGCAATCTCGCCATTAATAGGCAATATTTTGAAATTGTAGAAATCTTTTGTGCTGATGAGCTTAGGCAAAATGGCAATGCCATCGTAAGCAGTGTAAGTGGCATAATAGGTAACCTCCTCATTATCATCAGTGAATTTGACAAAACGGGCATCTTCAATACCTTTTTGCTCTGTTGCAGATATGGGGAAAATAACCCTTTCGGAAATGGCTGAATCAATTGAAAAATTAATCTCATAATGTGAAGAGGCCAGCCACATCATCTGGTTGATGATCTTAAGCTGATCTTCCGTAATTTTAGGATTCTTTCTGGCGAGTTCAATGCTTTTCATCAATTCGCCATATGTAAATTCATCCTTGAGCTTCTCCAGGACAAAAGCCGTGGAAATAACTTTAGCTTTGACTTCCTGATCATCATGCTTATTCACGATTGCCGGAGAAATAACATTTTCTTTATCCTGCATTTTATCAAGTTTGTCGATGATAACAGGAGATATCACAATGGCCTGTTCCCGCATTTCAGCCAGCTTTTTTTGAAATTCTTTTTTGTTATAAACATTCCGTTTAATGACATCGGCTTCTGCCAGCATGTTTCCAACTGGTTCAAGGGTCAGGTTATTATGCTTATCCAGGATCCCGGAGCGGAA
>JBBRRV010000156.1:0-6892 GCA_038246075.1 Bacteroidales bacterium
ACTTACCTGCATTTCGAACAACGCCGGCATCGATGATTTCGGGCTCGGCATATTGCTCCGGAACAAGCAGATACACAAAATGATCTCATCTTACGTAGGTGAAAATTCCGAATTTGAGCGTCAGTTGCTGGCTGGGGAACTCGAAGTTGAACTCATTCCGCAAGGTACTTTGGCAGAACGCTGTCGGGCAGGAGGTGCCGGGATTCCTGCATTTTTCGTTCCGGCCGGCTATGGCACAGAAGTGGCCAGTGGAAAAGAGACCCGGAGCTTCAACGGGAAAATGCATTTACTTGAAGCAGCATTAACGGCTGACTTTGCCATCGTCAAAGCCTGGAAAGGCGATGCACACGGCAACCTCATCTACCGTCATACCGCAAATAATTTCAACCAATCCATGGCCATGGCAGGAAAGATTACCATTGCCGAAGTGGAGGAACTCGTCCCTGTAGGCACGCTTGATCCGGACTTTATACACACTCCCGGGATTTTTGTGCAGCGCATTTTTCAGGGTATCAGTTATGAAAAGCGAATTGAGAGGTTAACAACACGTTAGTTGTTTCTGTTTTAGAAATGGGGTTTAAAAATAATATTAAAAAAGATGGCACTAACCAAAGAACAAATAGCCCAGCGCATCGCACAGGAGCTCCGGGAAGGATATTACGTCAACCTGGGGATCGGAATTCCTACGCTTGTAGCCAATTATATACCCAAAGGCATGGAAGTGATCCTGCAATCTGAAAACGGAATTCTCGGAATGGGTTCTTTCCCGCTACCCGGGGAGGCGGATGCCGACCTGATTAATGCCGGAAAGCAGACGGTAACCGTACTGCCAGGTGCTGCATTTTTTGATTCATCACTCAGTTTTGCCATGATACGTGGCGGCCATATTGACCTTACGGTATTGGGTGCTTTTGAGGTTTCTGAGAAAGGCGACATTGCCAGCTGGAAGATTCCCGGCAAAATGATAAAAGGCATGGGTGGCGCCATGGACCTGGTGGCATCGGCAAAAAATATTATCGTAGCCATGCAGCACAGCAGTAAGGACGGGTCAAAACTTTTGGCCGAATGTACCTTGCCGCTCACGGGCGTAAAATGTGTAAAGAAAATAGTAACCGACCTTGCAGTGATTGAAGTCACTGAACACGGATTTAAGCTGTTGGAAAGGGCGCCGGGCGTGAGCGTGGCGGAAATCGTTGCAGCCACTGAGGGTAAACTGATCATAGAAGGCGATATTCCAGTGATGCACTTTTAGGAGCAGACATGACTTCATCAGCGTAAAAATTATTTTTTGATCCCTAGAAAACAGAAAAATGAACTACCCCCAAAAAGTTACCATTGGCGACATAACCGTCCGCGACGGTTTCCAGCACGAAGAAAAATTCATACCCACTGCAGCTAAGCTATGGCTGGCCGAGCAGCTTATCCTTGCAGGATTTAAACATATCGAAGTCACCAATTTTGGAAATCCTTCAGGCATGCCGCAATTCAAAGATGCGGACGAGCTGATGAAGAAACTCCGCGCGAGCAAAGTCATTTCACATTTAATTGAAAAGGTGAACCTCACTGCCATCACGATCCGCGAAAAAGCCATCGAGCGGGCCATACGGGCCAGGCAGGAAGGCTGGGGCCCCGACCGCATCCTGCTGATGGTTTCTACCAGCGAATCTCATCACCGCAAGAATTCAGGACTTTCACTTGATGAGTACTGGAAAATGGCTGAAAAATACATCCCGCTGGCGCATGCGGCAGGGCTGAAAGTAAACGGAACAGTCAGTACCATATGGGGTTGTCCCATCGAAGGCCCCACAAAACTGGAGAAAGCCATTGAATTCTCGCAACGCTGGTTTGATATAGGGGCCAATGACGTGGAACATGCCGACCACGACGGTTCGGCCACACCCGACAGGGTGTACCGTTACTATTCAATGCTGCTCGATAAAATTCCGAAACCCGAAAAACAGATCGTGCATTTCCATACAACCCGTGGCTGGGGATTGGCCAATGTACTTGCCGCATTGCAGGCCGGAATGACGAATTATGAATCCACCATGGGAGGTATCGGCGGGCAGCCGGCTAATTTTGTGGATGGTGTTCCTGTCGCCGGCACCGGTGCATATTACTATGCTGATCCTTCTGTCGTAGGCCTGATTCAGACTGAGGATATGGTGGTGATGATGGATGAGATGGGCATTGATACTGGACTGGACGTGGACAAAGTGCTCCAGATAGGCGGTATGGTGGAACGCATAGTCGGCCGGAGGCTGCGTTCTGAAACTTTAAGGACAGGCCGCATCCCCAAGTCACTCACCGGAAGGGATTAACCGCTTTGTAACTGTCATTTTTTTTAAAATTTTCTATTTCCAGGCTCCCAATATGACCTTGTATTTTCCTGTATACAACCTTGTGTAAAAATTAATTTACTCTTGGATTGCTGAAAGAAAATAAAGTATATATAAAGGTCTGCCGGGGTTACCGGCAGGCTTTATAGCATTGTTTGAAGCAGTTAAATTGTCATTCCCTGGAAGGACTTTGATTCAGGAAGCGGAACAATACGGCCGCTATAGATTAATTTCCCGGCTGTGGTTCCGCTGATCGTTGCAGTTGCATTTCCAGAGGCTGATACATTGATGAAGATATCATAAAATCCCAGTGTGGTTGATATGTTCATGCTGATGACGAAGGATTTTCGTTTATTGTCCATCACAACTTTCCATTTCGATATTTGACCTTCAGCAGTTACCCCGCCTACCCCATTCACACCCATACGGTAATTGTTTCCTGTCTGGATGGTTGCAGCTGTCGAATCGATCTTTACAAAATTGAGTGTGGATTGAACCGGTATGCGATATCCATATTGATTGGCTCTGTAATCAGCCTCAAGTATAAACTGTTTGGTGTTTATGACACGTGCCATGGTCTGGTATTCCGATTCGATGCGGGAAGCCTTGTCTACCTTTGTTTCCCTGGGTTTAGTTCTTTCCTGGGCTGATACACTACCCACAATTAAAAGAACTGCAATGATTATCATTCGTGTTTTCATAGCGCTTTGGTCTTATAAATCAAGCTAAATAGCACAATTACTATACCACAAGTGGTTTTTCCTGTCGGAATTTCCTTGTTTTTAGAATTATTAACACGTTTTCAGGTAAAGATATACCAGTCACAACCTTTTGTAAATAAGGTTGCTGGCATTGACAGGTCTGCGGTCAGGATGAACTATTCATAGATCAAGACCTCAGCTTCGCCACTCAGGATTTTATTGCCGTTGATGGCAAGCGAATCCATGTCATTGACAACCGGGTATATGGAAACGCCGGCGATGCGATGGATGCGGCGTGTGAGTTCGTCAGTAAAGAATTTATTGTTGAGGATAGCGCCCATGATGAGTACGGCATCAACCTCGCAAATGAGCACTGTAGCCATGCTGCCGATTTCTTTGGCGATCTGGTATGCCATTGCTTTGACAATAAATTTGGCTTGCTCGTCGCCGGCTTCAACCCGCGAAAGTATCTCGCTGATGGATTTTGAGCCGAGGTAGGCTATCAGTCCGCCCTGTTCGCTAATCAGCTTATGCATTTCTTCATGGGTATACTTTCCGCTGTAGCAAAGATTGATAACCTGACCAACGGGTAATGATCCGCTGCGGGTGGCTGAAAATGGACCGTCGCCGTCAAAGGCCTGGTTAACATCCACCACTTTGCCAAACTTGTGTGCGCCAACCGAAACGCCGCCGCTGCCGATATATGCCACTACGAGGTTGAGATCTTCGTACTTTTTATTGATCGATTTGGCGTACTCACGCGAGACATTTTTCTGGTTTAGCGCATGGAATATCGATTTTCGTTCAATGAGCGGATGGCCTGATATGCGGGCCAGCGGGTCGAGTTCGTCCACCACCACCGGATCGG
Organism: Bacteroidales bacterium; assembly: GCA_038246075.1. GTDB lineage: Bacteria > Bacteroidota > Bacteroidia > Bacteroidales > DASVHX01 > DASVHX01. Next base: position 3,909 of record JBBRRV010000156.1, read on the forward strand.
CCAGGTAGGCTTTTGCACCTGGAATAGATGCGCAGATCTTATCCGCGATAAGCCCGCCAAGATTGGTGGCATGACGACCCATCACGCCAATGCGCAGATCCTCTTTCATCCGTTCATTTACCTGGTATATTCCCGATGGCACCGGCTTGATCAATCCTCCTCGCGCCATAATTACTGTAATGGATTCCAACTCGATCTCGTTGGCTTTTAATTCATTCATAATGAGCCCGGTGCGGTAGTCGAGCTGGTCATTGATATCCGCAAAACCCTCAAGATCTTCATGCCTGTGGCGTATGGATTTCAGGAAAGTGAGCGTGCCACCCTTATACAGGGCTATTTTTGTTATATCTGCTTCGGGGTAAATGACAAGAATGCTTTTCATACAGCAAATGTTTGGTTTATGCCTGCCAAAGATAAAATAATCCGCGATTGGTAGCGTATCTGCAACTACCCATTTATGTAACAACTTCATGCAATTCATTCATATTGATAATAGTTAAACCCCGAATAAACAATTGCTATTAATTTTGGTTATATAACAATCATGATTTCAGCTTCTTAAATGATCTGGTGTTAACCGGAACACTTTGAATTTGCCAGGCAGGATTTCTTTACCGTCTGATTGTTCCTGTTTAGGATAAATACGATGCGGTTTACGGTGGCATTTGTCCTCATGAAGATCCGTTTGTTTTGCATTGCATCTTGCAGAAAGCTAAGGCCTGCAGGATAAAAATCATAAAAAGAGAGCATTTACGATGGAAAACACTACCCAACAATATACCTGGCATGGGATCGATCTGGAAGCGCTGCGCCAGGTGATGGATAAACCTGCCGATGAAGCAGTATTGTCCGTTTTTAAATCGACATCAATGGATTATCTGCGCAGTCTCTTAATGGGCATGGCGAAGAATGACAGTGTGATTTCGGATGAACTGCCCAAGCCAATTTACGATTTTATCAAAGGAGAGCTGGCCTATCCTTTTTCTGCTCTGGATATCAAACTTTTTAATCAGACCCGTGAAATCTGGAAAGCGGAAGGAATGAAATTTATTTTCGTATTGCTGTTCAGGGCACTGCCATATACCTATATGGCCGAAAAGCCAGCCAAGGTGCTCAAAACAACCAAGCTGTTGATTGAACAGCCGGAACGGCGGATTTTCGAAACCGCTCAGTTTGTATTTGACGTCATGGACAAAAACTGGTGGGAACCTGATAACAGGGGAATCCTGTCGGCATTAAAGGTCAGGATAATGCATGCCTCAATGCGTCATGTCATTATGGACAATCAGCAGGAAGGGGTGAAATGGAATGATGCCTGGGGCAAGCCTATTAGCCAGGAGGATCTCGTGGCTACCAACCAGGTGTTTTCACTGGAATTTTTCAAGGGAATGTCAATGCTAGGAAATGGACTTGACGCAGATCAACAACATGCATGGTTTCATACCTGGAAAACTATAGGCAGGATCATGGGTGTCCGGGATGAATTGATATGCAGCGACGTTAAAGAAGCCTGGACTCTTCAACACGCGGTATACCGTCATCTGTTCAATGACGAAACTGTGGCGGGTATCCCTTTATGCAAGGCATTGGTGGAAACCATGGATCATTTTCACCTGCCGCTAAAACTGACCCTGCTCCTGATGAGGCGAATGCTGGCCGATGACCTGTTCCCGGAGTGTTTCGACCGGATGTTGGGACCTACCTACGCTTCACTTTATCCTGAGGTTTTTATAAGACATGAAAACCCTGATGACAAGAACAGGCATGAAGCGCTTTTGCGCGGACATTTTCACGAACACCTTCAATCATATTACCATACCTTAAACAGTAAAAAAAACCAATACCAAAGGATTAAACCCAGGCAAGGGTTGCTTGGCAGGCTCATTAACTGGTTATTGAAGCTGACAGGCCGGGGTAAAAACCAAAAGGATCTCATCGATATTCACATAGGTATTCTGCATGATATTATTCACCAAAAGGGAACAGAAACCCTGGTTGAAAGGCTGGAAGAAGAAATGATACTGGAGTCTATGTCATCCTTAGGCGGAATTATGGTAAGCATATTGTCTTTCCATTTCAGAGCGGGCAAGCAGACAGGTTTCAGGATTCCCAAAGATCTGCAGGAAAACTGGTCATTAACTTCTAAATAGGCATTGAATGGATACTGAATACAGAAAATCGATCATTAGTTATTACGATAATACGCGCCTGGATTATCGTGTGCTTTGGTTTGGCAAAAAAAACAGGTCTGTACACTTTGGATATTGGGACAGGGAGGTAAAATCCCATGGAGAGGCATTGCTTAATCTAAATAAAATATTAGCGCTGAAAAGCGGGGTAAAAGACGGTGATATCATTCTTGACGCAGGTTGTGGCCTGGGAGGAAGTGCTGTATGGCTTGCACAGAACTACAATGTAAAAGTCACCGGTATTACGTTGGTGCCCCATCAGGTTAAAACAGCGCAAAAGGCGGCACGCAGAAGTCAGCTGAGCAAAAGGGTTTCATTCTTCGCACAAGACTACACCAATACTGATTTCAATGATGAATCGTTTAGCCTGATCTGGGCCTGTGAAAGCGTTTGTCATGCCAGCGACAAGAAAGATTTTTACAGGGAAGCATTCAGGCTGCTTAAACCAGGCGGAAGACTGATTTGTGCCGATTATTTCAGGACCAAAAGGCCTTTGCATAAGGACGGTGAAAAACTCCTGCATGATTGGCTTACCGGCTGGTCAATCAGGGATCTGGATGCGTTTTCGGAACACCAGACACATGCAGAACAATGCGGGTTCGTTGAATTTGCCATAGAGAACATTACGGAACATACAATGCCGTCACTGCGCCACTTACATTCCATGGCGAGCAAATTATGGAAATTAGGTCTTTTTCTGAAAGGCATCGGCCTGCGTAATGATATAAACCATGCAAACCATTTTAGTTCTATCAAGCAATTTGAAGCACTCGAAAAAAAGCTATGGTTTTATGG
>JBBRRV010000157.1:0-6805 GCA_038246075.1 Bacteroidales bacterium
CGGCCAAGGGTAAGCATGACTAAATTGTCAGACCACGTAGAATGGATGGTCCACTTATTATGTGGTGTCAGCATGTTTATGACCATATATTCGTCGTCCTTGTCCACTTTGCTTAATACTTCAAGCGTTGATTTGGTATTGATGGGCGGTTTGTAAGTAGCCATATTCTCGCCAAAGGCAATCATCCAGGGATGGTCCTGATATAGGGTCTGCCGCCCGGTGAGTGTGCGCCAGGGGATGAGTTCATGCACATTGGTATAACCGGCATTGTAGGATACCTTCTCGGAGTCGATGCCGCTCCAGATCGGCGAAGTGATAATCTTGCGCGGTTGTGCCAGCAGATCGCGAAAGCGTATTTTTTCTTCCTCGCGGCCTAAAGCCAGGTGGGTGTGCTTGCGTCCTGTTATTGCTTCCAGCGCTTTCCAGGCTTTCATAGCAACAGCACCATTGGTTTCAGGGGCCAGAGAAAGAATAACCTCAGCAGCCTGAATGTCCGTTTCAATCTTCGGAAGGCCTTTGGTTTCACCTGCTTCACTTTTTGTTGTATTAAGAAGTGCCAGCAAGTCCACTTCGGCCTCTGTGTTCCAGTTAATTCCTTTACCGCCATTACCCAGCGTCTTCATCAATGGCCCCAGACTTGTAAACCGGTTATAGGTTTCAGGATAATTGCGTTTTAGTGTGATTATTTTTGAGAAGTTTAAGCCGGGTTTTATTTCTAAATCCGAATTTTTCCAGTCTTTTGCATCGGTAGTCTCCGATAGCTCCATTGGCGAATCGTGCTGTAACGGAAGTAGCACGATGTCCGCCTCGTTACTCAAATGCCCTTTTGACAAAATTGAAAATTTGTCTGCCAGCCCTTTAAAAATATCCCAATCTGTTCGGGATTCCCATACCGGATCAACTGCCTGTGAGAAAGGATGTATAAATGGGTGCATATCACTGGTGCTCAGATCGTTTTTTTCGTACCACGAAGCGGCAGGAAGCAAAATGTCGGAATGCAAGCCGGTCGATGACATCCTGAAATCAAGGGTTACCAACAGGTCAAGCTTCCCTTCCGGAGATTTATCGTGCCACTTTACTTCGGAAGGCAAGGTCTGTCCCAATTCTTTCAGATCTTTGCCCTGGATACTATTCTGGGCTCCCAGCAGGTGTTTCATGAAATATTCCGTTCCTTTGGCGGTTGACACCAGTAGGTTCGATCGCCACACAAACAGGTTGCGTGGGAAGTTGGCCGGATTGTCCGGATCTTCGGAAGCAATAGTCAATTGGCCGCTTTTAAGTTGCGAAACCACGTATTCTTCAGAAGTCACACCGGCAGCTTCAGCTTCTTTAGCGATGGTCAGGGGATTCCTGCTCAATTGAGGGGCGCTGGGTAGCCAGCCCATTCTCTCTGCGCGAACATTGCAATCGATGAGTGAAAGATTCTCCCAGTCTGACTTATCAGCAAGAGGCGAAACCAATTCATTTAGTTTCATTTTCTCGTATCGCCATTGGCCGGTATGCATATAGATGAACGATGTGGTGTTCATCTGCCGTGGCGGACGGTTCCAGTCGAGGCCAAAAGCCAGTGGCAACCAGCCTGTCTGGGGCCTGAGTTTTTCCTGACCCACGTAATGGGACCAGCCACCACCTGATTGACCGACACATCCGCAAAATACCAGCATGTTGATGGCACTGCGGTAAATCATATCAGTATGATACCAGTGGTTAACGCCCGCCCCAATAATAATCATTGATTTTCCTTCGGTAGCCGCGGCATTCTCGGCAAACTGCCGGGCAGTAGATATGATTTGCGCTGCCGGGACTCCGGTAATTTTCTCCTGCCATTTTGGCGTAAAAGGCAGGTCCTCGTTATAGTCTTTTGCTGAATTCGGATCATCAAATCCGCGATCAATTCCATAGTTGGCAACCATCAGGTCAAATACAGTACAGGTATATATTTCACCTTGAATAGTTTTGATTTTCCTGACAGGTACTTTGCGCTCAATAATATCGTCGTGTCCGGTTGCCGAAAAATGTTCGTGTTTAAAAGTCGCGCCGCCAAAATATGGGAACTGAACATGAATAACTTCATCATGCTGTTCGGAAAATGACAGCTGAGGCATAATATCGGCGCCAGTTTTGCTGTCCTTTAGCTCCAGGTTCCATTTTTGTTTTTTCTCCCACCGTGATGCGATCGTCCCATTTGGTACTACATAGTTGCCTGTTAGTTCGTCGCGTAAAACGGGTTTCCATTCCGGCTTTTCACCCATCTCAGGCATATTTTCAAGATCACTGGCTCTGAGAAGCTTTCCACCCAAGTATTTCCCGTCTTTTTCCTCTATTTTCACCAGGAATGGCAAGTCGGAGTATTGACGGGCATATTTCTCGAAATAGGGTATTTTTTTATCCAGATAAAATTCCTTCAGGATTACATGTCCCATGGCCATACCCAAAGCAGCATCGGTACCTTGTTTGGGTTTCATCCACAAATCGGCGAATTTAACGGCATCACTGTAATCGGGAGCAATAACAACCGATTTTGTTCCTTTATAGCGAACCTGGGTATAAAATGGTGAATCGGGCGTACGTGTAAGCGGAACATTCGATCCCCAGAGCATCAGGAACGATGAGTTATACCAATCGGCACTTTCCGGTACATCAGTTTGCTCACCCCATGTTTGCGGCGATGAAGGAGGCAGATCGCAATAGAAATCATAGAAACTGAGTACTGTGCCTCCTATCAGGCTTAGATAGCGCGTTCCGGCAGCATAGGATACCATTGACATGGCAGGAATAGGGGAGAAACCGACAAGCCGGTCGGGGCCATAAGTTTTTATTGTATAAATGTTTGCAGCTGCAATGATTTCATTTACTTCATCCCATTCGGCCCGGATAAAACCTCCCAGTCCGCGGGCAGCTTTATATTGTTTTGAAATGACCGGATCACTCACCACAGTCTCCCAGGCTTTAACCGGATCAGAAAACCGTGCTTTTGCTGCTTTGTATGCCGCCATCAACTCCCCGCGTATCATGGGATATTTTACCCGGTTGGCGCTGTAAAGGTACCAGGAATAACTGGCTCCGCGCGGACAACCGCGCGGTTCGTGATTGGGCATTCCCGGACGTGTTCGCGGGTAGTCAGTTTGTTGCGTTTCCCAGGTGACCAGTCCATTTTTTACGAAAATTTTCCACGAGCAGGATCCTGTGCAGTTTACGCCATGCGTGGAGCGAACAACCTTGTCGTGCTGCCACCGGTTGCGGTACATACGCTCCCAGTCGCGATTTTCACCGGTAATTGCAATATGATTGTCTTGGGTTTTTTCTACTTCATTGCTGAAATAAAAAAGTCTATTTAACAGGCTCATGATAGTAGGTGTAAATGAAATAATTATACCCCGAATCTTTTACGTCACTAATGTACCAAAATTCCATAGTTGTATCAGGCAAATAGTTGAAATTAATCGAATTGATCTCTTCAACCTGATATGGACATTTTTCTAAGTTCATTCTTAAATATGTAAAAACGCATGAATACTTATGTAACTATCTGGCTATTAATTCTTTTTTGGCAGGAATATAATCCCGCCCAATGGCATAAAACATGCCGATAGCACAGATGCTCCATGCAACAATTGCTATATATACAAAAACCGAGGGAATCGTCATTAAGAAAGAAAGGTTAAGTGCCTGAGAGAGTTTAAAAGTGCATACGGTGTACATGCCCAGAGGGAAGATCATCCCCCAGTATTGAGGATGGTATTTGAATGGAAAATGTTTAAATAGATGACGCCAGATGCCAAGGATTACGATGAGTGGTATCCACCAGGTACCTATAGCCCAGTAAAAGAGTGTAAATCCCTTTAAAAAGGGAAGAATAGATGTGAGAAAATCCACTTTGTGGGCATTTAAGATAAGTGTTGATCCGGCAAGGGTTGATATGGCCACGGCTCCCATGTTAATCCAGTATGGAGGGGCAAACTCTTCGGCTTTCATTTTGAAAAATGACATCCGATAAACAATCAGCGTTATCACAATAATATAAAACATGCAACCGCAAAGGAACATGATGAGAGAAAAGAAGAATACTTTTTCATGCCCAAACGGCAGATAATCTGCCAGTTGAGCTCCTAGAATAGCAATTGATTGGGTAGATACAATGAAGAGCAGCCACACCCCGCTGATTGCATCGTTAATGGCAGGTTTTTCACTCTTTACGGTGATAACAGTAAATATCAAATAAATGAGAATGAACCAGGCAACGGTGCCGATATAAAATAACAGCGTAGCAAGCTGAAAATTTTGAGGAATTAAAACAAATTGGCTACCAAACACACAACTCCCGGCTACAAAAGTAAGTAAGCCCGGACTTTTTGCATGATCGCCGACATCGGCCTTGAAATCTTGAAAATAGAAAATAACCCTTAGCAGGTACATCATACAGAGAAACGGGTAAGCCACCATGTTGAAGTAGAAAAGCAGCTCTGCAACAAGATGGAAGTTAAAGATATGAGCAGCTATTGATACAATGCCTGTGGCCATCACAAGCGCGAAATATGCGGTAGACAGGTTCTTGATGCCATGTCGGAATATGTCGGCCAATAGCTTAACTTTTTGCATAAGAAGTCAGTTTGAGAAACAGCACAATGTTTTCGGGAAACCCAATTTATGCTAAAAATAGAAAAACTTTCGTATTATTTGGATGATTCAAAACAAGGAAATATTTCATTGCTTCATATTAGCTGGATTAACCTACACCGGTGAATCATGCATGTTGCCGAAAGTCAGATAATAAACCCTTTTCTTTGCCAGGATTTGAGTAATCCAATGTTTGTCGCATTTTATAGCATTTATAGCATTTAAAAGATTATGTTATCCCTTGCCAATCATCAGTAACGTTCGATGAAAAAATAGTTGCATACAGGATACAAGGATAAATATTTGCCTTGTCGCACAATAATTGGATTCCGTCAGAGATAAAATGATAAAATGATTTATCTTGAAGCGCTATTGGGGAGAAAAAAATCGGAAAACCAAAATTCTTTAGCCATTCTATCATAATGAAGTTAATTGGTATTTCATATCTTGTCAATCCCAAAGCTTGTAGAAAACTTCTTGCTTGTATTGAACCAAAGCCTTTAAATATCATATCAATATTATCTGCTAGATCTCGTTCTTTATCTTTAGTATAATCCTCTATAATACAATTATCAAGGTCAGCTAATATCCCCCATTTAGTTTGCAACAGGTAAAAGTAATTTCGAATAAAAGAATTTATTATTTTATTTGACGGAGTTAGCCCATTTGATTTTAAAACTTCGAGAACTGTATTTCTAATGTCATATTCATTTGAAAGAAAGCCATCGGTTATTATAAATGGCTTCTTATTAAAGAATGCAGTCAATTTTTCGTCTTGATAAGAATCATATGGGGTTGTTAACAAACACATGAGAATGTTCTTTATGATGATGTCCTTATTGATAATAGTCTCCTTTCGCTTAATATTTCTATTCATCCTGTTTTCAACAAATGGAGTTTTATTTTCATTTACAAAATCTATGACTTTCTTAATATCAGAATCGTCCAAATCCCATATAATTTTCATGTCATTTCGATTTATAAGTTAAAATCACCGGCAGACTCAGGTTGATAAACTATTTCATCAATTTTTAATTGTGTTAAACCAGCTGGTACTATCCATTCTATTTCATCTCCAGTTTTGTAACCAATCAATGCCGTGGCGATTGGAGAGAATATTGATATTTTGTTTTCTTTTAAATTCGCCTGATCAGGATAAACGATCTGAAATTGAACTTGTTTGTTGATATTTAAAAAACTCAATTTCACAATCGAATTCATTGTTACAACATTTGAAGGAATAGCCTGAGGTTCCACTATTGTAGCCGAATTTAATTCAGTTAGTAAATTTTCAGCTTCAGTATTGCTAATCGAATTAAATTGCTTAGCATCATTTATACACTTTTTAATACGTGCATAATCAAGTCGATTTATGATTATTTTGCTCATGGTTATGATTTTTAGAATTGTTATTACGATTTTAATTGATCTGGTATGCAAAAAGTCATTTTGTGTTTTATTCAAATACTTGGACTCCTCTTGTGGAGAAAGATAATCCTTGTTGACCGCTGGTTGAAATCATTACAGCCTCAAATAATGGAGGGTTTTTAACATTTTTAATTGCCCAATCAAATACAAAATTAGCTCCGGAACCACCTTCTATATCTTGCTCTGCAATAATTATTTCAACTGTTTCCATAGGCTTAAGGTAAATGGGAGTTTTTAAATATTTCCTAATATTGTCACCAATGGTGTTATAATAATCAGCGTTTAAAATATAAACTGAATCTGTCATTGATACATTGCGCATACTAATTGTAATTGTAAGGTCAAATGTTCTATGCTCATGGATATGGTATATATGTGAATAAACTGGAAGATATGTTTTACCTAAAAGAAAATTATCAAAATTACTAATCTTTGATTTTCGACTCTCCCAATTTGATTGCAAAACAGGGTATTTATCTGTTTCCCTTTGGCAAGAAGTAAAAAATGAAATTATAAATATTAATCTTAAGATATTTTTCATTTCACTATTATTGCTGTGTATACAAATTTACAATTTATTATCAATATCACATCTCGAATCCGAACACTTTAATATAGCATACATCTGCTTTTCTGTTTCAACAAAAATAATTCACACATAAAAAGACATTTGTGTCTTTTTATGATAATTTTGTTGTATCTTTGTAATTGAATCAAAAAACAAATGCGATGATCCGAACACCTTTTGGTATTCCTGCCC
>JBBRRV010000158.1:0-6803 GCA_038246075.1 Bacteroidales bacterium
AAAAAAAGTGGAAACGGTTACCCTGAACAGGGTCAGTATAGCCGCGGGCACCATTGCCGGCTATGTTACAACAACTCCATGCCAAACACTTCCGAAATCTTTTCTTTTGTAATTTCTTTTACTTTTTCAATATCCTGTTTGCCGCCCAGTTCCTTTTCCAGGCTTGTTACTGATTTGTCGGTAAAACCACAGGGGTTGATGAGGCTGAAGTAGCTGAGGTCGGTGTTCACGTTGAATGCAAAACCGTGCATCGTTACCCAGTGGCTGGTGCGTACGCCAATGGCACAGATCTTCCTCGTTTTGCCGGGCGTATGGGTGTCGAGCCATACACCTGTTGCACCATCCAGGCGTTGGCCGTCAATTCCGAAAGCTTTTAATGTAAGAATAATGGATTCTTCCAGTTTTTCGATGTATTGCCTGATACCATCAGCAAAATACGGGAGGTTAAGGATCGGATAACCTACGAGTTGCCCCGGGCCATGATAGGTGATGTCGCCTCCGCGATTGGTATGGATAAATTCAGCATCTTTTGCACGCAATTGCAATGTATCTGCCAGAAGGTTGCCCTCCGAACCGCTTTTCCCGAGCGTAAAGACATGCGGGTGTTCACAGAACAGCAGCCAGTTATCGGTTAGCTTTCGTTCAGCTTCGGGCAACTTTTCGTTCTCCAGTTTTTGTTTGACAATGCGGCCCAGTAATTCTTCCTGGTAATCCCAGGCCCGCTGATAAGGCGTCAGCCCAAGGTCTTCAAATGTAACGTTCATCGTTTTTTGATGCGTTTGAATCGTTTGAATCGTTTGTATCGTTTGAAGTGAAATCAACAGAGATACGTTCATGCATCTCCTTATTACCTGCTTTTTCTGAACGACAGATTTGCTGAGGTCACCATAGCACTATTTGATCATACGTGGTTTTCCGCATGGTAACTGCTCCTGACCAATGGTTTGCTTTCCACATGGGTAAAGCCTTTCGCCAAACCAAACTGCCTGTATTTTTCAAACTGTTCCGGAGTGACATATTCGGTCACCGCTAAATGATCATTTGATGGGCGAAGGTACTGGCCGATGGTAAAGATGCTGCATCCGGCCGCGCGCAAGTCGTCCATGGTTTCGAGTACTTCAGCCTCGGATTCACCTAGCCCTGCCATGATTCCTGATTTTACAGTAACTCGGCTTTCATTTATCTGACGGATCACCTCAAGGCTTCGGTCGTATTGCGCGGCACTCCTCACTGCAGGTGTAAGCCTTCTGACAGTTTCAAGGTTGTGCGAAATGATTTCAGGATGCTCATCGATCACCATTTGCAGGTTCGCCTTGTTACCGCCAAAGTCGGGAATGAGCGTTTCAATGGTGGTGCCGGGGCAGATTTCCCTCACTTTACGAATGGTAGCTGCCCAGACTGAGGCACCGCCATCCTGAAGGTCGTCACGGTCCACTGATGTTATGACCACATGTCTGAGGTTCAGCAGTTTTATGGAGTTTGCGATTTTGGAGGGTTCATCTGGGTCCGGAGGGAGGGGCTTCCCTGTTTTGGTGGCGCAGAATTTACACGAGCGGGTGCAGATTTCGCCCAGGATCATGAAGGTTGCAGTTCCCGCACTCCAGCATTCGGCCATGTTAGGGCATTTTCCGCTCGAGCATATCGTATGGAGGTCATGCGCAGCAATGATCTCTTTCACTTTCAGGTATTTTTCACCTTTCGGCAATTTTATTTTTAGCCATGCGGGTTTCCGTATGTTCCCCTCTGTCTGATCTTTCTTTTCCTGCATTTTATTAATTCCTATTTGACTGCAAATTTAATCATTTCAGTTCCGGCGCAATGAATAATAAAAACCGTTCACAGGCGGGAACAATATTCAGGAACAATTCGATCTTTCTGATGAAGCTACCGATTACAAATGAGAAAGCGACTACAGGGCTTAATGGATATTCAGCATATTCAACGGCAGTCAGCGCTCAGGGCGTTTATAATAATTTGTAAATGCGCAATTAAATGAGAAGGTTTGTTTTCTACCTTTGGGCCTTCAGGCAAAGGCTGGCATGTGTAGAAGATGCAGCATCAAATTGAATTGCTGCTGCATTCGTCAATCTGAAAGATATAGGTATCCGCGTTTAATGAAAAAGATATTTTACTATTGCAGAAATGATAAAACTTAACAAATTCAATAAGCTGAAATTATTAAAGCGTGATTTGCCATTCCTGCTGTTATTTATCGTGTTCGCGGCATTTTATTACGACTCCGTATTAGAAAAAGGTCCACTAAATGTTCATGTCTGGAGACAAACTGACTGCCTGTCGATTACCCGCAATTATGCTGAGGGAGCCAGCTTTTTTAAACCTGCAATGAATTGTCAGCTGGCTGACAATAACACAACAGGACTGACGGCAGGAGAATTTCCCATCCTTTATTACTGCGTTGGGATGATCTGGAAACTTTTCGGAGAATCCTATTTATCATATAGATTGTTTTATCTGCTGATTCTGTTTGCAGGATTATTTGCTTTTTACAAATCGCTGCTCATTTTACTCGGGGATAATTTTTGGGCGACCGCAATTTCGGCACTTTTATTTACTTCTCCCGTTTATGTTACATATGGAATAAGTTTCCTGACAGACGCTCCTGCCTTTTCCTTTATACTTATAGCACTCTATTTTTTATTACAGTACCACCGAAAAAAGGTTAAAAAACTATTTATTGTATCAATGGTTTTTTTTGCGTTGGCCGGCTTAATAAAAATATCAAGTTTAATAGCTTTCATTTTCCTGTTAATCATCCTTATTCTTGAATCATGCTCTGTTAAATCCCTTGGGGACAGAAAACTGTTTTCATGCAGGAAATATGAATGGATAGGCTTTGCCGCTGTCATCCTGGTTGTCTTTTCCTGGTATTATTATGCCGGTGTTTATAATACGATTCATGGGTTTAAATACACTTTTAATAATATTTACCCCCTATGGGATATGGAGAAAGGAAGCACAGCAGCGCTTTTTAAAAATATAATTAATTATACCAGCTATGCATTTTTTAGCGGTTCCGTTTTACTTGCATTACTATTTACAGGGATACAAAACCTGTTTCTCTGGAATAGAATTCCAATTTTCGCTTATCTTTCAAATAGCATGATAACTTTGGGCTGTTTCATCTATTTTGTTCTATGGGGACCACTCATGGGTATCCATGATTATTACTATACGGCCTTTTTAATATTGTTTATTGGAATTCTGATGCCTTTTATTTGGTTTATTAAAACCAGTCACCCCTTAATTTTTCAGGGATACCTCTCGAAAATTTTTCTTGGGGTATTTCTTTTCTACAATTTCCTCTATTGTTTGGACTTGGTTAAACTGAAAACAATAGCAATAGAGGGTGACTTCAATATGGTCAGAAACCATGAATTTACAAGCCTGATGCAATGGACAAATTGGGACGTAGACGGCAATTGGAAGAGATTTGAATCGATGAAACCATATGTCAGGCGAATCGGAATAAAGAAAGGAGATAAGGTAATTTCATTGCCCGATAAATCTTTTAATACATCCTTATACCTGGTGGATCAAAAAGGCTGGTCTGATTATTTAAATTATCATAAAACAGAAGATATTGAGTCGCTCATTCAAAAAGGTGCGAAGTATTTATTCATATCCGATCCACAAGTACTGAAAGAGCCATATTTAGCTCCTTTTTTAACACAACAGATCGGAAGCTATAAGGGCATCGAAATATTTAAACTGTCAAAGGAAATTTCTGATAAATGACACGGCTTTGCAACGCAAACTGAGGACCAACATAACATGGGAAGTCGCCTCGCTTTCATGCCGCATTATACGATGCGCTTGTGACTAACAACAGCTCATTTCGCTTTCAGGTTGGCTATGAATTTTTCCAGAGAAGCCCATCGGCTCTTGTAAGAATTATCGTTTTTTCTTTAAACTCGACATGCATAGCGGATTTGTATTTACATTGACTATTTACCAACGCAAAAAGCAAAATTACAGCAATGAAGCTAATTTTGAAACAGGTGTTTTTTTTATGTCAGTGGCAGTTTTTTGTTATCAGGTGTTAAGAATGCATAATTTCTTGCGTAAAAATTCAGCCTGGAAAAACTTCATTTGGTTTTGCACCATACAATTTGACCTTTTTACCAAACAGGCAGAACGCACTTTCCACTTCGCGCTTTGATTGTTTTATCAAAATCGTATAGCGTCCGCTGTATGACCTGCGAGGTTCCGTCATGACAAGTCAGGCAGGCCCCGACCAATAGGATGCGACGCTGTTCCTCAATATTAAAAGGCTTTACATTCGCACGTGTCGACACATCCTTGGTCCGCAAGGCCATGAAACCGATCCAGGCATCCTCGGGCAATCCGTCGTTTGGATTGGCCGCAAAACGCGGCGTAAATTTCCAGCGGCCTTTACCAGCAGCTTTTATATATTCCAGTTTGCCATAGCCGTAGCCAAGTGCAAGTGAAGAATTATGACAGGATACGCAACTTCTGCCCGCTTTTTGCGTGGTGTGAGGCTCCACAGGAGCATACAGCCTGTGGAAAACGGATGAATTCCCTCCTTTTTTGTAACCTGACTGATCAATGGTCAGGATCATTCCCGGAACAACTGTTATGACCTCCCGTTCCGCTTTGCCATTGGTTAATTTTGTGTGGCGTATGCCTAGCGTTGGTTCGTCAGCCATAAACATGCCCGTCGATTCTATCCATGTACCTTTGGAGGCTTTGTTTCTCAGCAGGTCAAATCCTGACGCAGTAGCATTAAACGTATTGTGGCAGCCGATGCAGCGCGGAGCCCAGCCCGTATGACATGCTGTACAACTCAAAGCGCTGTGTGCAACCCCGGCTGTGCATGCTTTAGCCGGGTTTTTCAGGATCATTCGGTTTCCACTGTTTTTTGCAAACATAAAGATGGAATCCGATCCTTCCGAAACAACGTTGAGTATGGGTTTTCCAGTGACAGCAGCGCTTATAAAACCGGGATTGTTAACGCTGAACTTCCTGAGGTTCCATATTTTCAGTGCTTCCTGGTCAGCTGTTGCAAGCGATGCAATCCTTGGCTTTCCTGTAAAATGACAGTCTTCGCAGCGCGTGGTCACCTGTTCCTCTTCATGCTGATGAAGTTTTCCGTCGCCCATTAATTCCTGCGCATTGTGACAATCGATGCAACTTAATCCTTTGCGGTGATGGATATCGTCGCGCATTGCGGTGAATACGCGTCCATCCTCCAGCAAACGCATTCCCTTCTTCATCTCCTTTTCGCCGAGCATGGTCTCATGCCAGCCTTCATAATTGGTGGAAATCCTGCCCGAACGGCTGTGGCATCCGAAGCAATGGTCGTCAGTCACCTTCAGGGTTAGGGCAGGATGAAAGGCAGGGGCTGTTTTATTCTGTGCGTCCCGGTGCAGGTAGGTTTTGAGCGCGTCAGCGGAGCTTTTATCATAGGTGACATGACATGCATTGCATCCGCCGCCCCTGGATAGTTCGGTCACAGGGCCGGGCGCAGTTTTGGGATTCCCGAGATGGCAGCCGGCACATAAGTTACGCATGTGGCGGTCGGCAGGGGAGTGCCCGATGTCGCGGATATCTGAGAGAACGGAAGTGGAAGCCTGTTCCCCAAAAACATAGCGGTCTACACTCACCAGGCCACTGTTGGAAGCCATCAGGGTGCTGTTAACCCGGTCGGCAATATCCCTGTGACAGGAAGTGCTGCCGCAGGTGAGCCTGGCATTGGAAAGGTTGCCGGGAATGAGGATCAATCCGCTGTGCGATTGTTGTTTATCTGCAGTAAAAGGGTTCCCCAGGTGGCATGAAGCACAGCCCATGTTTTTGGGGTCGTGCGAAGGGGATAAGCCGGCCATGGTGCCATGGCAACCCATGCACGATTCCTTCCTGCCCATAATGGTGGGAAGCTCTTTATTGAAGTTAGTTGCATCAGCAGCCGGAGCCCAAAGATTGTCCAATGGCGCATAGACTAAGAGTTGTTGTGAATTATTCCATGGCCAGGTATAGGCCCAGTTGTCGCCCCTGAGGAACAGCCCCGTAACCGATAGCAGCATGTAAACGCCAAATGACGCCAGCAGAACATTCAATGCCCTGATTTTCATTTTACCTGCCATGTGTGACATCAGAAAAATAAGTGTGAGCACACCCATGAACAATACCCAACTGAGTTGCGCCCATGGAAGCCAGTGCAGGAGTTCCTGCAAACCCGCAAAATACCAGGGGCCCTTGACACCGGGAAGAACCTGGTCGTGCAGCGGGGCCTGGAAAAAATAAGATGCTGCAGTCAAAATGGCCAGGCACTTCATGAAAGTTGGCCTGTGAACCCATATCGTACGGGCGTGTTCCATGATTACAATGACAAGAAATATAGTAGCCGTGGCCATATGATGTACATATAAAAGCTGGTAGCTTCCGCTGTGACCAAGTATCGACCATGACAAGAGTTCTCCTGCAAAAGGGATCCCGGCGATCAGGGAATGAATGATCTGGCGCGCATTCACGCTGTCGGCATCACCCTTCAGGATGAAGCCACTGAGCATCACGAACAGCGTTATGGCAATGGCGGCAGTTAGCCTGAACCAAACCGGTCGGCTTGGTTTTAACGGTTCCCGCTTGCGGATATGCTGCCAGAGATGAAGCAAAGTGAGCACCAGAAATGCCTGGGCGCTCCAGTAATGCATGTTGCGGATAAATGATGCAGCGGGATTCAGGATCATGAAATTGCTGATGGAGATATACGGCTCCCTTACATCGTATGGGATGGCAAGGAATATTCCGGATAAGGCACATATCAG
>JBBRRV010000159.1:0-6744 GCA_038246075.1 Bacteroidales bacterium
GAAGTAATCATTGCCGATAATGCATCTACCGATAGTTCCATCGAGTTTATGCAGCAAAATTATCCCGAAATCCGCATCATAGAGAACCTTACCAATGGCGGATTTGCCAAGGGATACAATGATGCACTGGCACAGGTGGATGCTGATTACTTTGTGCTGCTGAACTCCGATATCGAAGTGACTCAAAACTGGATCACACCGGTGATTGAACTCATGGAATCGGATTCAATGATTGCAGCATGCCAGCCAAAAATAAGAGCCTACTACGACAGGGAAATGTTTGAATATGCAGGGGCTGCCGGTGGTTTTATTGATAAATATGGTTATCCTTTTTGCAGGGGCCGTTTGTTTCAGACCCTGGAAAAAGACAATGGCCAGTACGACGATGTAACCGAAATCTTTTGGGCTACGGGTGCTTGCATGTTCGTACGCGCCGATCTCTACAGGACCTATGGCGGCCTTGACCAGGATTTTTTTGCCCATATGGAAGAAATCGATTACTGCTGGCGACTCAAAAATGAAGGATACCGCATCATGTATTGCCCCCGGTCAACAGTGTTCCATGTTGGCGGCGGCACACTGCCAAAGGTTTCGGCTGTGAAAACATACCTCAATATGCGCAATAACATCGTGTTGTTGTACAAAAATCTTCCCACCAAAGAACTATTGCCGGCATTTTTTATCCGCCTGCTCCTGGATGCCATTGCGGCATTTAAATTTCTTTTCGACGGAGGCGTGCAGGATTTTTATGCTGTCATCAAAGCACATGTCTACTTCTACCGTACCTACCTGCGGCACAGGAAAAAGCGTAAAGCCATCCACCATTGCCAGGTTTCACAGATTTACCGGGGTAACCTCGTATTAGAATATTTTATCAGGGGGCGGCATTACTTCAACGATTTGCCAAAAGACCATTTTAATATCTAAATACATGGCTTGGATATACCTTTTTGTGGCCGGGCTTTTCGAAATTGTCTGGGCTGTAGCGCTCAAGTATTCAGATGGATTTACGCGCCTGTGGCCGGCTGTGACAGTCACTGTTGCTATGGCGGCCAGCATACTGCTGCTTTCACTGGCGCTTAAAGAATTGCCACTGGGACTCGCTTACCCGATATGGACAGGCATCGGAGCAGCAGGGACTGTTATCCTGGGTATTATGCTCTTCGGCGAATCGCGCGATATCCTCAAAATCCTGTTCATCCTGATGATCATCGCCGGAATCGTTGGCCTGCGGCTGACCAAAGGTGCCTGAATCGGTTGCGTTGTTTGAAATCGATATCAATTCATCCTTCAATCTCCTTAATCTTCATCGAGATCATTGTGATCGTCTCCGCCTAAGCTGTAGTAATTATTCTCCTCGTCTTCACTTCCTATGCTCTCCTGATCGTCATCCAGTTCAGAACCTGGCACATCAAGGTCGCTACCGGACATATCGTCATCAAAATCCTTTTCATTTTGTTCTCCAGGTTTCTCCTGATGACCTTTAATTTTATATTTTGGGTCCAGATATTCTTCTTTAAATTTTTTATAAATGTCATCGTCGGCAGGATAGACGGGGTAACCGGGTGAATCATCATTTTCATCTTGCGAGGAAGATGGTTTTTCATTCGCCGCTTTATCTTTTTTCATTTTGAATTGGCTTTAGGATTTAATAATAGCAATAAACAAACGAGGCCACAAAATGGATATGCATTTTAATGTGCTTTTGTTTTTGTAAGCATATTCAATTTATAAACCCAATAATCAAAACATCATTGAAAGTTTGTGATATCAGCAAAATCCTCAGAAAGTCAGAACGTTTCAGGCTCTGCTGCAACAGGAATATCTCCTGCTTTCTAAATGTATGTGGGTGCGGGATTGTCTTTTAGCGTTGTAATTTATTCTACTATAAAACTTAGTACCGCCAGACGGTACCCATCCAACCCAAATCCTGAAATTACGCCTTTAGCTCCCGCCGAAATATGGGATATATGGCGGAATTGCTCCCTGTCCATCACATTGCTGATGTGCACTTCCACCACCGGTGTTTTAATGGCTTTGACGGCGTCGCCAATGGCAACCGAGGTGTGCGTATACCCTCCGGCATTCAGAATGATTCCGTCCCCTGAAAAGCCTGTTTCATGGAGTTTATTGATCAGCTCGCCTTCCACATTGCTCTGGAAATAATCAATATTTACATCCGGAAAACTGTCACGCAGGCGCACGAGATATTCTTCAAAGGGGATATCTCCATAAACTGATGGTTCCCGCTTACCAAGAAGATTTAGGTTTGGTCCGTTGATGATGGTGATGTTCATAAGTATATATTGTTGTAGCGCAAATTTAACCTAAATCCGCAAAGAAAAATTGTTAATGCAGTGCAATCGTGCAGACAAGCAGCCGTGCAGCCATATGACACTTCCATCTAACTAAATACACTTAACTGATAACCAGCTAATTATATCCTTTAAATAAATTCCAAGTTCCAAATTCCAAATCCCAAGTCCCAAAATCCAAGTGCCAAGGTAAATTTGATGGCAGGGCCTAATACTTCAATGTACTTCAATGTACTTCAATGTACTTCAATGTACTTCAATGTACTTCAATGTATTTCTATCTCCCACCCGCTCCCTCTCCCACTCGTCCCTTCTCTTTATCAATGTTAGTAACTGAATATGCCATTATTGAAAGATGATCGTCTTTTATCCTTATCTTTGCCACAGTTTCTAAATAGGGGTGCCCCAATATTACGGGCTGAGATCAAACTCTTTGAACCTGCTACGGGTAATGCCGACTCAGGGAAGATGAAGGTAAACTTAACAGCGGGCGGCTTTGCCCTTATTGTCCGGCCATAAGTTTAATCTAAAATTACAATTACAATGTGTTTTAAAAAATTACTGTTTATTGCACCTGCATTGCTGTGGGGTACGGCGCTTTTTGCACAATTCACGCTGAGCGGCACGGTGCGCGACGCAACAAACGGACAGGCGCTGCAGGGAGCGAACGTCATGCTCCAGGACTCATACAGACAGACCTTAACGGCAGCCGATGGTTCATATGACCTGAATAAGATAAAAGCCGGAACTTACCTTGTGAAGGTAAGCTATATGGGCTATGAGGATGGTGTAAAAACAATCTCCATTGATGGTCCGCTTCATCTTAATTTCGTCCTCAGACGGAAAACAATCCTGGCGGACGAGGTAATTATCCGCGCCACGCGGGCCGGCGACCGCACACCTGTTACCTACCAGGATATCAGCCACGAAAGCCTTGCAAAGAAAAACATGGGCCAGGATTTACCGGTCCTGGTATCGCTAACACCTTCTATGGTGACCACTTCAGATGCCGGTAATGGTGTTGGCTACACGGCCATGCGCATCCGCGGCACTGATATGACACGCATCAACGTAACACTGAATGGCATTCCGCTGAATGACGCTGAATCGCATGATGTATTCTGGGTGGACCTTCCAGATGTGGCTGCATCCGTGGAGAATCTCCAGATACAGCGTGGCGTGGGGACTTCAACAAACGGAGCCTCTGCATTTGGCGCCAGCATAAACCTGCAGACTTCAGGCCTGCATGCCGATCCATATGCAGATCTGAGCAGTGCCTATGGCTCATTCAATACCATAAAGAACGCTGTCACCTTCGGAACCGGCCTGTTGCAAAATGGCCTGACCTTTGACGGCCGCTTCTCCAAAGTTCAATCCGATGGCTATATCGACCGTGCTGCTTCCAGTCTTAAGTCCTTCTTTATTTCTTCCGGTTATTACAGCCGTAGCACGATTATCAGATTCAACCTCTTATCGGGCGACGAGAAAACATACCAGGCCTGGGATGGGATCCCAAGTGAGATACTTGATACGAACCGCACCTACAACGGCATGGGGAAATATACCGATGCCTATGGTCATGTGAAATACTACGACAACGAAACCGACAACTATCATCAGGATCATTACCAGTTGCTATTTTCGCACAAGCTGAACGACCACCTGTTTGCCAATGCTGCATTACATTATACAAAGGGTAAAGGCTATTATGAAGAATACAGGGATGAAGACAAGCTTTCGGATTACGGGATCCGCACGCCAAAAATGCCGGGACGTTACATCATCACCGGCATTGACAGCACCTATATGCCCGACAGCCTGATGACCAATTCCGACCTGATCCGCCGGAAGAATTTGGACAACGACTTTTATGGTGCAACCTATTCTTTGAATTATACGGAAGGACCCTGGAAGTTAACCTTTGGCGGATCCTGGAGCAACTATGAAGGCCGGCACTTTGGCACAGTCATCTGGGCCCGCTTTGCCGGTGACAGTGAAACCGGACACCGGTATTACGAAAGCACCGGCAGTAAGGAAGACTTCAATGTATTTACAAAAGCCGGATATGATCTAAGCGAGAAAGTTCACTTGTTCGGTGACCTTCAGTACAGGCAGGTTGCGCATCATATTGGCGGGATAGATGATAATCAGCGCGACATTACGCAGGTGCATAGTTATAAATTTTTTAATCCCAAGGCCGGTGTCTTTTTCCAGCTCTCGCCTTCATCGGATATCTTCACTTCGGTTGCTATAGCGAACCGTGAACCCAACAGGAGCAATTTTACTGATGCAAACCCTATGGGACCGGTGCCGGGTGCTGAAACATTATATGATTTCGAAACAGGGTATGGTCTGCAAACCAATTTCGTGAAATTTGAAGCTAATCTTTTTGTGATGCGCTATCGCAATCAACTGGTTTTGACGGGTGCCATCAATGATGTCGGCGCTGCTGTGATGACGAACGTCCCCCATAGTTACAGGACAGGTATAGAACTCTCATCAAAAGCACGCATGTTCAAATTCCTGACCTGGGATGCCAATCTTACGCTGAGCCGCAATAAGATTAAGCGGTTCACCGAGCTGGTTGACAACTGGGATGATGCTACCCAACAAGCCATAGAACATAATAACACCAATATTGCGTTTTCTCCTGGTATCATTGGAAGCAGCCAGTTGATGGTCTCACCGGTCCATCATTTTTCGGTAAGTTTTATCACAAAATATGTCGGCAAACAATTCATAGACAATACCGGCAGCACCGACAGGAAGCTCAATGCCTACCTGTTGAACGATCTGCAGCTTGCCTACGAAGTCAATACACGTTTTTTAAAAAAAGCAACCTTTTCTTTGCTGATTGGCAACCTGTTCAACACGAAATACGAATCTAACGCATGGGTTTATCGTTATTACACGGGAGGAAGCTATGGCAAAATGGATGGCTATTTCCCGCAGGCAGGCACAAATGTAATGGTAGCTCTTAACATTGGCTTGTAAAAGGCGATCGCTATTTTACGTACTTTTGCAGGCCAACAGCCCAACCTCATGGCCATTTTAGTGAAAAACGTAATTAGTATCCGCAACAAGAGGGCTTCCTTCGAATATTACCTCCTCGAAGAGTTTGTTGCAGGACTGCAGATTACGGGTACCGAAATAAAATCAATACGCGAAGGTAAGGCAAACCTTACTGATGCTTATTGCAATTTTAAAGGTGAAGAACTTTTCGTGATCAATATGCACATTGCAGAGTATGCGCTTGGTACACATTACAACCACGAACCCAAGCGCGACCGCAAGTTGCTGCTCAATAAGCGGGAATTGCGTAAAATTGCCGCCAAGACCAAAGAAAAAGGTCTGACGATGATTCCTATGGAATTATTTGTAAACGAAAAAGGATTGGCTAAACTTAAATTTGCCATTGCAAAAGGGAAAAAGCTCTACGACAAACGCGAAACACTGAAGACAAAAGATAATAAGCGTGAAATGGACCGTTCTTCAGAATATTAGAAAAAGAGACAAACAGCACACAACCTTTTCAAGCGAAACATTGCGCAGACCTGCAATTAAAATGGCAAAAACACGTTTCAAATACTTGTCATCCGGTAAATCAAAGTGATCTGCATATTTTGAAGCTGCAGCTTTCTTTCATCCAAATCCATTTTAAATAAGAAGCGTAGTACACATTAAATAACAAAGACTGCCATGATGATGCTGAAAAAGATATTGATTCCCGGACTGCTGGCTATGCTCATCGCAGTTCCCATGATGGGCAGAGACCGGTCCGAAGCACCGGCTGCGATTACCTGGTACACGGTGGAGAAAGCCAGCAGCCTGAATGAAGGCAACCATAAAAAAATCCTTATTGACGTTTACACCTCATGGTGTTCCTGGTGCCGGAAGATGGATGCCGAGACATTTGCTGACCCGACGGTAGCGGCATATATGAACGAACATTTTTATGCCGTGAAGCTCAATGCTGAGGAAAAACTTCCCATCAAATTCGGCGGCAAATACTACCTGAATCCATCCCCTGACAATATGCGCTCGGTGCATGAACTGGCAGCGTTGATGCTCCAGGGCAGGATGGGATATCCTTCCTATGTATTCCTGGATGATAAAAACCAACAAATAACAGTATCACAGGGCTTTAACAACGCACAGGATTTCCTTGTCATCTTAAAATATATTGGTGAAGACCAGTACAAGAAAATGAGCCTGGAGGAGTATAAAATCAAACAACCCCAGATATGACACCAGCCACATTTAAGGCGCTACGTGTAAATGAGGTTTCTCCAGGCATTTTCACAAAAAGTATTGCCTCCGTTCCGATGGATATTTTGCCTGAAGGCGAAGTCCTCATCAGGGTAAATTATTCCTCGCTTAATTATAAGGATGCACTTTCGGCATCTGGAAATAAAGGTATCAGTAAAAA
>JBBRRV010000160.1:0-6717 GCA_038246075.1 Bacteroidales bacterium
ACGGCGCCAGAAAGGGGGTTATCATAACCGCTCACATTGACTGAAGAGGATGAAGCAGTCCAGGAATAGGTCACCCCGGTACCTGTAATCAATGTGGAGAGCCCGATATTGGTGGTCGCTCCGGAGCAGATGGCGGCATCCACAGGATCATTTACCAGCGGATTAGGATTCACAGTGACTGTTGCTGTCTGTGCAGGACCGTCGCAGGTGCCAAAATGAGGGGTAATAATATATACGGCAGTTAGTGGAAAAGTTGCTCCATTGGAAAGAATTTGATTAATTGAATCTCCGCAAGTATTGTTACAATTAGAGAAACCTGAGGCACTTCCATTAACAGTCCAGGTATAAGATACAATAGGGGACACGAATGTTGTTTTTAACCCAATAGTTGTATTCCCACCATTACAGATAATAAAATCACCAGGATTAGACATCGTTGGCAAAGGATTCACTGTTACCGTCACTTTAAATGGAATGCCAATGCATGATACCGAATAGGGAATGATGGTATAGGTAACCTTTAAATTGTTAATGGTAAGGTTTTCAAATTGATCAGTTGCGATGGCAGTGGGGTCGGTAATGTTGCTCCCTTGAGTGGCCATTCCGGTGACACCGGGATCCTGAATGACCGAAATATCATATTTAACGATTGGCATTGAATTGGTTCCCGTAACCGGTAGAGTCACCCCTGTGACTGATCTGCTGCAGGCAGTGGCGGCGATATCGTCGGCGCTGAGCACATCCGGCTGTGTGATGCTTACATCCAATATAACAGGAGTGGAGGTGCCATCAGTTACCGTCACCTTATAGTTTCCCGCGATAAGACCCGTTGCCGTGGCACCGGTTTGAGCAGGCATGGTGTTCCATGAATAGCTGTATGGTGAAAATCCTCCAAAAGCGGTTACTGTTGCGCTACCTGTTGCATTTCCAAAGCACGATGCATTGGTCTGGGCTGTAATCATGGCAGCCAAAAGACCTGCCGGTTGCGTGACGGTTACAAAAGCAGTTGGTGCTGACACGCAAACCGCGCCATTTAAAGTGGATATGCTGTTGCGCCTGTATTGCGTTGTTGCGATTAACCCGCCGGGTGCATCATAGGCTTTATCGGTTGCGGAAGCTATGGTGTTCCATGTCGTAAATGGAGTCAACGAACTTTCCCAGCGATATGTTATGGTCCCTGATCCAGTGCCGTCGGTAAGGCTTGTAAACGCTGCAGGGTCGGCTCCGTAGGCGATGAGTTGGTCAGCTGCAATAGATCCTGCTGTTGGGATTGATTGCACGGTTACTTTCCTGCATCCGCTGGCCCAGGTGGCTACTCCGCAGTCGGGTGTGCCTGTCGCATCCACCATAAGGGCATAGGTTCGGGATCCTGTTAATCCGGCAGGGGGATTGTAACTGCCGGCTGTTGCCAATGCAATGGATGACCACCCTGTGTTGCTTGTGCCCGATGGACAGCTTTGAATTCCATCCTGATAATACCATTGGTAGGTATAGGACCCGGCACCGCCCGATGGGGCCGTTGACAGCGTAATATTCGATGGATCGCCGTTATCGCACAGCGTCTCATCTGCATTGGTTAAGGTGCCAAAATTCACTGCCGTTTTAACTGAAATGACAGCACTACCGCTTATGGCACTCTGGCAGTTGTTTGCATCTGTTACTGTAATGTTCCCTGAATTATAGGTTACAGCAGAGGCCAGAATACCTGTGGTGAAAGTAAAAGTAAAATTACCGTCAGGTGTGCCATCCGTATCGGTAATACCTGAATTACTACCGCCTGGCCAGGTTGCATTCCATGGCTGGGAACCTCCGTTAAAGGTAATGTTTACCAATGCAGTGCTACCGTCACAAATTGTGGTACTTCCGCTGATGAGCGCTTTAAGCAGCGCCGGCTCAGTGATGGTTACCGGCGCCTGGGTTGAACACCCGTTATTGTCGGTCACCTTTACAGTATAAACATTTGCAGTAAGTCCGGTGGCGGTGGCAGTAGTTTGAACCGGGGCTGAGTTCCACGAATAGGTATACGGAACCGTGCCGCCTGATGCGGTTACTGTTGCACTGCCTGTTGGCTGACCAAAGCACTTAACATGGGTTTGGGCCGTAATGGCGGCACTCAGCGCAATGGCTGGGATTGTTACTGTAAACGGGCAGGTATACGTATTACCGCTCACATCAGTAACTGTATATTGAACTGTTGTGACGCCCCGTGAAAATACATAAGTTCCTATCTGCCCGGAGCCACTGGCGGTTGTCGCGCCTGTCATTACCCAGGTCAGAGAACTGATACCGCAATTGTCGGTAGGGTTTACAGCAGGTGTAGTTACGCTGCCTGAGCAGGCGGAATTGCCGGTCGCTGTGATGTTAGCCGGACAATTCAGCATCGGTTTGATATTATCAATGATGGTAACATTAAAGCTGCATACCGCCGTGTTTCCGGAAGCATCTTTCACTGTATAGGTTACTGTCGTGCTACCCACATTGAAAATGTGCGCATCTATGACATTGATGCCTGTTACCGGAGAATTGCCGGTGGTGGCTCCGGTCATCGCCCAGGTCAAAATGGTCACTGTACAATTGTCGGTATACACAGGATCGGCAATAGAAAGCGTTTTGCTGCAACCTGATACCACATTCTCGCTGATATTAGCCGGACAGGTTATCAGCGGCTTTATATTATCGGTAATGGTAACCGTGAAACTGCATGATTCAGCGTTGTTTGCAGCATCTTTCGCTGTATAAGTCACCGTTGTGGTACCCAGGTTAAAAATATGTGTGCCCAGCATATTGATGCCTGTTGCGGCTGAAGTGCCTGAAGTGGCCCCGCTCAATGCCCAGCTCAGTGCAGTCACGGAACAGTTGTCACCATAGGTTGGATCAGCGACTGCTATGGAATTGCTGCATCCTGCAATGATGTTCTGACTGAAATTGGAAGGGCAGCCTAGCGAGGGTTTGATATTGTCGTTAAGGGTTACTGTGAAACTGCAGGTGGCAGCATTGTTTGATGCATCTGTTGCCGTATAGGTAACCGTTGTGATACCCCCGTTGAAAATTTGAGTTCCCAGTAGATTGATTCCGGGTGCTGCAGAACTCCCCGTGGTAGCTCCGCTCATGACCCATGTAAGGCTGGTCACGGAACAGTTGTCACCATAGGTTGGATCAGTTACGGCTATGGATTTAGTGCAGCCTGAAATGATATTCTGGCTGATATTGGCCGGACAGACTATCGTTGGATTGATATTATCGGTAATGGTAACCGTGAAACTGCATGTGGTAGCATTGTTTGCAGGATCTGTCGCTGTATAGGTTACGGTTGTGACACCCAGGTTAAATATTTTTGTGCCAAGTACATTGATCCCTGTGGCACCGGAACTGCCGGAGGTAGCACCGGTCATAGCCCAGGTAAGCGCAGTTACAGAACAATTATCACTGTATGTAGGGGCGGTAGTTGCAATGGATTTACTGCAACCCGCTGTTATATTCTGGCTGATGTTGGATGGACAGCTGACAGCAGGACTTATATTATCGGTAACTGTAACCGTGAAAGTGCATGTTGCAGTATTGTTAGAAGCATCCCTGACGGTATATTTTATGCTGGTGACCCCGATGCCGAAGATATAGGTATCTATATTGTTGATCCCTGTTGCCGGTGAAGCAGCTATTGTTGCACCGGTCATGGCCCAGGTCAGTGCTGTTACAGTGCAGTTATCACTGGTGGCTGGGTTTGGAATAACTACCGTAGCATTGCATGCTCCCGCATCGGAATTTTTCGAGATGCCCGCGGGGCAGCTTATGACGGGCAGTTGGTTATCGGTGATGATAACGGTAAAACTGCATGAGGCAAAGTTGTTTGCAGCATCTTTCACTGTATAGGTCACCGTTGTGGTGCCCACGTTAAAGATCTGGGTGCCCAGTATATTGATGCCTGTTGCTCCAGAATTTCCTGTCGTGGCCCCGGTCATAATCCAGGTCAATGAGGATGCGGAACAGTTGTCACCATAGGTTGGATCGCTTACTAAAACAGATTTACTGCATCCGGCTGTCACATTCTGGCTGATATTGGCCGGGCAGGTAATCGTCGGTTTGATATTATCGGTTACCGTAACTGTGAAACTGCAGGTGGCACTATTGTTTGCAGCATCTTTCACTGTATAGGTCACCGTTGTGATACCCAGATTGTAAATTTGTGTGCCAATATTATTGATTCCTGTTGCTGCAGAACTTCCGGTAGTTGCTCCGCTCATAACCCAGGTGAGGGAGGCGACAGAGCAGTTTTCAGCGACTGTCGGATTGGCTGCCGTAATTGATTTGCTGCATCCTGAAGTTACGTTCTGGATGATATTGGCCGGACAGCTAATGACCGGATTGACATTGTCGGTTATGGTAACCTTGAAGCTGCATGTGGTCGTATTGTTTGCAGCATCTTTTACCGTATATGTTACGGTGGTGACACCTGAGTTGAAAATAAATGTCCCTACATTGTATATCCCTGCAAGCGGTGAAGATGCAATGGTTGATCCGGTCATTACCCAGGACAGCCTGGTCACGGAGCAGTTGTCACCGGTGGTTGGATTTGGCGTGATGACCGAAGCTTTGCAGTCTATTGCTGATGTGTTTTGTGCGATATCAGCCGGGCATATGATGGTTGGCGACTGGTTATCGGTTATGGTCACATTAAAGCTGCATACGGCCGTATTTCCGGATGCATCCTTTGCCTGGTATGTGACTGAGGTGATGCCTGTGTAGAAGACATAAGTCCCCACATAGTTCAGCCCTGCTGCAGGTGAGGAAGCTATGGTTGCCCCGGACATTGTCCAGGTTAGTGTGATTGCGGAGCAATTATCAGTGGCTGTTGGGTTTGGTGTTATGACTGAAGCAGTGCATACACCTGCATCTGAATTTTGGGTGATGCTTACCGGGCAGCTTATAGCCGGTGGCTGATTATCAGTGATGGTCACAGTATAACTTTGCGATGTGCTGTTGCCGGCAGCATCTTTTACTGTATACTTTACTGTGGTGACGCCTGCGTTGAAAGTATAGGTCCCTACATTGTTGATCCCTGTTGCCGGTGAGGAAGCCGTAGTTGCCCCTGACATTGTCCAGGTGAGTGCAGTCACGGAACAATTGTCGCCGGTGGTTGGGTTTTGTGTGATAACCGAAGCATTGCATAATCCGGCTGCTGCATTTTGCGAAATGCCTGCAGGGCAGATGATGGTTGGCGGCTGAATATCTTTAATGGTCACGGTATATGCGCACGTTACAGCGTTTCCTGAAGCATCTTTTACGGTGTAGGTTACGGTGGTCACCCCAGGGTTGAACGCATAGGTCCGCACATAATTAATCCCGGCTAAAGGTGAGGAAGATATGGTTGCACCTGTCATGGCCCAGGTCAGTGAAGTCACGGTACAGTTGTCAGCGAAGGTTGGGTCCGTTGTTAAAAAGGAAGCATTGCATACGCCGGCATCTGAATTTTTAGAGATGGCGGCAGGGCAGGTGGTGAAGGTTGGTGGCACCAGTTCCTTCACCGTTGTGGTGATCACTGCGGATGAATTATTGGAATCCACCGGATCTGATGTAAAGGAAGTTACCGATGCCTGATTTGTAACTATGGCACATTGATCATTTCTCACGGTACCTTTTATAAAGATTATTGAGGATAGACCATTCGGAAGGTTCGCAATACCCAGCGATCCGACCCAGGCACTCCATGGTCCTGCAAGATTTGTTGCATATTGTGGTAAAGGAAATGCCGTGATGGCATCATGAATGACAATGCCTGTTGCTGTAGAAGGGCCGTTATTTTTTACCGTAATGGTATAAATCAATTCCTGTCCTGCAATGACCGGGTCAACGTTTCCCGAATTTGTTATGGCAAGGTCAGCGCCAGATAACCCAAAATTTAATGAACATGTGCCGGCGCCCGAGGCTGTAAATGAAGCAGTGCGAATACCGGTTGGATTTGGAAGCGGCACAGTCAGCGCATAGCCTGATGGAATGGGCTGGGACAACTGCAGAACATATGCAGATGCAACGGGAACATTGTAGCTGATCTGTACATTATCAAAATCAACGATATCGCCACTTACCATATTGAGAGAGGGAGATGCCATGAACCTGATGGTGGTAGCGGCAGCGATGTAAGGGGTGATATCATAGGAAAGCGTGCCCGTCTGATTGCCATCGGCACCGGTTAGTCGTTTCAACAAGGTCCAGCTTGATGGGGTTGCAGAAGTCGCGATCTGAACATCCACATAATCACCGATATCAAGGTCAAGGCCTGACTCGCTGTATTTAAAGGATAATGTGGCAGCAATGGCTCCATCCAGGTTGGCTGCCCGGTATGCACCTTTACTGTGATTTTGGATACGCAATCCATTTGCACTTGTAATGTAGATATCTCCAGTCCCAAAACCGTTTGCTTCCCCAACTTCAGTCCATGAATTAACACTCCAGTCTTTTGTCCCGTTAGTGCCCTTTGTCGCGCCATTTGCGGTAAACTGATCTAAATAAGTATTTATGGTTGTTGGAGGTACCACATCAAATTGATAAGCGCCAAGGCTTGTCGAGGGTTTAGTCGCCTCCAGCACGTCACCGGCATTCAAGGTGCCACTTTTATCGGTATCACGGTATAAATTGACCACAATTCCGGCCCGGCCAGCCTCACCAATATCAAGCGTTCCATCCGTATCGGTATCTGAAAATACCAGACCGGAAATTGTA
>JBBRRV010000161.1:0-6644 GCA_038246075.1 Bacteroidales bacterium
AAAAGAAGCGGAAGAAACGCTTTATGCCATCAGGACAGGCGAAGTAGATGCCATCGTTGTCCAGGGCTCCGGTGGTGAAGTGATCTATTCACTTACATCTTCAGAAACGCCCTATCGCATCCTGGTGGAAGTGATGAATGAGGGAGTTGCAACGCTCTCAACTGACGGAACGATCCTCTATTGCAACCACCGGTTTGCAGAACTTGTCAATGTACCCCATGAGCAGGCCATAGGTGCCAGTTTCATTCAGTTTATTGCTAAAATGGAGCAACCTAAATTCGATAAACTGCTTAAATGCAGCATTGTTGAAAAATGCGAAGGGGAAATTCGCTTTAAAACTTTGGATCGTCACATGCTTGTTTTTCATCTTTCGTTCAGTCCATTTCCTCCAGGATTATTAGGAAATGTTTGCGTCATTATCAGAGACATAACCGAATTGAAAAAAAATGAAGAGCTGGTCAGGGAGAGCGAAAAACGCATGAAAGAAGCTCAGCATATTGCACTCGTTGGGAACTGGGATTGGAACCTTAAAACCAATGAAATGTATTGGTCCGACGAAAGCAACCATATCTTTGGCTTTCCATCAGATATGCAAACCTCCGTCGAATCATTCCAGGCTGCCATTGATCCTTTTGACCAGGAATTTGTGAATCAATCTCTGGAGGAAGCATTGAAAGGGAGAAGCCCATATGATATTTACTTTCACATTATCCTGCCCGACGGACAGAAAAAGATCGTGCATGCGATTGGTGAAGTCACACGCAACAACTCAGGTATACCCATAAGAATGTTTGGCACCGTTCAGGACACCACCAAACTCAAGCAGGCAGAGGAGGCTCTATACAAAAGCGATTTCAGGTTAAAGCTTGCATTGGAAAGCAGCCATGCCGGAGCATGGGATCTTTGCCTGCTGGACCACAGTTCAGAGCGCTCGCTGGTACACGACCAGATTTTTGGCTATAAGACACTGTTGCCATACTGGTCATATGAGCTATTTCTCGAACATGTTTTGCCAGAGGACCGCGAGGAAGTGGATCGTAAATTCCGTAAAGCTGTTGCTACAAATTCAGAATGTAGCTTTGATTGCCGCATCCGCCGCGTGGATGGCGCTGTGCGGTGGATTTTTGCAACAGGTGGTCATTTATTTGATGCTAAAGGCAAATCGGTGAGAATGTCAGGAATTGTGCAGGATATCACCGAACGCAAACAGGAGGAAATGAAATACAGAAAAAACGAGCGGCGGATCAAGGCCATTCTGAATATTTTCCAGTCTCCACGAAACCAGATCATTGACATGGCGAATAATGAGCTCGTTAACCTGACGGAAAGCAACCTGGCCTTTATCGGCTTGGTAGATGAAGATCAAGAGACCATGCATACCCACTTATGGACCGAGGCAGCGAAGCAAAAGAACCCAAGTGAGCAGAAGCCCCTGGAGTTTCCCATCGAAAATACAGGTATCTGGCACAAATCCATCAGGCAAAAAGAGGTCATTATGGTCAATGATTATACAGAACCCCGCACGCAACAAATGGATCTGCTATTTGGCCACGTTCCACTCAGTCGCTTGCTGGTTGTGCCGGTGATCCGAAACGGCTGCACTGTTATGATAGGGATTGTGGCAAACAAAGCAGATCCTTATTGCAAAGATGATGTTTTTCAGATCAGGATTATTGTCGAGGGTCTTTGGGAAAGGATGAAGATCCTGCATGCAGAGGAAGCCTTGAAAGAAAGTGATATTAAATTGTTGCATGCACAACATGTTGCACATATCGGATATTGGGAGCTTGACCTGAACACCCATAAGTTAACATGGTCAGATGAAATATATCATATTTTCGAATTAAACCCTTCGAAATCCAGGGCTACATATGAAGTATTTCTGGGCGTTATCCATCCGGAGGACAAGGAAATGGTCTCCAATGCATTGAAATATTCATTTGAAACCCACACGCAGTATGAATTAGACCACCGGCTGCTCATGCCCGATGGCCGCGTGAAATATGTGCATCAATACTACGAAACCTTTTATGATGACGGAGGACTTCCCTTGCGTAATATTGGTATTGTACAGGACATATCATGGCGTAAACATCTTGAAAACCTGCTCAATAAAAAAAATGAAGAACTTACCAGACTCAATACCGACAAAGATCGATTTATGTCCATCCTGGCGCACGATTTAAAAAGTCCGTTTAATTCGATTCTGGGATTCCTGGATTTATTAAGCTCCGAAATAGACACATACGAAATTGATGAAATTCAGCGTCAACTAAATATCGTTAATACTTCAGTCAAACAATTTTATAATTTGCTGGAAGATCTCCTGATGTGGACAAGATCGCAATCTGGAAAATTAACATTTGAACCAGAAGAAATGCATCTTAAGGATATTTGTCAGGATATTTTGTCAGGTTTGAAATTGAACGCTGACTCTAAAAACATAACAATCTATGATTTTGTTGCCGCTGATTTAGATGTTTATGCCGATATTGATATGTTAAAGACAATTTTGCGGAATCTGGTTTCCAATGCTATAAAATTTACACATCCAGGCGGAAGAATTGATATCAATACCAAACAGTCCTCCAAGGAAGCGACGATTTCTATTTCGGACAATGGTGTTGGCATAGCACCGGAAGTTATCGACAACCTTTTTGATATCACACAATTCCATTCCACAAAAGGAACCATCAACGAAGATGGAACCGGATTGGGCTTATTACTTTGCAAAGAATTTGTTGAAAAACATGGTGGCGAAATCTGGCTTAAAAGCACGCTCCGCAAAGGCTCAACATTTTATTTTACAATCCCTTGCAAATTGAAAATAATAAAAGAATCCGCCGACGAAAACAAGGTTTTGGATGAAATAGCAACAAAGAAAAAAAAACTGAAAATTTTAATCGCCGATGACGACGAATCCTCAGAAGTATTGCTTGAAGCCGTAATCAGCAAAATTGGCAAAGATATTCTCTCCGTTAAAGATGGTTTTGAAGCCGTTCAGGCTTGTATCAATCATCCGGATCTCGACCTGGTCCTGATGGATATCCGGATGCCCGGAATGGACGGATATGAAGCCGTGCGACAAATCAGGCTGTTTAATAAAGAAGTGGTCATTATCGCCCAGACCGCTTTTGTGCTGAGTGAAGACAGGAATAAGGCCCTGGCGGCCGGTTGCAACGATTACATCTCCAAGCCAATCAAAAAAAACAAATTAATGGCGGTCATACACGAACACTTTCAATATTAAGCTTCACAACCAAAAATAAAAGCACATGACATTTATCACTGCCTCCCACAGGCACCAGTGGGGAGCGTTTTCTTTTGATCCTTAAAGGAACTGCTGCGATAATGGTTCTTATAGTGTTGTTAATGAATTATCCGGAATAAACTCACGAAACCCGGGCAGCATCCCGATGGATTTACAAAACTTCCCAAGGGTTGCCCATTTCTAATGAAGAAAAAACAAAATGATGCAGGGAATGTTATAGCCTGGCGCTGCAATGGTGAAAATTAAACATCTAAACACTTATTAACCTTGCCAGTAGAATATATTTATGCTATGCGTTCCTTGATTTTTGCAATTAACAGTTCCTTTTTATAAGGTTTGGTGATAAAATCGACGCAACCACTTGCATATGCATTGTCTTTCTCCATTTGTGTTGAATAGGCAGTTTGTGCGATTACGGGCAAATAAGGCCTGAATTCGACTATTCGCCTGGTAGCTTCGTATCCGTCCAGTCCAGGCATGCTCATATCCATAAGTACCAGGTCAATCTGCGGATTTGTTTCGCAGAATTCAATGGCTTCAATCCCATTTTTTGCCCAGAGAAAGGTCAATTTCAGACCTGATAACAAAGCCTCCAGCAGTATGAAATTAGAATTATCGTCTTCTGCAATTAAAATGGTTTTACCAGCGGGGAATTTAAATTTTAAAGCCTCACCAGGCTGTATTTCAGGGAGGCTATAACGTTCTATATTCTTATACGGAATGGTAAAATAGAACACTGAACCTTTGCCCGGCTCTGAAGTTAACCATATCGTGCCGCCAAGCATCTCGACATAAGCTTTCGATATGGACAGGCCGAGGCCTGAACCGCCGAATTGACTTAAAGCAGTAATGCCAACCTGGCTAAAGCGGTTAAATATCTCCTCATGCATGTCCGGCGGTATGCCCATGCCGGTATCTTCTATATAAAATTCGAGGAGGTCTTCTTTCAATGCATAACCCATACTGACAGTGCCCTGCCTGGTGAATTTTATGGCATTTTCCAAAAGATTGGTAAGTATCTCCGTCAGTTTTGTTTCGTCAGTTTGAATAATGGCTTCACGGTCGGATAATGCAGTTGTTATGCTAAGGCTTATATTATTTTCATTGGCTTTTAATACAAATTGTTCCTTCAACAGCCTGATCGTTGCATTCAGGTTCATTTCCTTTTCAATGATCTTGACCTGCCCGGCCTCAATTGTAGCTATGTTGATGATATCACTAATAATGGAGAGCAACTGCTTACTGCTTTGGACAATAATTTCGGTGTACTGTTTACGTTCATCCGGAAACAGATCGGGGTCGTTCAGAAATTCTGCAAACCCGACAATGGCGTTCATCGGTGTCCGGACTTCATGCGAAATATTATGGAGGAAAGCAGTCTTGAGGCGATCACTTTCTTCGGCCCTTTCCTTGGCCTCCATTAAATCATCCAACATCTCTTTCTTTTCCGTGACGTCGCGAAAACTCCAGACACGACCAACTGCTTTCCCTTCAATGATCTGAGATTGTGAATAGCGTTCGAATGTCCTGCCGTTTTTAAATTCCAGTATATCAAATGACGTTAAAGCATCATTTACTTGCAATTCTTCTATTTTTCTTAAAAAACTTAAAGGGTCCTTCAATTGGTCGAGTAAAAACGATAAAGTTTGCTCATCATTCATTGATGACATGATTGATTCCGGAATCTGCCATAACTCAACAAACTTCTTATTCGAATTTGTGATCATGCCGTTTTCATCGACAACAAGTATTCCATCGGCTGTGGATTCAAGTGTTGCAGTCAGCAGTGAAAATGATTCCTTGGCCTCATCTTCTGCCCGCTTGCGCTCTGTAATGTCATTGGATACACCAATTAACCCAACAATGTCACCCAGGGAATCCCTTAAGGGAATCTTGCCTGTGTCGTGCCAGATCAATTGCCCGTTGGCCTGATGCTGTGTTTCAATGATGTGTAATTTTGCTTTACCACTTTCCATGACCTTAACATCATCAGCCCGGTATTGTTCCCCATCGGCTGCCCCCCAGGCCAGATTAAAATCGGTTTTTCCGGCCACCTCAGCCGGGTTATTTAAACCGGCTGCAGTTGCAAAGGACTGATTGCAGCCCAGATATTTCGATTGTTTATCTTTCCAAAAAACTACACCAGGAAAATTATCCAGCACAGTCTGAAGCATCTGCTCGCTGTTTCGCAACACTTCCTCAGCATGTTTGCGTTCGGTTATATTCCTATGTATGCCAAGGTATCCAATAATCTCATCGTTATCCCCGAGGATGGGGTCCGCTGTACCTTCAATATCTATTAAGCTCCCATTCTTGCATTTATTTTTGTATTCGGCCTTGAGACTTTTTTTGTTTACCAATGCCTTCCAGAAACGTTCATCTTCAGCCTCACTGATAATTCCACTTTTCAGGATACGTGGCGTTTTAATACCTATCACTTCCGTTGCATCATAACCATAAATATTTGTAAATTCAGGATTGATAAATGTTATGATTCCATCTTTGTCAGTTATAAAAATCACCTCCCGTGTCTGCCTGATCGCTAAATTTAGTTTTTGCAGTGATTCCTCCGCCAGTTTGCGTTCAGAGATATCATGAATGATCGAATGCAGATAATTTTTCCCTGCAATTTCAATCTTACTGCTGAATACCTCAACATTCCTGACGGAACCGTCTTTCAGCCGGTGACCGAATTCAAAGCGCGAAGGTTTTTCAAACGGAATTTTTCCAAATACATTTTTAGTTTTTTCGGGAGAAAGTGCATTGATCTGCTGAATTTTCATTTGTTTTAATTCCGCAAGTGACCAGCCGTAAAATTTTGCAGCGGCTTCATTTGCATCAGTAATATTGCCGGTTTCGGAATCAATTAAAAGCTTGGCAGCAGAGTGATTATTGAATATGCTGCGGAATTTCTCTTCGCTTTCGCGGATATTGACTTCAGCAAGCCTGCGGTCAGTTAAATTGCGTGCTGAACCAATAATGAATAATTCACCGTTTAAATCAAAACTATTTGAACTGATCTCAACAGGAAATGTACTGCCATCTTTCCGCCTGTGCACCGTCTCAAAAATCAAAGGTTCGCCCGGGATAAATGCATTAAAAATTTCTTTAATTTTTTCTTTATCGGTATTCAGGGCGTCGATATCAAAAAGATTTATGGCTGTTAATTCCTCGTAGGAATAGCCTAGCTCCTTGCTGGCCTGATCATTAGTATCCACGATATTACCTTCGTTATCCGTTAAATACAAGGCATCCGTGGCATTATTAAGGATGGTCCTGAATCGTTTCTCGCTAACCTGCAATTTCTTTTGGTTTTGCTCATTAATATTCGATCTGATCAGTAATAGGCCGAAGAGCATTGTTCCAATAGGAA
>JBBRRV010000162.1:0-6632 GCA_038246075.1 Bacteroidales bacterium
CACAAAATATTCGCCTCCCGGTTAGCATCAATTCACTGATGAGGCCGTCAGCCTCTTACAGTTACCCTCCCCTGCCTTGATGATATGTTCCCACGTCCTATAATGGCTTGCTCCTCAGGAGTTCCGCGAACTTCTGCCTGACGCTGAAACATTAGCAGCTTTCCTTTGTTATTCTCTTAACACAAACATGAGGAGTAGTTTGGTAATTGTATGAAATGATCAATATTTTTCAAGTAAAGTCTGATGTTTTTGTATAAATTAGTTGCGAAATCATGATTTTATAGCACCTCGCTGTTTCGTGAAAAAACTTAGAAAAACTATGGAAAAACTGTTTCTGCCTAATGATTACCTCCCTGTGCTTATTCAATCGGTTGTCGTCCTCTCGTTTGTCGGCATCACCATGTTTGCTACCCACTTTATAGGGAGCAAGCGAAAGCGCATCAGGACATTGAGAAAGGATGAAAACTTTGAATGTGGTATCGAAGTCCAGGGCAACGCCCGCTTCCCCTTCACGGTAAGATACTTCCTGATTGCCATCCTGTTTGTACTCTTTGACGTAGAAGTTATTTTTTTCTACCCCTGGGCCATAAATTTTAAAGACATGGGATGGAGCGGATTCTGGGAAATGTTGTTATTCATGGCTTTATTTCTTTTCGGGTTTTACTACATATACAAAAAAGGTGCGCTGGAATGGGATTGATCACCAATGGAATGAATTCAAACCGATGATGCCTGAACCATCCCCTTGCATAAGATTGCGCAGAGTGACGGGGCACAAATTTTAACAAAATGGAAAATTCAACTTTGCCCTATAATATTGTCGATGCACCCGCAGGGTACTCGGCACCCGGTTTTTTCGCCACACAATATGATAAAGTTATCGGATTGGCGCGTAAAAATTCAATCTGGCCATTGCCCTTCGCCACTTCATGCTGCGGTATCGAATTCATGGCCACCATGGGATCGCATTATGACCTTGGCCGATTTGGTTCTGAACGCCTGAGTTTTTCGCCCAGGCAGGCCGACTTATTGATGGTGATGGGGACTATCGCCAAGAAAATGGGACCTATCGTGCACCAGATATACGAACAAATGGCCGAGCCCCGCTGGGTTATTGCCGTGGGGGCTTGTGCAGCCAGCGGAGGCATCTTTGATTCTTACAGCGTTCTCCAGGGTGTCGACCGTGTTATCCCTGTTGATGTCTACGTACCAGGCTGCCCACCACGTCCGGAACAGATTATCGACGGGTTCATGAAAATACAGGAGCTTGTCGGAAACGAACCCCTCAGAAGAAGGTACTCCCCGGAATACCGTGAGCTGCTGGCTAAATACGGAATTAAGTAAATCATCGCTAAACGCGTTACGGCATGGATGACCAATTGATTGTTAATAAATTAAAAACTGCATTCGGGCAAAAGATCATTGAAATTGATCTTTCCCCTGACATGCCAGTCATTACCGTAAACAGTGATTCCATTTGTGATGTGGTCAGATTCCTGAAGGATGACCCGGACATGCAATTTGAATTCCTGACCGATTTATGCGGGATCCATTACCCCGAAAGGGAATTGGCGCTGGGTGTTGTATACCACCTGCACAACCTGCGTGAAAACAAAAGGATTCGTCTGAAAGTATTTGTCTCTGTCGAAAAGCCTGAAGTGCCCACACTTACGCCCGTTTTCTCGGCAGCCAACTGGATGGAACGTGAAACGTGGGACTTTTATGGCATACAGTTCATTGGTCACCCTAACCTGATCCGCATACTGAACGTTGAATACCTCGATTTCTTCCCCCTGCGCAAGGAATACCCGGTTGAGGACCCTACGCGTGAAGACAAAGACAACCGCTTCTTCGGAAGATAATATTAAACTGATTAGCCTGCACTGATATGGATATCAACGACCCTCACATCACCATATACCCCGAAGACATCGATAAGCAATATACAACGCTTAATCTCGGGCCAACACACCCTGCTACGCACGGCATCTTCCAGAATATTCTAACCATGGACGGTGAGATCATTATTGATGCCGAACAAACCGTAGGCTATATTCACCGTGCATTTGAAAAAATTGCCGAGCATAAGCCCTATTACCAGATTAAAACACTCACCGACCGGATGAACTATTGTTCCTCGCCCATCAACAACATTGGATGGGACATGACGGTAGAAAAACTGCTGGGCATTAAAAGCAATAAGCGGATCGACTACATGCGCATCATTACGATGGAGCTTGCCCGTATCACCGACCACCTGGTTTGTAACAGTGTGATTGGCGTGGATAGCGGAGCACTCACAGGTTTCACCTACGTTTTTCAGGAAAGGGAAGCTATTTACGAAATCTATGAAGAAATGTGTGGTGCCCGCCTTACAACCAACCTTGGCCGTATCGGGGGGTTCGAAAGAGACTTTACACCTGCAGCCCTCGAAAAAATCCGGGCATTGATCAAACGGCTTCCCGGCAAACTACTTGAGTTTGAAAAGCTCCTGATGCGTAACCGCATTTTCATGGATCGTACCATAGGTGTTGGCGGCATTTCGGCCGAAAGGGCACTTAATTACGGATTCACCGGCCCTAACCTCCGTGCAGCCGGGGTGGATTATGATGTACGCGTGATGAATCCCTATTGTTCATACGATGATTTTGATTTTACTATTCCGGTTGGCACACAGGGTGATACATACGACCGTTTCTGCGTAAGGCAGGAAGAGTTGTGGCAGAGCCTGAAACTGGTCGAAAATGCGCTGGAAAATCTTCCGGCAGGCAATTTCCATATGGATGTCCCCGAGGTGTACCTCCCACCTAAAGAAGATGTCTACAGTAAAATGGAGGCCCTGATATACCATTTTAAAATTGTGATGGGTGAAATAAATGTACCCGCGGGCGAAGTTTATTTTGCAGTGGAAGGCGGAAACGGTGAACTTGGATTTTACCTGGTCAGCGACGGCGGACGCACACCATACAGGCTTCATTTCCGCAGACCATGTTTCATTTACTACCAGGCTTTTCCTGAAATGATTAAGGGAGCGGTCCTGTCCGATGCCATTCTGACCATGAGCAGCATGAATGTAATCGCCGGCGAACTGGATGCCTGACAGAAAAACATTAAAAATAATGAATGCACAATCATCACTGGCTACGAATTACTAATTACGAATATACTGCATGCTTGAAAACAAGATAGATCATAAACAGTACAGGAAAGAAAACAAACCGGTTAAGTTCTCAGATGAGATACACAGGAAAGTTGAACAAATTATAAGCCGCTATCCCGAAGGAAGGCAAAAATCAGCTTTGCTGCCTGTTCTGCATATTGCACAGGAAGAACTAGGCGGTTACCTCAGTGTGGATGTAATGGATTATGTTGCCTCCTTACTGCACCTTCAACCGATAGAAGTGTATGAAGTAGCCAGCTTCTATTCCCAGTACTACCTGGAAAATGTGGGGAAATACGTTATAGAAGTCTGCCATACAGGTCCATGCGCAATTTGCGGGGGCGAGACCATTTCAGAATATCTGCAGGCCAGACTAAACATCCGCCCGGGCGAAACCACCAGTGATGGCCTCTTTACCTTAAAAGAAGTAGAATGCCTGGGAGCATGCGGGTCGGCGCCGGTGATGCAGATCAATACTGAATTCTACGAAAACCTTACCGAGCAGGGGATTGACCAGCTCCTGAATGACATAAAAAATCGCACTGATCATACTAAACCGGGAGAAGCGAAATGGGCAGAAAAATTCTTTTAGAACATATTGATATTCCCGGCATTCAGAGCTTTGCGGTTTACCGTTCCAACGGAGGATACAAATCTGTGGAGAAGGTGCTTAAGGATTACACTCCAAATGATGTACTTAGCGAAGTGAAGGCTTCCGGGTTGCGGGGCCGCGGAGGCGCAGGTTTCCCCACCGGATTGAAATGGAGCTTTCTCGACCGTAAATCGGGAAATCCAAGCTATCTGGTCTGCAATGCCGACGAAAGCGAACCCGGCACATTCAAGGACAGGTACCTGATGGAACATATTCCGCACCTGCTCCTGGAAGGGATGATCGTTTCCAGTTTTGCGCTGGAATCAAAGACAGCATATATCTATGTGAGGGGCGAATTCAAATACATCATCGGCATCCTCAATGGTGCTATCCGCGAAGCTTACGACCATGGATTTCTCGGAAAAAACATCTGCGGAAGCAGCTATAGCCTCGACATCTTTGTGCATTCCGGTGCCGGAGCATACATCTGTGGTGAAGAAACCGCCTTACTCGAATCACTTGAAGGTAAACGTGGAAATCCCCGCATCAAACCACCATTCCCGGCAGTTAAGGGCTTGTATGGTTGCCCTACCGTAGTGAATAATGTTGAAACACTGGCTGCTGTTGTTCCAATCATCAACATGGGTGGAACTGTCTATGCCGCTCTGGGCCATGGAAGAAGCACGGGTACGAAACTGATTTCCGCATGCGGGAATATCAATAATCCCGGTGTTTACGAAATTGAAATGGGGTTACCTGTGAGTGAATTTCTTTACTCCGATGAATATTGCGGCGGAATCAGGAATGACAAAAAACTGAAAGCAGTAGTTGCAGGAGGTTCATCCGTACCCATACTTCCTGCTGGCCTGATCGTTAAAACGCTTTCAGGCGAGGATCGTCTGATGAGCTATGAATCACTCGCCGAAGGAGGATTCGAGAGCGGGACCATGTTAGGCTCCGGAGGATTTATCGTTTATGACGAAGATGCATGCATGGTGCGTAATGCCTGGAATTTTACCAGGTTTTACCATCACGAATCCTGCGGGCAATGCTCTCCCTGCCGCGAAGGTACCGGATGGATGGAGAAAGTGCTG
The DNA here is from genome assembly GCA_038246075.1 of Bacteroidales bacterium. Taxonomy (GTDB): domain Bacteria; phylum Bacteroidota; class Bacteroidia; order Bacteroidales; family DASVHX01; genus DASVHX01. The sequence goes on from JBBRRV010000162.1 coordinate 4,847, forward strand.
TTCCGGCTCGAAAACGGGCTGGGCAGGATGCATGACATTGACCTCTTGGTGAGCATTGCCGGAAAGATTGAAGGAAATACGATTTGTCCGTTGGGTGATGCTGCTGCCTGGCCCATCGCCAGTGTAATCAGACACTTTCGTAGCGAATTCGAATTCCATGTGAATCATCCCGAAATCATTAAAAACATAAGGCATGGTTCACTGGAGAAATACCTGAAAACTGAACATAGTGCGATCTGAAATCATAATTCCCTTTACCCTGGACCTTGGACCTTGGAATTTGGAATTTGGAATTTGAAACTACGAGTGTTCAAAACCTTAAATAAATAAAGAACTAATATTTGCCTGTTCATTGACATATTGATAATCAAAGGAAAAAGTACAGTCATCGAAAGACTCGGCTTGGGTCACCGCCAGTGTGTTTTATTAACATTTCATTGATGATGTCCCACATTTCAATCATGAACCTTCTTTTTGATGTCTTATAACCCCATCCGTTGCATTTTTTATAGATTAGGATAAGCATCGAAAGAATAAGGGTCATATACAGAAGGATCTTGATTCCATTTTCATTTACACTGATAAAGTGTTTAAAATTGAGTTCTTGTTTTATAAACCGGAAAAAGACTTCAATATCCCATCTTTTTTTATAAAAGGACACGATATCTTTTGCCGTCACATTGAACATATTGGAAAGAAAAAAATAGGGAAGTCCCTTCTCATTTATTGTCTGTATCAGCCGAAAGGAATGCTCTACAATATGTTTTCCACTTCTGTAAAGGTGAATGCGTTGGTCTTTAAGAATGGTTAAGTTCCGGACTGTTGGAAGCTGATCTACTTCAAATTCTTCAATCACTTCAAAACGTGCATCTGACTTTAGTCTTGTAACAAAAGAATAATTATCCTCATCTAGTTTGCAAAAAGTCTCACGGTCAGATACCCCCCTGTCAAAAACAAAAACATTGTCTCTGTTTTTGTCCATAACCCTGAATATTGCCTTGGGAATGGTTAGGTTTTCGTTGATATGACATTGCTGATTAAATACTTCAACACTACTGGGAAACATTTCTGTTAAGCTAATGGTATATTTAATCTGCTTCTTCCCATTCTTCTTACAGCCAACATTGATCCCCTTTTCAAGTTTGGTAGCTGTTTGGCAAACCATAGTTGAATCAACACGTGTTATCTTGTGTTTCAGTGAAAGGTCCGTTTCTCCGTATAGTTCGGAACACTCCTCATAGATTGCCTCATAAGCTTTGCGAAAGAACTCAACATTCATTGTTGCCAGGCGGGCAGAAATGGAATTGTATTTAATTGTCTTGCCTGCTGGGATATTAAAAAGATACTTGTAATTGGTAGAACTGTAAAAATCCTGTAAGGATCTTAATCCAAGTCTTTCACTTTCAATAAGTCCATACAACAAAAGTGTAAAGATATCCCGGCCATAAAGCTTCTTTACCTGGTAATCGACATTTGTTTCTAAACTCAATTCAGATAACAAATCCTCAGGGATAAGTTTAAGTAAGTCAACGACTCTAATACCTTCTGTGTCAGTTGTTGCCATAGCCAAAAGTATGACTCAAATTTACGCACAGATTACAATAAAACACCCCTCTAAACAACATAATTTATCAACAATAATACATTTAATTTGTTGATATCGTGATATTTACAAACTTTACAAAAAGAGCACTGTTGAAAACGCCACTTAACCTGTTAATAACCTTTGATTTTCAATAAAACAAAGAACATTGATTAAAAATAAATCGTGTTTTGAACACTCTTA
>JBBRRV010000163.1:0-6611 GCA_038246075.1 Bacteroidales bacterium
GTATTGTCGATAGCCTGCGGAATATCATGAAACAACTTGTTCATTTCGGCCGTCGTCTTAAAATAAAACTGGTCGTTATAGAACGCGAATCGCCGGCCTTTCGATGATTCATCATTGTCACCGTAATCCTTTACGGTAGGTGTGCTTTGCTTTTCATTGGTATTGATGCACAACAGGATGTCGTGGGCATTGTAATCAGCCTGTTCAACGTAATGGGAGTCGTTGGAAGCGATCATTTTCACATTGTAGCGGGCGGCAAAATCCATCAGCACCAGGTTCACTTTTTCCTGATCGGCGATGCCATGACGTTGCAGTTCGATATAATAATCCTCGCCGAAAAGGTCGAGCCACCAGCGAAATTCTTCTTCGCCTGCCGCGGCACCTTTGTTAATGATGGCACGGGGCACTTCACCCGCCAGGCAGCAGGTTGTTGCGATAAGGCCTTCATGATATTTCACGATCAGTTCCTTATCGATGCGCGGATATTTGGAATAATACCCTTCGGTAAAGCCCAGTGAGCTAAGTTTCACCAGGTTTTTATATCCTTGTTCATTTTTTGCCAGCAGCAGCTGATGGCAACGCTGGTCGCGGTCGTCGCGGGTAAAATGTTTTTTATGCCTGTCGTTCACCAGGTAGAATTCACACCCTACGATGGGCTTCACTTTAGCCGAAGGATTTGCTTTGTTGAGTTTATTGGCTTTGGCCACAAATTCAAAGGCACAAAACATATTGCCATGGTCGGTAATGGCCAGGGCCGGCATTTTATCGGCCTGGGCTTTTTTTAGCATCAGCCCTATATCGGCTGCGCCATCAAGTATGGAATATTGGGAATGGACATGTAAATGTGAAAAAGAAGGCATGTGGTATAGCTGAATATTAGGGAGTTAGTGTGGAAGAATCTGCCGGATAAAATTAGGTAAAAACGCTCAGCTATTTTCTTCAGCGTTGAAAACTATTCACAAGTTCTTTAGCGCATTCGGATGGTCAGTTGCAAGTGAGGTTTCAGGGTTTCAGGGTTTCAGGGTTTCAGGGTTTCAGGGTTTCAGGGTTTCAGGGTTTCAGCGTTTCAGCGTTTCAGGGTTTCAGGGTTTCAGGGTTTCAGCGTTTCAGGGTTTCAGCGTTTCAGGGTTCAGAAAAATGCGAAATAATGTTCAGTGATCAGGCTCCCGACAACATTAAAAATTAAAGGCCGACAGATGAATTCAGCTTGTTAATCGCCTGATAAAGTATCATAGTCGAATGGGTCTCTCAGAAAAACCTTATTTTAGTATTTTAACCTTAGTAGAATAGGATTTAGCCATAATTGTAACCTTATTAGCTTATGTTATGCTGCCATGGAAATGGAATGCCATAATCTTATCACCCATTTTGATCTAATCCAAAATAAGGCAATAAGGTTTAAAACGATTTATAATTGATCTGTCTACTAAGGTTAAAGGACAAATAAATAAGGTTTCCGGTTGAGTCGGATTCAGCTTCGCTGAGCTTACCGTTGGGTCGGTTCAGGGTTTAACTTCGCTGATCTGGCTGCGCCCGGTACAGGGTTTCGAAGGAATTCAAACGATTTCAAACGATTCAAACCGTTCAAACGAATCAAACGATTCCAACGATTCAAACTAATCTCTACCTTTGCGTCCCGTTATGAGCAAAAAACTTCAAATGCCTAAGTTGCATATTTCGCCAAAGCTGATAAAAGGCGCGTTGATTGTGCTGGCCATCCTGGTAAGCTTGCTGGCCTTAGCGCTGGTATTCCGTCATTCTTTGGCGGAAAGTTACATGAACCGCCGCATTAAAAGCTTTAACGAACACTACAAGGCGGAACTGGCCATCGGTTCGTTCGCATTTGAAGGCTTGTCGGGCTTAAATTTCAGCAACATCACCCTTAAACCTGCTGACGGAGATTCCCTGATGAAGATCGGGTTCATCCATGCCAATGTCAGCATCTGGAAGATGCTTGGTCTAAGGCTCAAACTCGGGAACCTGGAGATGAAAGATGTATGGTTCAATTTTGTGCGCAAGGACAGCATAACAAATTATATGTTTCTGCTCGACACAGGAAAAAAAGCTGCCGATACGCTGGAACCCAGGGAGCCGGCGGATTATGCCGACCGCGTCGATCGCCTGCTTAGCGCCATGTTCAACCAGATCCCTTCTGCAATTACCATCGACAACCTGCGACTGGAGGCAAATCTCAATTCCAACATCTTTGGCTTCGACATGAAGCAGCTGGCCATTGCAGGCCATGAATTTGAAACCGAAATCGTGGAAACCGACAATGGCAAAGTGACACCTTGGGTGTTGCAAGGCAACCTGGATGCCGGAAACCGTTCGGCCCGTTTTAAGTTGTTTGCCCGCAACAGGCAGCAAGTTGTTTTACCTTATATCGATCAGCGCTGGGATACGCATATTGCCTTCGACACGCTGCATTTCAGCCTTTCGGGGGCCAATACTGCAGACAATGTTTTTACCCTGAGCGGACTTGCTTCGCTGCGAAATCTGGTGATCCATCAGCCACGCATCAGTAGTGAAGATGTCATTTTCGGGCATGGCCTGGCCAACTATCATATCAACTTCGGTCCTGATTATGTCGAACTCGACAGCACCAGCAGGTTTATCTTTAACAAAATGGAGATAAACCCCTATTTACGTTACCGTGCAGCGCCAAGCAAGCAATTCACCATCATCCTCAACAAACCAAAATTTAATGCAGATGATTTTTTCGAATCGCTGCCCAAAGGTTTGTTTTATAATCTCGATGGAATCAAAACCAGCGGGGAACTGGGTTTCCACCTTAAGTTTATCGTTGACCTGGCCCATCCCGATGCACTTGTTTTCTCTTCAGGTCTTGAAAAAAAACATTTCAGGATCCTGAGTTATGGCAATACCAACCTCAGCAAGATGAACGGACCGTTCATGCATACAGCCTATGAAAGAGGTGTGCCTGTAGCGACTTTCCCAATCGGGCCTTCAAATCCGAATTTCCGGTCGCTGGATAAGATACCTGCCTATTTGAAAGATGCCATCATGACTTCCGAAGACGGGCAATTTTTTAATCACCGCGGATTCCTGCCCGATGCTTTTCGCCAGTCCATCATCACCAATATTAAATTACACCGGTTTGCCCGCGGCGGCAGCACCATCAGCATGCAACTCATCAAGAACGTTTTCCTGAACCGGAACAAAACCATCACCCGCAAACTCGAAGAAGCGCTCATCGTATGGCTTATCGAGAACAACGGTTTGACCAGCAAGGAAAGGATGTACGAAGTTTACCTCAATATTATCGAGATGGGACCCCTGGTGTATGGCGTGAATGAAGGGGCACAATTTTATTTCGGGAAAGATGTATCGAAACTCACACTGGCTGAGGCCATTTATATGGCCAGTATCGTGCCTCACCCGAAATGGTTCAAATATTCCTTTGATAAGGATGGGCGCCTGCGCGATTTTCTGGCGTCGTATTATAAACTTATGTCCGATAAAATGCTGCGCAAGGAACTCATTACACAGGGTGATTACGATGCGTTAGTGCCCCAGGTTGAGCTGAAAGGACCGGCAAAATCAATGGTACTCCCGCCCGACTCCATTCCGCCTGAAGATGTGAAGTACGATTATCGCAATGAAACAGAGGTGCAATAATTGTCTGCGCCAGCATGCAGGGTATAAAATGCCGGGAAATTTCACAGGATCGCATGATAATCCGAAAAATATTCACATCTTTGCACCCGCTTTAACTGGCCTTGAAGCAAAAGGGCAAATGCCTGAAAATTCATCGCTTACCAAAGCATAAACATCATAATTAATCATTAATTATACTTAAACAATGCCAACAAAGATCAGATTACAACGCTATGGTAAAAAAGGTCAACCTTTTTATCATATAGTAATTGCGGATGGTCGTGCACCACGAGACGGAAAATTCATCGAGAAAATTGGCACCTACAACCCGATTGCAGTACCAGCCCAAATCCAGATTGACTTCGACAGAGCTCTCTACTGGGTTACTACAGGCGCTGAACCCACCGATACGGTGAAAGCTATTCTTTATTACAAAGGCGTAATGTACAAGAAACACCTGCTCAAAGGTATTGCCAAAGGCGCCCTTACACAGGAACTGGCTGACGAGAAATTTAACGCCTGGCAGGTTGCCAAGGACGACAAACTCGCCCACGCTTCAAACGAAAAGGTGCTGAGCGCTAAGTCGGAAGACAAAAAACGCATGGAAGCCGAAGTTAAGGTTAATGAAGCCAAAGCCCAGACGCTGGCCAAAAAACTTGCCAAGGAAGCCAAAGCACTGGCAACAGCAGCTGCTGTTGAAGTAGCTGATGATGCTGAAGTTGCTGAAGAACCTGTTGCTGAAGTTGAGGCAGCAGAAGTTGCTGAAGTTGCAGCAGAACCAGTTGCAGAAGTCGTAGCAGAGCCAGTTGCAGAAGTTGCCGCAGAACCTGTTGCTGAAGTTGCCGCAGAACCTGTTGCTGAAACACCTCCTGCTGCTAAAGAGCCTGAAACAGACAAGCCTGAAGCTTAATTACCAGGCATACATAAATTCGCTTTGCCGCGATCAACCAAAAGCAATCCACTGGTATGGATTATAATGAACTTTTCTGCCTTGGCCGGGTAATCCGGACCTTCGGATCAAAAGGAGAAGTTGTATTTTACCTGGATGTGGATGATCCGCAGAACTACCTTGAAATGGAATCAGTTTTCATCAAATTGAATGAAAACCTGGTTCCATTTTCTATTGAAAGCATACAACTCCGTCCCAAGAAGCAGGCTGTTGTTCGCCTGCGTGATGTGACTGAAACCGACGATGCAGAACTCTTTGTCGGCTCCCTCCTATTTCTGCCATTAAGTTTTCTGCCGCCACTCACCGGCAACAAATTCTATTACCACGAAGTGAAAGGATTTGCTGTAGTAGACAAGGAAAAGGGACCTGTCGGCATCATAGAGGATGTGCTGGATCTGCAGCACCAGGCCATCATGCAGATCAGACATGGCGCCAAAGAGATCCTGATTCCCATTTCCGACGACATCATCCTGAAGGTAGACCGCCCAAACAGGCAGATCGATATTGATGCACCTGAGGGGCTGATTGATATCTACCTATAGCTACGCTGGTTGACGGGGCGACTTTGAGTCACCCCGTCAATAAACACATTGCTTAGCGGAGTCCTGGACTAAAGTGGTACGCATGTGGACATTTCAATAACCCCCGGCTTAAGCCCCAATTCGACACACGGTAACCAGAATAGTTAGTAATGAACTACGCCAAAATACCTCATCCCCTCCCTTCTCCTGAAGGAGAAGGGTGATCGATTGGGCATTTGAAAGTTTATTTACATTCGAAAATTAACTTTCATCGTCTTCATTTTGGAACTTTCACGACTTGAACCCTCTCCTTGAGGAGAGGGCAGGGTGAGGCAGAAGGACGATCGTCTATATTCAAGAATTTTATCTATTTTTATAATAAAGATGGATTTACATGGTATATATTCGAAAAACAGTGAATAGTTCTTTGAATTTCGGAGCAAAAAAGCCGAAATTTGAATATGCTAAAAAACTGCGCAAAACGCAGACTGAATCAGAGATACAACTTTGGGAAGAACTTCGTTCACGTAAATGTGCAGGATTGAAATTCAGGAGGCAACATCCTGTAGGTCATTTTATTGTTGATTTCTATTGCCATGAATACTTGCTGGCCATTGAAGTGGATGGCGGAATACATCGAGGTAAAGATGTTAAAGAAAGAGATGTTAACCGTCAATTAGAGCTTGAAAAATCAGGAATATTAGTAATTCGGTTCACAGATGATCAAGTACTCAATCATCTGTCTGATGTTCTTGATAAAATAGCAGGAACAGTCTTTCAACATCGGCCATAACTCTATAGTTGAAGCATCTCGTCCACAACCCTCTCCTTCAGGATAGGGCAGTGTAAGGTTGTTCAGGTTATTTCATTATTTTTGCCCACAACATACTTGCTCATTTATGCCCTTCCAGTTCAAACAATTCACCATTTCCGACGACAACTGCTCCATGAAGGTGGGCGTTGATGCGGTATTGCTGGGGGCATGGTGCAATGTTGACGGCGCAGCCCGTATCCTTGACATCGGCACGGGGTCGGGCTTGATTGCCTTAATGCTGGCCCAACGATCGCCGGCAACCATTCATGCCATCGATATTGAGCAGATGGCTGCTGCGCAGGCCTCCTGGAATGCGCTGGGCAGCCCTTGGCCCGGGAGAATATCCGTTGAAAATATTTCATTACAGCAATACATACTGACCTGCAATGAATATTACGACCTGGTCGTATGCAACCCACCATTTTTCAACAACTCGTTGCTTTCTCCTGCGGCACTTCGCAACCAGGCAAGGCATTCGGGAGATATGCCCCATGATATACTGGCAATGGCATGTGCACATTTAACCACTCCCGGAGGAAAATGCTGTGTCATTCTGCCGGTGCCGGAAAGCGCCCTGTTTGAACAACTGATGCGGGCGGAGGGCTTCTACCCTGCCCAACTGATGCTGGTGTCGCCGAAACCAGGCAAAAAGGCAAATCGCGTTATGATCCAATATGAACGAAACCCTGTGCAGGAACCCCGGCACGAA
>JBBRRV010000164.1:0-6551 GCA_038246075.1 Bacteroidales bacterium
CTATTGAACTGATAAGTTTATTAAAAAAGAACTATAATTGTTGTTGAAAACCGTGTGTTTAATTGGTAATAATAACAGGCTTATTAACCGTTTCAGCTGATCATGACCGGCTTTGGGCAATATGCGGGTGACTTATCAGAATTAATGAACAAAATTAATACACTATCAACATTAAATTGTTCACAACCCTATAAAATTGATAGATAAACAAATACAGGGAAGCAGTGTTTTGCTTTATTTCATAAAAAGCTTATAATAAGCCTGATATAAAAGATTGCAGTTTTATTAACTATTTTTGTAATAAAATTTATTAACAATGTTTAAAAAAACGGAAATTTTTGCAGTAGGAAGCGACCATGCAGGATTTGCACTTAAGGAGTTTTTAAAGGATAAGTTGCGTGAAGCCGGTTATATCGTAAAGGATTATGGAGCATTTTCACCTGATAGCGTAGATTATCCGGATGTGGCCCATCCTTTGGCGGCAGCTGTTAATGATGGCGTTCATAAGGGCGGTATGCTTGTATGCGGCAGTGGAAATGGCGTGTGTATGGTAGCCAATAAATACCCTAATGTACGTGCCGCACTTTGCTGGAATATTGAACAAGCCAGGCTCACCCGCATGCACAACAACGCGAATATTATTTGTTTCCCCGGTCGCTTTATCGATTTCGAAGAAGCATCTCAGGCCCTGACGGAGTTTTTGACCACTCAATTTGAAGGCGGCCGGCACCAGGTTCGCGTGAATAAGATACCTATTACTCTTTAACCCGGCTATCGTGGAAATCTACAATAAGTTTCAGCAGGATTCGGCTCTCAAAGCCTTCGATCCTGAGCACAGGCGCAAGATCGCCTTTAATATCTCCCGTTACGACGATGCCGTGCTTAAAGGCAGACTACAATTCAGCAACATCGAACTGGCCAAGGAGCGTGCGGCTCATATCAAGCACAAAGCGATCATCAACCTTGAAAAATACCTGATCGACTTTGAGATCAATTTTCAAAAGCACGGAGGTAAAGTAATCTGGGCCCAGGACGCCAATGAGGCATTGTCTGAGATACTTGCCATACTGAATCGGCATAAGACAAAAAATGTGGTGAAGTCGAAAACGATGGTCACGGAAGAGATCGGCTTTAACCAGGCACTGGAGCAGGCAGGAATTGAATCGCAGGAAACCGATCTGGGCGAATACATCGTTCAGCTTGCCGGTGAGGCACCATACCATATTGTTACCCCGGCCATGCACAAATCAAAGGAAGATGTGTCGGCGCTTTTTCAGGAGAAATTCAAAATGAAAGCCAACAGCACTCCTGAGCAGATTACGGCTTTTGTGCGCAAACTCCTGCGTGAGAAATTTTATACCGCCGGAGTTGGAGTTACCGGAGCCAATTTCCTGATTGCCGACATCGGGGCCATTGCGCTCACCGAAAATGAAGGAAATGGTCTCATGTCAGTATCATTCCCAAAAGTTCACATTGCCATTGCCGGAATTGAGAAAATAATTCCAAAACTCCGCGACCTGTCTCTTTTTTGGCCTTTGCTGGCTACACACGGGACAGGCCAGAAGATTACAGCCTATAATTCCATCATCTCGGGCCCGCGCCAGGAAGGCGAAACAGATGGTCCTGATGAGATGTACGTTGTATTGCTCGACAATAATCGTTCTGTGCTACTGGCACAGCAGCACCAGCGCCGTGCTTTATCCTGCATTCGCTGCGGCGCCTGCCTGAATACATGCCCGGTTTACAAGACCATAGGAGGCCATGCCTACGGTACGACTTACAGCGGTCCGATTGGCGCCGTCATTACCCCATATCTCCGCGGAATGGATGAATTTAAGCATCTTAGCTTTGCCTCCTCGCTCTGCGGCAGTTGCACAGAGGTATGCCCGGTGAAGATAAACCTGCATGAGTTGCTCCTCCATAACCGCAACGATTCGGTGAAGGCGGGATATACAAAGTTCTCCGACCGCTTTTCAATGCTTGCTTTGAAAAAAGTGATGCTGCACCGGAGTTATCTGGACAAAGGCAGTGCCAATCTCAAAAACATAGCCTTAAGAACATTTTTTGGAAAACTTTGGGGTGAACGTCGCGAATTACCGGTTGTACAGCCGAAAAGTTTCAGGCAGCTCTGGGATGAACGTGCAGAATAACAATAGGTTTATCCTATACTGCCATTCACACAGCTGTGGCCTCTTGACAAAAATTTTCTGGCAATCATAACCGGCAAAAAAGAAATGGCGGGTTTGCCTTTGACCAATAACCTGAAAAAAATATGCATATGAAATTGCTATTCGCACTATTGCTGCCGGCTATCCTGCTGGCATCCGGCAAACCCGCCGCCTCGCAGGCCGGGAAAGAAAACATGAAGTCTCCGGACGAAATTACAATTGTAAACAAGGGTAATGTTAAGTTTGACACCTGGTTTGCTGCCAATACCATGCGGCTGGATTGTTTCCACAGCGGATCATCCAAAGAGGAACATTTTGCCGTTGACCAGGTGGTGTCGGATGGTGCATGGGCAGGCAGCGCCACGACACTGATCGATAAACTGGAACTGGGCCTTTATTATTATGAAGTTGTGGATCAGGAAAGTAAAATTTTGCTCTATTCAAGGGGTTTTGCCAGCGTGTTTGGGGAATGGCAGACAACGCCGGAAGCCGATATTGTGTGGGGCACTTTCCACGAATCACTGCGGTTCCCTTGGCCGCTCAAACCAGTCATCATCATCGTAAAAAAACGCGATGCCGGTAATAAATTTCAGACCATCTGGACCACGAAGGTGGATCCTGCATCGCACCAGGTAAACAAAGCCGAAAGACTACATACTGAAAAGGTGGATGTGATCAGGGAGAATGGTCCTGCGCAGCAGAAGGTAGATCTTGTCATATTGGGCGATGGCTATACAAATGTGGAAATGGAGAAATTCCGCAGGGATGCCAAAAGACTCACAGATGCCTTATTCAATGCAGAGCCATTCAAAGGGCGTGCCGCCGATTTCAATGTGAGGGCTGTAGAAACACCGGCCGGTGCATCGGGAGTATGCAAACCACATCACAATATCTACAAGCGCACACCGCTTTCGGTGCAATACAGCAGTTTCGGATCAGAACGTTATGCGCTGACCTATGATAACCGCACCGTGCGCGATGTCGCTTCGGCCGTTCCATACGACTTCATGATTATTCTCATCAACGAAAAAACTTACGGTGGTGGCGGTATTTATAACCTATACACCACGGTTTCGGCTGATAACAAGTATGCTGAATATATAATGATTCATGAATTGGGACACCATATGGCAGCATTGGCGGATGAATATTATACCTCGTCGGTGGCGTATGAAGTGCCTGACATCAAAGTAGAACCCTGGGAAACCAATATCACTGCCATGTTCGACAAGAATAACCTGAAATGGAAGGATCTGGTTACAGCTGGTACGCCTTTACCGACACCCTGGAACAAGGAGGCATTCGATAAATTCGGCTACAGCATCCAACTGACCCGCGACAGTATCAGGGCAGCTCAGTTACCGGAAAGCGTGATGGAAGATCTCTTTACGCGGCAGAAGGCCAAAGAGGATCAATTCTTTGCTAAAGAGAAATACAAGGACAATGTCGGCGCTTTTGAAGGCGCGGGATATATCGCCAAAGGCCTTTACCGTTCGCAACTCGATTGCATCATGTATACCCGCCACATGCGGTATTGCACGGTTTGCCAGAGATCCCTCGGGAACGTGATGGATCAGTATACGAAATAGGGAAGGTTTACGACTGCACGACTTTACGGCTTCACGGCTTCACGGCTTCACGACTGCACCAATGCGAAGGGGTGATGGGGCAATGTGGCGAGGGTTTTATAAAATCATCAGGATAATCTCTTACCAGGCTATTGTTAATTCAAAAGTCAAAGTGCAAATGTTAAAAGTCAACAGGTTTGCAGCTAAGACGAACATTCTTCAAAACGGGACCTGGCGAATACCATCGATATACACAAGACAGAAAGCAAAATCAGAGAAGAGATCCGGACTCAATTTTGATATTTGACTTTGATATTTGCATTTTGAATTCATTCAGAGAGAACATTCTTTCCGGATCGTGAATAAGGATTAAAACATATAATTTTTATCGGGCGCAGGCCGACGGAGCAAATGGTCGAGTCCAACCAGGAGGCCAAGGGCTGCTGCAACGAGAATAAAGACAGATCCGCTTTTGATACTGCTGAAGAGGGCTGTAAAGCCGCTCATCATGCGTGTTGCCGCATTCAACATTCCGGCAAACTGCTCGGGGCTGGCCGATCCGGTGGAAAAATCCATGTCAAAAAATGTCCATGCGGGAAAAATCATCATCAGAACAGCTACAATAGCAGCGCCGGCGATCAGGAACAAATATATATTACCTATCCAGCTTTTTACCGGAGCCGTGTCCATAAGCACCTTGTCCATAAGGCGGCTGGTAAAATCGTTGGATGGTTTTAGCAGGGTGGTGTGCTTTACCATTCGCCGGATAAAATCTTCGTTGTGACTATCGTATGTTGTCATAATTGTAGTTTTTAAGTCTTCCTCATCAGGCAGTTACTTCACCCACTAAGGAACGGTGTAATTCGGCTGCCAGTTTTTTGCGTATGCGGAACAGCTTCACTTTTACATTCGATTTAGAGAGGCCCGTTATCTCACTTATATCTTCTATTGAGTTGTCCTCCATGTAAAACATGGTAACGATGGCACTCTCATCCTCAGGTAAACGCTCGATAGCGGCAGTGACCCTGTTTTGCTGCTCTTCATCGCTCAGCCGGTCGAGGTTTTCATATATATCATCTTCCGTCAGGTTGCCCATTGTTCTTTCGTCGATAGGACTAAAGTCCGGACGTTTTTTCCGGGTCTTCGAAATAGCTGTATTATAAACGATTCGAAACAACCATGTTGAAAATTTGGCTTCGTGTTTAAAATTTGCCAGGTTCTGGAAAGCTTTCAGGAATGCATCCTGCGCCACCTCTTCGGCATCTTCCTGGTTTCGCATCACCTTAAAGGCAATAGAATAAGCCATGTCCTTGTGGCGGTCCACCAGTGAGGCGAATGCCGAAACATCGCCAGAAAGCACCCTTTCAATGAAATAGTTGTCCTCGAACCTGTTCATGTGATTATATAGACGAAGAATAACCTTGCACGGTTACAAAGTAATAAAAAAAACTGATATAAATGTATCCGGTTGCACTATATCGCGTCGAATGCATATGCCTTTAATCCCTGATAAGTTTGCGGAATAACAAGTGACAGCAGATTTTAGTGAAGGCAAAGCACATAAAAATCAAAAATCATGTAACCGTCCATCATGAGGTGCGTCAAAATTGCAGAACACACAGAAGTTTAACCTTTTAAAAATAATAGACATGCAAACTGAAATCCTGGTTCCCTTAGGAGCTTTCGCAATGGTCTACGGAATTATTGCGCTGAGCATACGCAGAAAAGAACGTATGGCACTCATTGAGCATAAAATGGACGCCTCTGTTTTTGCCCAGGAAAAGAATTGTTTTTCATCCCTCAAATATGGATTGCTTTTCTTCTTTGTCGGGATAGGACTACTGATCGCCAACGGACTTGTAACATATGGCATCATGGACAGCGATGTGGCCTTCTTCTCCATGGCTTTCCTCTTCGGGGGCATAGCATTGATAGCCGATTTCTTTATCGAGCGGATGAAGAAAAACGAACAGAAAACGACCTGATCTTCCACGACAGACATAATAGCCGGTTAAGCATGCTTAGCCGGCTATTATTGTTTCAGGATGGCCGTGTGGTTGATCGTATATACGGGTCCATCAGGAGAAAGCACACTCACATAGAGGTGTAAGGCATCAATTCTCTGCTCCAGTGAAAACGCCTGGCGGAACTCATCCATCGTTTTTTGAAATATAGCCTTGTCTACAATCCCCCTGATCCTGCCGATGGTGAGGTGCGGAACAAAATTTTGCCTGTCGTATGCAAAGCCTGATTTTTCCAGTTCAGCCTTCAGCTGTGCAAAAAGCTGCTCCAGCGCAGGATTTGGATCAGCTCCCAGCCAGATGACTTTGGGATTGTAACTGCTGCCGAAAATCCCGGTCCTGTTAAAGCAGATGTCAAAGGCAGGCACTTCTTTCACCCCTTGATGCATGGCTTCTATGATGGCAGGGATCTTTTCATCAGCAGTGGCGCCGAAGAATTTGAGTGTCAGGTGCAGGTTATGGCCACTGATCCAGGTGATGCGTTCGCACTTAAGCCGTGTTTTAAATTCGGTCAGGGTATTGGCGAATGCCTTGTCGGGGTGGAGTTCGATGGCGGCAAACAGGCGTTTCATGGGCTTATTTTATTAAAGAATGCGTATAACAATCCGCTATAGCGAATCTTATAAATTATAATCTTTTGTAAAAGTAGAAAATTCCCTACTTTTGCGCTCCGGTATCTTTGAAAGGTTGCACCAGCAACTCACACTGATCCGGGAAATGGGGCGTTAGCTCAGTTGGCTAGAGTGATAGACTGGCAGTCTATAGGTCAAGGGTTCGACTCCCTTACGCTCCAC
>JBBRRV010000165.1:0-6550 GCA_038246075.1 Bacteroidales bacterium
GGAGTTCACCTGGGGAATGGAATAGCTCAGTGTGTTGTCACCCGCTTTTAAATTTACCGGCGACGTGAAAACGGTCTTGCCGGTCATGTCCGTGATCTGCATCATTCCTGTCTGATCTGTAGGGATGGAAACTGACAAATGAATGATTCCATCCTTTACGGGATTTGGTGAAACATTCAGGCTGTTTTGAGTAGTTATTTTATCAACTCCGACATACCCTGCAACTGTGAAATAGATTTTTGCAATTGAAAACAAAGTAGGTTTGGCTGTATACGCAATCCTATATGACACTGAATCTCTGCCTGCAAATCCGGTGTTAGGTGTATATTTAATAGAGTTCATCGGGCTAAAAGGAAGTTCTGAATTGCCTTGTGTTGAAGCTTTTTCAATGCTTAGGGTAACGGGTGCTATCATTGCATCATTATCCAGGACCATAACAGCAATTGCCTCTGACCGGAGTGTATTTGCAAAATCATTTACTGCTGTTGGTGCCAAAGTTAGTTCGAAAAGCACGCCCAGGTTCTCCACAAAGCGCGGAACAAAATTCTGATAATAAATATTGGCGATGCTTGCATCATGAATTACCAGCGTGTTCTCGTCGTTTTCATTATCGGCGGCGGCACTCCAGTTATGTGAACCTGTCAGCACCATAGGGTCGGAAGCGGGTGCATCCTGATCTACAATCATATATTTATTATGCATAATTCCTGCCGAAATTTCATCGAAGGTGTAATGTGTGCCAAGAGCACCGCTGAGCGTTGCATTTACATTAACATCATTATTTCCTTCAGCATTTGTAATTATATTGGTGGCAACTCCGGCAACTTTCCGGGCTTTAATTGCTGTGGCCATTTCGGTACGGGTGATCAGCATGGTGGCGATGCTCAGGTCGTGATTGGCCGTATTGATTACGTCCACGATGCGCGCATTTACTCCATCGGTTGGGCTGAAGTAAGATTCAATCCGTTTCCCGTTAATCACAAATTCATGAGGTGTGTTATTCTTCTTGGTTGATCCGAAGCGGGCCTTGGTGGCATAAGCAACAGCGCCTGTTGATCCCCACATTTCTTCAAATTCAATCTGGTAGGAACGTGCCAGGCTCTGGTCCTGGATAATGATCACGTTATTGGCATCGAGATTTATCTGGCCATCGGTAAAGTTAGTAGAACCGGTCCATACGAGAGGAACATCTGGATTTGTAGACTGGGCATCAAACACGATAAACTTGTTGTGCATGATACCCGCACGATGATTTGCATCCGGACCTATGAGAACGTTCACAGCTGATCCTGCAAGTTCGTCAATACCCAGGTTGGCAGTGGTCCCGCATCCGATCACACGTACGCGCACACCCCGGTTGGCAGCTGCCTTTAACGCATTGCTGATGTTGCTGATACCCTGGTTGTTAAAATTGTAGATAGTGAAGTCGATGCTCTGTTGCGCCCTGTTGATATATTTGATGAGTGTATCGTCAATTGTCAAAGGAAGGTAAATGGCATTTATCCCTTTTGATACAGAGACATCATTGGGAGTATTGAAATAAGCTTTCATGGCACCACTCGAGTTTGAAATGGTAGCATAAGGACGAACAGATGATTTTGCAGTATCGCTGCCGGTTACGGAAAAAGCTTCTACCCAGGCAATTTCGCCCGCATTCAATCCTGAAAGTGAAATGCTGTGACTTGTTAATCCACCAGTGCCGTTTGTCACATTTGTCTTTACAGTTTGTGCCGTGGGACCGTAAAACATCTGGGTAGTCCCTGCGATGTTTGTTGTCCAGCTGAAATCCAGTCCTGTTTTGGTAAATGCCGTGTTAGACAAGCTATTGGTAAGGTATATAGAGCTGGTCAGATGAAGGTCATTCAAATCGCGTGGCAATAGCTGGTAACCGGCAGTCGGATTGGCATAATCAAATTGGGAACAGATAGCTGTAATATTCACTGTTCCACTTGGAATAACAGTTCCGACCATGGCCTGACCTGTCTTTACGTATATAAATCCTGTCTCTCCATTGGCTGTGAATTCGTATTTTTTATTTCCGGTAAATATGAGCCCGGCATCTTTAAAGATGGCATCGTTTATTTTCAGCAGCTTTGCTTCGTATGGTTCTGATATCTGTGCCGGGGTAATAAGAACAGGAGCAGGTAATGTATTTCCATGAGAGACAACCACAACGCTTGTTGCCGGATCAATTTCGAGCAGCTGGTTGTAGTTTTTCAAAGTTCCGGTGACTGTAATAATATCGCCACTGACAACAGTTGCTGCCTGCGTTGATGAGCAATAAGCTGCAATTCCTGCCGTGTTGTCCTGCATATAGCGTATAACTCCTAATTCGGAGCCGTTGGTGACGGTCCCCGTAACGGTAACAACAGAACCAACTGCCATTCCCCTGGCTGCCAGGATTGTAATTTGTGCATTGGCAACGTAAGAAACTCCCAGTGCGAGCAGCACAATCATGAATATTTTTTTCATTGGTAGCATTTTTAGTTTGGTTAGTTAAATATGATTTTTAATGAAGCCGTAAATTGACTCCCTGCGCCCATGAATACCGAGGCTGAACGGGCATCAAAACTGCTGAAACTGCGTTGGATATAGGTGTCGTTATTTTTGGCGTCAGAGATATACATTTTATTCAGCACATTCAATGCATTCAATTTGATTGCGAAGCTGAATTTTTCGATAGATTTCAGCTTAAAGCGGTAACCGGCGTGCATGTCGATTAACGCATATGCAGGGATTTTCCATGAATCAACCGGATTTCCTTCCGGATCGGTGCACTCCTCAGGGTTGAAATCGGCATAATACCGGTCGAAAAAGGTGCCGCCACCTTCTACATAAAGACCTCTCACAGGCTCAAACCTGAGGCTGCCCCCCATTTGCGTCTGGGCTGCATCACCAACGTGTATTCCCCTTGCATCAAAACTAAAAGTATTAGCCGGCAGGCGGTTACCCTCATAATACATCTGAAGGTTATCAATTTTTGTATCCCATTTCCAGTTTCCCAGCGAAATCAAGCCCTGGAAATCGAGATTAGGAAGGACTTTATAGATAAAATCGAACTCGATGCCGGTATGCAATGCATCCATTCCTGGTATATCTCCAAACGTTTTATCGGTAGTTCCTGTAATTGGATCCTCATATTCTCCCTGCACCGAATTTGTTGGCTTATTCTGCCATTTGGTATAGTAACCGTTCAGATTGGCAGAAAACGATTTGCTGGTGTAGGCATAGCCTAGCTCAAGGGCCTTCACTTTTTCATTTTCTACATTTTCCTTGAACACAGCAGTGTAGCCTACGAAAAAGTATTTATAATCTTTTGCTTTCGATAAATATCCAACATTGGCGAAAACATTACTGTGTTCACTAAGGTTATAATTTAAGCCTGTTTTAGCCGTGAAGCCGGCCTGATATTTCCAGGCCGATTCTTTGTTTCCAAACAGGTCATTCTTTTTGTAGCCGCTTACAGAACCACTCAGGTTAACAAATGTGCTGACTTTGCCCGATTTGTATTCCAACTGGGTAAATAACCCACCCCAGTTCACCATTCCGTAGTCATTGTAATAAACCCCATCACCGACACGTTTCATGGCAAGTGAAGGATTCGCGGTATAATCGTTCCTCTTGTCAAACTGATCGATGACATAATCGCCTCCAAGCAGGTTGGTAACCTCACTATAGTGGTGCGCAGTATAAGAACGTAAATCAATGCCACCCGACCAGTCGAATTGTTTGTTGATTTTATTCGTAAATGTTGAAAGCAGCCCATACCATACATGGTTGTTGTTGTTCTGAACCAGGTAATTGTAAGAGGCATATAACTTATCGCTATAGGTTGGGTTGATAGGTGTTGAAAAAAGTGCAGGCTTTGAATTCTGATCGTAAAGGCTTTGCCAGTTAATTTGCCCGATCTCATCCTGCCCGTATAAACCGGGGTTATTCTCAAGGTCAGCAGCTGTAATGAGATTGGTGTTCTTTAGGCTGTAACGGGGTTGTTCTCCGCCGCCGGTGCCCATTGAAAGATACATTGTATTGGTAATGGTCATCCTTTCGCTCAGGGTCCAGGAATCGCGCAGGCTAAATTGTGGTTTGAAATAAGTATTTACCATCTCATTCAACACTTGTTTGGGCGCATTCGGATCTAGGATCCGGGCCGAAAAGTCGCTGTTCCATTGATCGGCATCACGTTTCAGATAACCCCAGTGTTGGTTATAGCCGATTCCACGGTTTAGGATTGCCGGAAAATCAGCAGAAGATACGCCATGTTGTTTTGCATAAGCAGTATCATAATCAGCAATGCCACGTTTGTAGCTGCGTTGCTTATGCGTTTGGGGGGCACCAAATCCGGTGAGGCTGGTAATATGTTTTCCCCAGCGTTTATCCAGTTTTGCGAAAAAGAAGAATGCCTTTACATTGGTCTGGTCTACCCAGCCGTTACCTTCTTTGTATGCACCTGCCAGCGTAACTCCCCAGCCTTTGTTTAATGGTCCGCTGGTATAGCCCAGGTTGGTGGTCAGCTTGCCTTCTGCATCTATGCCTTGTTCAATGCTGGCTGAGCGTCTGCTTTCGATGCCCTTGGTGAGAATATTCATCGTTCCTCCCACAGAAGGGAGGCCCAGTTTAGATGCGCCAAGTCCTCGCTGAACCTGGATGTTCCGCGTTACGGCATCAAGTCCGAACCAATTCGACCAGTAAACCCAGCCATTTTCCATGTCGTTAACCGGGATTCCATCGAGCAATACACCCACATTGCGCTGGTTGAAACCACGAATGGTTATCCGGGCATCCCCGTCACCTCCGCCTTGTTGCGTAGCATATACACCGGGAGTTTTGTTCAATATCATGGGGATATCCTGTCCCGACAGGCGTTCTTCCAGCCGGGCCGGGAGAATCGTCGTAAAGGCTACCGGGGTTTCCCGCGAACGGGCCACATCACCGGTTACAGTTACTTCGTTTAGTGTAATTGTTTCAAGACTGAAGGATACTTTAAGGGGTTTGTCACTTACAACAATATCCTCGGATAAAGGGAGGTAACCTACATAGGAAACCAAAAGAGTGTATTTCCCTTTGGGCAATTGCATCGAATAATTACCATTATAATCTGTTGATGTTCCAGTTGTGGTGCCTTTGATCAGCACATTGGCACCAACAACTGTTTCTCCTGTAAAGGAATCTTTAATTACACCACTTATGGTTTGCTTCTGCGCCACGGCATAAAATGAACATGACAGCAGGAATGAGAAAAACAAGACTTTACGTAGCATCATAAAAATATTTTTAAATTTAAGCAGGTGCCCGAAATGAAATCATTTTCACTTCTGGGTACCTGCTTAGATTGAATGGGAAATGGAAGGAATTATTTAACCAGGATGCGTTGAACCACTGAATTGTTATCAGCATATATCACTTTGACCATGTATATACCCCTGCCTAACTGGCCTGTGAAAACTTCAGTTTCCTGGCGGGGTGAAGAAAATTGTTGATTGTATACAGGTTGTCCGATGACGGAGAAGATTTTGACCGCTTTAACAGGCAAGTGTGATTGAATGAAGAAGCGTTGCTCGGTAACAGGATTCGGGTAAATGGTAAGCGCAGATTGTGCATCAATGGTTTTGACAGCCACATGATAGCTGGGGTCAGCCACACAATAATGATAACCAAGGTGATCCCAAATGTCTTTATATACTAAGTTGCCGGTGATCGGGTCACGTTTGGCAGGAATAGTATCCCATTGGGCAGTGACAATAAAAGGAGACGGGTTCACAGTAACACCTTTTGTTACTCCAGGTTTCCGGATAAGGGAGTGATCAGCGGTCCAGCACATCCAGTAAGGGCCATAAGTGGCGCCATCGGTTGCTTTAGCCTGAACGATGTAATTGATTATTTTCCCTGTTACAGTAAGTCCGGTGGTGGAGTTTTTGTAAGTTAAGGTCGAGTCTTTAACATTCGACCAGCCTGTTTCAGCAGTAATAGCGCTTCCCAGACCGATTTGTCCGAAAATATCAACGGCAGTTGCATTCGACATGTTGGCAGTAGGCGCTACGCCATTGGGTGTTTTGAATAAAAATATCGCATCATTTCCATTCATGTAGGTGGGTGCAGGATATGCTCCGTCAAGTTGGGTTGCCATGGCCTGCAATACCGGACTCGGTGCCGGTGAAGATGAAGTGCTTTGTGCTTCTGTTTGGCCGTTTACCAATACAAAAGTTTTGTAGGGTGCAAGCGTGCCGGTTAAATGGGTAAATCCTCCTTCAGCATATGTTGGATTCCCATTACTGTAACGTGCTACAAAATAATTATTCAGATTAATGGTCTGAGCAGTAGGGTTGTATATTTCCAGTGCCTTATTATTACCACTACCTTCCACATATTCTGAAAAGAACAAATCAGTGGGGGCTTGAGCAGAAGAAACAAGAGCGGTGAAGAGAATACACAACAAGAGTAGATTTTTTTTCATAAGTCGTTCATTTTAAAATTGTTGTTATAATAATTATGAGGCTTGAAAAATCAAATAAGTATCCCGCACAAACCTACAATATTATTCCAGAAAAAC
>JBBRRV010000166.1:0-6539 GCA_038246075.1 Bacteroidales bacterium
AGCCTCACCACTTCAGCATGTTCCGCAGGGCTTTCGTCGCCCAGTTCGAACATGTCGCCGATGATGGCCATCTTTGACTGGCTTTCGACCTGCCTGAAGTTGAGGATGGCGGCTTTCATGCTCGTGGGATTGGCATTATAGGCATCCATGATCAGATGGTTCTGTGCCGTGTCAACTGTTTGGGAGCGGTTGTTGGCAGGCTGGTATGTTTGAATGGCATCGCAGATGTCGCTGGGGGGCACACCAAAATACTGACCCACACATATGGCCGCCATGATGTTTTCAAAATTATAACTTCCGACCAGCCTGGTACTTATTACAGGAGCGCCATCGGGGCTGTTCCATTGCACCCCGGCGAATGGATGTGTATCCATGGACCTGCCGTGGCAAAATGCCCCTGACTTTGTACCATAAGTTATGGTATTTGTTTCTCCTGCCAGCCGCATGAGCAAAGCGTCGTCGGAATTTAAAAAAATCCTGCCACCTGTTTCATGAATAAAGGTGAAGAGTTCACTTTTAGCGCGGATGACCCCTTCAAGGCTTCCGAATCCTTCAAGGTGTGCTTTCCCGATGTTTGTGATCAGCCCGAATCCGGGCCTGGCGATCCGGCTGAGCTGGGCAATTTCCCCTTCGTGGTTGGCACCCATCTCCACAATGGCCATTTCTGTATCGGGCCTTATGGAAAGTAAGGTGAGCGGAACACCTATGTGGTTGTTAAGGTTCCCTGCAGTGGCTATCGTTTTGTATTTGCGCGAAAGCACCGCCTTCATGAGTTCTTTGGTGGTTGTCTTGCCGTTGGTACCTGTAATGCCGATGACGGGGGTTTTCAACTGTTCCCTGTGGTGGCGCGCGAGTTGCTGAAGCGTGATGAGCGTGTCGTCAACCAGCAGCAGGCGGTCGTTAGTGGCGAATGCTGGATCGTCAATGATGGCATAGCGCGCGCCTTTGGCCAGTGCTTCTTCTGCAAAGGCATTCCCGTCGAAATGCGCTCCTTTCAAGGCTAAAAATATACAGCCCTTTTCAATCTTCCGGGTGTCGGTCGTCAGGTTGCCGGTCTCGAGGTAGCGGCTGTAAATGTCTTCAAGATTGGTTTGCATTCCTTATTTGATTGAGGTTTAAACACAAAAACCCACTCCGGGGAATGGGTTTTTGGTTCGTTCGTGATAAAGGATTATTTTCTGGTGCCCGATGGTGATGCGCTGCCAACACGTGTCATGGCGCAACGGAAGCCTATATAGTTAGCCGAGATGTTTTCATCCATATACCTGCGTGCCGAAGGGGACAGGTAAAAAGCAGGATCCTTCCATGAACCGCCTTTATATACCCTTGACTTATCAGAAATCAGCGAGGTCTTTCCATATTCGTACATCAGGTTTGTTGAGTTTGGGTTTTCAGGTTTATTGAGCCAGTCGGTGCTGATGGTCGACTGGAAGTCACCATCCTGATAGTTGATCTGGTCGGCCTGGCGGTAGTTAAGTCGTTTGGCGCTTTCTTCCGTGGTTACATCGCGGTAACGGATATGTCCGACGCTGTCTTTTGGAACCAGGAAGCCTTCTGCATCAGTGATCTTTGTTTTGAAAACATTTCCCCTGAACGGGGCATAATCATAAGCATCTTCAAAAGAAAGCGGCCTGTATACGTCAAGTACCCATTCGGCTACGTTACCGGCCATGTTGTACAAGCCATAATCGTTGGGCCAGTAAGAGCCTACATCTGCGGGCAAATCGGCGCCGTCGTTCAGTGTACCTGCTACACCCATATAATCACCTCTGCCACGTTTGAAGTTGGCCCTGAAAGTGCCATAGTATTTTTTATCGTCTGTCCGCAGCACGGTGCCGTTCCATGGGTATATTTTGCGTTCTGAAACGCGCTCATATTTTGTGTTTCCTACGAGTCCGTAGGCAGCATATTCCCATTCAGCTTCTGTCGGGAGGCGGTATTTCGGCAGCATGATCCCGTCTTCGAGTTTCACCCTGCGTTCGCCGGTACCGTTTGGATTGAGGTCCTTGAGCGGTTTATTCACGATGCCTTCATATTGTCCGGCAAGGTATGCTTCAGTATTAAAGTTGTTATCATCCTTCTGATCGGGGGAGTAATCCAGAACGCCATATTTGACAAGCAGTTCTTCGTTTACACGATCTGTACGCCAGGTACAGTAATCGTTGGCCTGAACCCAGCTGACACCGACAACAGGATAGTTGCGGTAGGCAGGATGCCGCAGGTAGGTTTCCACCAGCGGTTCGTTGTACGACATTTTTTCGCGCCATACCAGTGTGTCCGGAAGCGCTTTCTGATATACTTCCGGGAAGTTTCCGCCGAAGACTCTGTTGAGCCAGTATAGGTATTCCACATAATCCACATTGGCTACTTCAGTCTGGTCCATGTAGAAAGTCGGAACGGTAACCCTGCGGGGTGCATTATTCCATTCATACATAGGATCGTCCGTCACACGGCCCATCGTAAAAGTTCCGCCTTCAATCAGTACAAGGCCGGGGCCGGTTTGTTGCTCCTTATAATTCTTGACTTCAAATCCCCCGTTTTTCGGATTGTTGTATTCCCAGCCCGTGGTTTTTGAACTCTCTTTTGAGCACGATACAGCGACTATCAGTGTGGCTGCCAATGCAAGCGGAGCGATGAATTTCCTTTTGTTGATCATTTTAATGGATGATTTTTATTGGTATATTAACTAAAATCGCGGACATTTTATTGCCTTTATTTTAAAATCTTTTTTGGAACAGGCCAATTGCCACGACAGTGAAATCTCATGAGCTCCACCAATGTTATTTGTTAATCGCGATAAAGTGAAATCGTAACTGTATCCTGCACTAAATTTTTTGTTTTGAAAGCCAACGAGTGCAATAACTGCATCAGCTTTCGTAAAATCATGCCTGAACCACAACCCTGTTACAAGCGGATAGGTATTCAGATAAACCCCCACATTTAACTGGCGGAAATTATCCTGCTGCAGGTACATGATGTTGGGCGACAGACTCATATGTTCATTATTCGTTCCCCCTGCAGCCGGATCAAGGTCGATATAAGCCCCTGCCTGAACTGTGTATTTTCTGCCGAGGTGCGAAGGTTCATTGGTGTAAAATGCAATATCAGGTTGTGTAAGATGATGCACCGCAGCACCAAAAAAATAATTTTCTTTATAGCCAATCAGAAATCCTGCCGAAAAATCTGAAAACCCCTTTTTCTGCCTGTCCGGCGGCGTTTCACCGGTAGCCGGGTTGATCAGGCCATTGTCGAGCGATAACTGATCCTCAAAAACCAGCGCGTTCCAGTTGATTTTGTTTTGCATATAGCCTCCCTGGAACCCGACATTGGCAACCAGTTCCCTGGAAATAACCAGGCGATAGCTGTAAATTAAACTGGCGGAAACCGATTTAAGAAGTCCTCCGCCACCATCAGCTGCATTCACCATTACACCCAGCGCTCCTGAAATAGCTTCAATATACTGGTCGTAAGTGGCACTGTAATTCACATATCCTTTGGCAACTGACGGCCACTGGTTGCGGTAGTTCAACGAAACACCCGGACAAGCCTTCAGTCCGGCCAGGGCAGGATTGAGGTACAGCGGGTTCGCATAAAACTGAGAATAAGTCACATCCTGTGCGTTGGTCATGCCACCGCAAAGTAACATGACTGCCAAAAGGGGATATGTTGTCTTTTGCCTGTTCATACACGTGTTTCCGTCACCAATATTACAACAAATTTACAAACAAATTCACTTTTTTGATTTTCCGGCTGCAAGCAATATAATGGGTATCCGCCCCGTTTGAATCTTTTTGATTCGCCAGATACAGCTATCTTTGTGAACATTGCACCTTTAGACGTGCTGGCATTCATCAGGTATTTTGTCGATTAATGAAGAATTACATCTGTTTCCTCATCATTTCCGTATTTTCTGTATTAAATTCAAGCATTGTCATTGCGCAGTCGCTGCTGAAGAAGTCCGCCCTGCCGGTATATGCATCGCATTCTGTACTTGCTTCAGGCAACTGGTATAAGATAGGCGTTCAGGCTTCAGGTATTTGCAGGATCACGGCTTCCGATCTGACGGCGATGGGATTAAACCCCGCGTCCATCGATCCGCGGAACCTACGTGTTTATGGCAATGGTGGCGGCATGCTGCCCGAGAATAATTCTGCACCACGCCGCGACGACCTCACCGAAATCGCCATAGAAGTCGTGGGTGAAGCAGATGGAAGTTTTGATGCCGGTGACTATATCAGGTTTTATGCCAAGGGTCCTTTGGAATGGCGCTATAGTGCTGCAAACAAACGATTCGAGCATGTCGCAAACCTATATACGGATATGGCCTGCTATTTTATCACCGCAGATATGGGACGCGGAAAGCGTATCCCCGTGAGGGCAGGGGCAACGGCGCCTGCAACAGATGTTGTAAACCAGTTTGACGATTATGCAGTTCATGAAAAGGATGAGGTCAACCTGATAAAATCCGGCAGACAATGGTTTGGCGACTTTTTCGATGTGCAGGCGAGCTATACGTTTAAATTCAGCTTTCCGGGACTGGTAGCCGGTTCGGATGTAAAACTACGGTCAAGAGCTGCTGCACGCGCCACGGAGAAAAGCAGTTTTACTTACACCGTGGCTGACAATTCCTGGCCGGTACCGGTGGAGGCTATTTCAACCCTGCCCAACAATCCTTATGCTACCGCATCTTCCACTGTCAGGGTGCTTCCTGCTGCAGGAGCGTCGGTGGATGTAACCATCCGATACAATAAGCCGCAGTCCAACGCGACGGGCTGGCTCGATTATGTTGAGGTGAATGTAAGACGGAATCTCCTTTTCCAGGGAGGGCAGCAGCTTTTCCGGGATGTGCATGCTGTTGCAACTGGTCATGTTGCGCAATATATACTTGGAAATGCCGGTAGCAATGTCAGGGTGTGGGATGTGACAGATCCCGTAAATACAGCGATGGTATCAACAATTGCAGCCGGCAATGATCTGACGTTTCGCGTCCCCAGCGATTCGCTCCGCGAATTCGTAGCGTTTGATGGCACATCCTATGTGCCGATGCAAGTGATTGGCAAAATTCAGAACCAGGATCTTCATGCCCTGCGGGGATACAATATGCTCATCATTAGCCCTGAAGTATTTGCCGGTGAGGCCTACCGACTGGCCACCTATCATGCGACAAAGGATGGTTTGTCCACCGTTGTGATAGATCCGGAAAAAATTTACAATGAATTTTCGTCGGGTGTTGAGGATATTTCCGCCATCCGCGATTTTATCAAAATGTTTTATGATAGCGGCCAGGGCAATGAGGCGCTCAGCTATGTGCTGCTTTTTGGCGACGGTTCCTACGACAACAAAAACCGTATCGCTAACAATACAAATTTCATCCCCACCTATCAATCAGAAGAATCTCTGCATCCGGTCAATTCATTTGTCACCGATGATTTCTATACTTACCTTGATAAAGGAGAAGGCAACGGCGCTTATGATGTTTCCGATATTGCCATCGGACGGCTGCCTGTGAAAACGGCGGAGGAAGCCCGGCAGGTTGTCGACAAGATCATTCATTATGATTCGCATAGTCCAAAGGTGATGGGCGATTGGCGCAATACAGTCTGTTTTGTTGCCGATGATGAAGATGATAACGACCATGTGATACAAGCCGAACAGATGGCTGACCAGATCAACAGTCTGAAGAATGGCTACATCACTGATAAAATTTACCTCGATGCCTATCCCCAGGTGTCAACCCCGGGCGGGCAGCGCTACCCGGAAGTTAATAAAGCCATCAATGCCAGGGTCGAAAAAGGCGCACTCATCGTGAATTATACGGGTCATGGTGGTGAAGTGGGATGGGCGCTCGAAAGGGTGCTGGAGGTATCGGATATCAATGCCTGGCGCAACTACGACAGGATGCCTGTTTTCGTGACGGCAACCTGCGAGTTCAGCCGTTTCGACGACCCCGGGCGCACATCGGCGGGTGAGCTGGTCCTGTTGAATCCCGGCGGCGGGGGCATCGCCCTGTTCACCACCACACGCCCCACGTACGGATCGCCTAACTTTTCGCTTAACAGCACATTTTATGCTTATGCCTTCAGCACCGACAGGAATGGTGAGCACCTGCGGATGGGTGATATTTTGCTGATCGCAAAACGCGAAAGCGGTTCAGATCCCAACGGTAAAAAATTTATTCTGCTTGGCGACCCTGCGCTGCGCATGGCCTATCCCGGGTTAAAGGTGGTAACCACATCGGTAAACGAACGGGATGTGGATGCAGTGGCTGATACCCTGCATGCACTCTCGCATGTGCTGGTAAAAGGTAAAATTACAGATGCCGGCGGAATGATGGTTGCCGGGTTTAACGGCACAATTGTACCAACGGTGTTCGACAAGCCCCTGGATATGATGACCCTTGGAAATGACGGGGGAGCCAAATTCGCTTTCAGTCTTCAGAAGAGCATTTTGTATAAGGGCCAGGTTGAAGTGAAGAACGGACTCTTTTCCTTCAGCTTCATCGTCCCGCGTGATATCTCATATAAATACGGCTTTGGTCG
>JBBRRV010000167.1:0-6469 GCA_038246075.1 Bacteroidales bacterium
CCGCCCTGTGTGGTATGCTGCCCGTTGACGAATGAATAATATTCTTCGCCATACTGCTTGGCACTGTGGGTAAAGGCGCACTCGAAATCGTCGTCCTTTATATGAACAATTGGATATAGGATGGGATTACCATTGATGTTGCGTTGAAGCAAATCCAGCAGTCCGTTTTTTGCCTGGAAGCGCTGCCCGTTGAATGTAATGGCCAGGCCGTTGTTCAGAAACACATAGTTCCAGAGCAGTTGTTCAATATATTCCGGGATAAAATGGAAATGTCCGAAAATCTCAACATCCGGGACAAAAGAGATGAGGCTGCCCGAGCGCAGGATGCTTTCTTCTTCGGCGGATTCGCGGATGAGCCTGCCTTGCTCGAATTCAGCGATCTTGGTCTTACCGTCACGGATGGATTGCGCCATAAAGTATCCCGATAAGGCATTCACAGCCTTGGAACCAACGCCGTTGAGCCCAACCGACTTCTTAAATACTTTTGAGTCGTATTTGGCGCCGGTGTTTATTTTGGATACACAGTCGATCAGTTTTCCCAAGGGCATGCCACGGCCGTAGTCGCGGATGGAAACTTTTTGTTCTTTTATGGATACCTCGATGACACGGCCGAAACCCATTACGAATTCATCAATGCAGTTGTCGAGAATTTCCTTGATCAGCACATAAATACCATCATCCATCGACGAACCATCGCCGAGTTTTCCGATATACATTCCCGGCCGAAGCCGGATATGTTCCTTCCAGTCGAGTGAACGAACGCTGTCTTCGTTATAAGTTTGGGTAATTTCAGGTTCCATAGTTGTGTGCAAATATAATCCAATGCTGAAATAAGGATGGCGTTTGCAGCATAGAGTTATTAAATATTCGGCAGAAATTATGAACAGGCAGTTGAAATCCGGGACATGGCTCATAGCACACGACACTTCATTTTTTTAATGCCCATGATAGTTCCCGGATAGTATCTTTCGTTCTTTCCAGCACTTCAATTTATGAATAGTTTTTTCCAAAAGGCTGCGATGGCTGCTGATCCGGTCGTTGGTGTATGCACGTTTTTTTCTGAAAACCAGCAGGTGGTAATCATTGGCTGCCCATATTCCGACTGTCCTGAAAAAATCAAGTTCCATACCGGCCTGGTAAGCTCTGGATATCAGAAGATCAACGCTTAGTTCCTGATCGATGACCTGAACATTTCCGGGGTAATGCAATTTCTCATAGGCGATTGAAGCTGGCGTGGGAATGCTGATGAAAAGTGCCGATTGGCCGTGCATCAGTTTGCTGATTTTCATAAACAGGTCAGCATGATCTTCTTCCGGTATATGCTCCAGCACATCAAGCAACGTAATGAGGTCAAAATCGGTCCTGCTGCTCTCAAAATGCAGAAGGTCAGCAACCACAAAATGAACATTATGCTGTCGTTTCAGACGCTTTATGGCTTCCGCAACAGAAACAGGACTTATGTCCATGGCTTCTACGAAACCGTGTCTGGCTTGCCCTGCAATAAGCGAAGTCATCACGCCAATGCCACAGCCAAGTTCCAGAATGCTTGAATATGCTGATAATCCCAGCTGCCTGAGTTCCCTGAAAAGCAGAAGATGCCTTTCGTTGAATGAAACCTCCAGCTGATGCCCGACAAACTTGTCGTAAAACTGCTTAACTTCCTCTTTTTCTGTCATGGCGCTATGGGGCTTTCCTTTTTATGGCGGCTTTTGGCCAATAATTGTCTTACTTCATTCCGGATAAAGATGAAATCTTCTTTCGTCGGGATGAGTTCGTACTTATGAAAATGATGATGCCGGGAAAATAAAATTAACTGGTAAATCAGCGTGGTGCTGTAAGCCAGGGAAGCTGCAACGCCGGCGCCAACGATCCCAAAGGCCGGAATAAGAGAGAAACCGGCCACCAGCAAAGTCACCAGCCCGATAGCTGATGCAACCGTATTCACTTTGGGTCTCCCGTTACCGGAGAAAAATGAACTCAGAATCATCGACATGGCAACAGCCATAATGCCGGGAGCCAGTGCGAACATAACATGCCTTGTTTCCGCAAACTCCCTTCCAAAAACAAAGGTGTATAGGTTACCTGGTACTAGCAACAAGGCTGAAAGGATGAACAAGGTGACGATAATTGTTGCCTTTAAGAATTTCAGCGTTAGCAAACGGCTGTAATCCAGGTCGCTCATGTTCGCAATACGCACAAACTGGACCATGGCAAGGCTTTTGCTCACAAGCCACATGCCTTCCGACAATTTTACCCCCACATCGTAACGCCCCACTGCAGCCTTGCCAAACCAGTTCTGAATAATATAATAACTGAGCCTGTAGTTTAGCAATTGGAGGATAGAAGCTATCTGAACCATAAAGACATACCCGAAGATCGTCTTCAGAAGCCCTTTGATATCATTTGTAACAGAAAAACTAAGGTGTTTCAGCACACTTATGAAGCCCAGCATGAAATATAGCCCGAATGAAATGTATAATGCAAGGATATAAGCCCAAACGGTATGATCACCGGCAACTTCAACCTCAAAAAGCAGCACAGCACTCAATACGGCC
This sequence comes from Bacteroidales bacterium, assembly GCA_038246075.1. Classification (GTDB taxonomy): domain Bacteria; phylum Bacteroidota; class Bacteroidia; order Bacteroidales; family DASVHX01; genus DASVHX01. The sequence continues at coordinate 2,556 of JBBRRV010000167.1, forward strand.
AACTGCAAAACGCTGATAACATTAAAGACAGCGATACGCTCTTTCCCCAGCAAAATCATGGTGTTTGATGAGGCGAGCGACAATATCAGCGAGAGGAAGAAAACATGCCAGGCGTTTTGTTCAGGGATAAGGTGAAAAAGATCAAGCAAAGCAGTGCCCAGCATCGAACTGATGAATGCCCATACGCATGAAATGAAATAGAGGGAAGGTAAATGTGCACGGGAGATAAAGTAAATCAGGGAATGCCCCCCCAGCAAGCTGCTAAAGAGCTGATTCAGCGAAATGGCAAACATCACCATGGCAATCACACCGGTTCCTCTAGCGCCCAGGTAATTGGTCGTGATGATGACAATACCAAAACTCATCAGGGCATTCAGGATGCGGGAACCTGCAGTTCCCAGGATGTTTTTCAGCATTGCTGATGCGTTGGAGGATAAAATGTTATTCCCATTCTGAACAAAAATAGCAAACTATAGCAGACCGGACGTGTTTTTCCTCCCGATCCTGAGGGTTTTTCGTTTGAGCTGATGCAGGAATGAACGCATGACAAACGCATAACGCTTTCCATCAATCAAGGTGTAATTACCGGCAGATGATAAGGTATGCAGGCCAGCTTTCCACTTATGATGCCCAAAGGGTCTTACATGGCTGACGGCTTCTTCCTTAAATTGAGTTGGCGATAGTTTGGAAATACGGTTGATACATACACTTCCGCCATATGTTTCAGCGCAATTCTGGGCCGGGCGATACAATGCATTTTCATACTCAAATAAAGGGCCAGCCGGCCTTGCTGAGCGAATATCGGTCTTTACCGGGTTATTTGCATGCGGACGGTAGGTGCCAAAAATTTTGTCGCTGTACCAGATGTGCAATTCGGTATTGGTACTTCCCTTTTGGGTGAAGAATAACCACCAGTATCCGTTGCAATTGTATAGTGTTGCGTCCACCGCTGCGATGCCGGTCAGCAGTGTTGTCAGATAACTCAGGCATTTTGTCTCCGGCGAGTATTGATAAATGTCGAGGCTCATGTTATTGGCTGTTTCGGGCATACAATACCAGTTGCTTTCATACCAGAAAATGAAAGGGTAGGCAAGGTGGTAGTCTTTCTCTAGCAAAGTTATTGGTGGCTGGGCTTTAAGGGTTGCAGTCTCAAGATAAAAAGCAGCGATTTTCCCGCGCTGTGCATGATAATTGTATGCTTCAACAAACAGATTCATTGTGCCATCCTGTTCAAATCCGAATACATCGGCATGGTAACTTCCCCGGCCGGCAGCAGGTAACCACATAGGTTCGGGACTTTGAGATCCGGGTTGGAGGAAACATTGCGCAGGCGTTTTAACCAAAGCGACATTCCAGATTTCACACAGGAAAAGTTCGCGAAAATGAAACCTGATTTTATGGATGGCCAGTTTTACCAGGAAAAGAACCATGGTGTGGTTTCCGGGCATAAAATGTAAGCTGCCTTTGGCCGTTGAAGGTTTATCAGTGATGCATGCAGTATTCCCGTTTTCGATATCAATGCAGGTTTGCAGCAGCCATGATGTTGTGCCGTAATAGAGCTGATCAAGGTTTGCACTCCAGGAATGTGCGATGGTTCCAAAGTATCCTTTGCGCAATATAATTCCGCCGTCAAGGGTCTCGGTGAGCCTTTGCAGTATGGCGCCGTTCACCGGGTCGGACTTCATGATTTCCCAAAAGCCAGGAGGCACGCCACGGTATTTTTGCTCGTCGTCGTGGTGGTACGACCACACACCATAAGCGGCAGCATTCAGAATTTCACCTTTGAGTATGCCGAATCCAAAGCGCACCAGGAAGTCAGGTTTACTTGATTTTATTATCCCAATATCTTCGGCATTGAAGGATTCTGAAAATCCCTTTCGCTGGGTACGGCAATAAATTATTGGGACACCCGACAAATCGCTGCTAAGGTCTTGTGGCTCCTTGGAGGATGGATGGGCCACAAAGCGGAAGTAAAGCCGTGCAAATATTTTGCTGTAAGGATAGTGAAGCCATTTTTGGTACCAGCTTTGCTTTGTTGGCGGATTATCATCGATGATTAAAAGGCAGGGTTCGATCCCGTGATCGATCAGGCGGAGGATGGCTTCGGCCTGCCAGCGCTGAAAAACATAACCGTTGCATAAAATACCGAATTTTATCATGCGATGGGTTTGGTCTTAACCAGGATAGCTTCATAGATCGCGCCGAATTTTGCTGCAACAGCCGTCATGCTGAAATTATCCAGGGCATATTGCCGGATAACAGCAGGGTCGAATTTTTCACTTTGGTCCAGCATCTGCGAAAGCGCAAGCACCAGGCCATTTTCGTCGCCGGCATTGATGAGTATTCCTTTCTGCACATCCACATGCTCAGGAATGCCTCCCACACGGGTTGACACAACAGGAATACCGCTTGCAAAGGCTTCATTGATCACGACAGGCATATTTTCGTAGTTGCTGAAGATCACCATGAACCGGGCCTGCCGTAAGGCGGCGGCAACGGCATCTCCTTCCAGCAATCCGTCGAAATACACTGTTTTATTGAAGATCCCAAGTTGCCTGGCGTAAGCTTGCATGGAAGCCATGTCGGCGCCTTCACCAACAAGGTGACATTCGAAATCCTGGCGCAGAGCAGATAACGCAGCAATAGCCCTCAACAGGCCGGAAATGTTCTTCGAACGGTCCTCGAAACAGGAGATATGTACAAAGTGTTTAACTTCTGTTATTGTTGGTGACGCAGCCGGGTGAAAGAGCCGGGTATCTGCAACATTGTTTATGACATGGTATTCAGGATTATAAAGTCCTTTTGACAGCATGGCCTCTTTGAGGTTTTGTGTCACGGTGGTGACGGCTTCCGCATGTTTTACGACAAAACGGGTAACCAGTTTGCGCCAGAATCCGCTGTAGCTTTCAACAGCAGGAAGGTAGCGCGACCAATGTTCGGTGATCAGATAAGGTGTGCCGGTCAGCATTTTATAACACCAAGCCAGCGCACCCAGTCGTGTAAGCACATGCACATGAACGATGTCGGGATGGCCGAATGTTTTGCGCACCAGCAGCATCGCTTTGATAAAGGCGAGAATGAAAAGTAGTCCGCTGTGCCAGGCGGAAAAATTATCGCTTCCACGGAAATAAGCGCGTATGGTGAAAGCGCCATTTTCCTGCATCGTCTCCATTTCGAAACGGCCGGGCATTTCAGGTAATGATTTTACAAATATAACGGCTACATCAGCAACCTGCGCAACAGCCATGGCATGACGCTGGATGAAAAGGCCCGGCATGGGATCGGTACGGTTGGGATACCATCGCGGCAGGAAAAGCACTTTTGGTCGGGTTGTAAGGCTGGATGGCGTCATGCAGGTTCTTGGAGTCCTCAAATATAAGAAAACTGACGGAATTCGCAGCGGTTTATGACCACATGACGGAAAGGGAGTTTTAAAATGTCTGTTCCCTTTTATGTAAGTCTATTTTAATAAATTCCAAGCTCCAAGATAAAGGAGAAAGTGGAAAAATAAGTTAAAAGTTAAAAGATAAAAAACAAAAAACAAAAGATTCGCTGTTTATATGTATTTCTAAGTATTTCTAAGTATTTCAATGTATTTCAATGTATTTCAATGTATTTCTTAATCGCCATCAAATTCTTACTTATGGGAATTTCTTACTCTTCCTAACATCAGCATCGCAACGCCACCAATGGTCAGCATGCCGCCGGCTATCTGGATGGGAAGTGGCAGGCTGCCAAACCAGAAATAGGCGCCTATCAGCACGACCAGCCCGGTGGAACTTTGTATGATGGCTGCTTTGGAAGCTTCGATATAGCGCAGGGCTGAATATTGGGTCATGGAAGTAAGGAATGGGCCAAAGAAGGATCCGATGGCAATATTGATGAGTGCACTGTGGGGAATAGCGAAGGATTCA
>JBBRRV010000168.1:0-6401 GCA_038246075.1 Bacteroidales bacterium
GCAGGAATGGTGGCTTGTTCCATTACGAGTTTGCAAGGGATCCGGCTATCCTGCTTGCCGGCGATGAACAATACGGGCATTTTAATGTGCTGCAATAAATCGAGCCAGCCTTTTCGTTCTTTCATGCCTTCAATGGCCGCAATAATTGCTTCATCCTTCACCTCTGAAGCTATACGGACCAGGTTTTCGATTTGCCTGGTATGCTTTGCAACATGGCATTGGTCGAAAAGATCAGGAATAAACATCCTGATAAAACCCGAACGGTTCTTTTTCACGATACCGATGGTGCGGTTTCTGTTTTCACGGGCCTCAGTGCTGTCGGGTGCTGCCTGCGAATGGAAAAGAACGATGCCCCTGGTACAATCAGGGTATTTTTCAGCAAATGCGAGGGACACATATCCACCCATCGAATGGCCGGCTACCAGGCAACTGCTGATTCCCAGATGATCCAGTACAGCTTTAACAGCTGCTGCCATGAGTTCCATGGTATGAACCTCTGCAACGATGTCACTTTTTCCATGCCCGGGCAAGTCGATGCGTATAACTTTAAATTCCCGGGAAAGCTCAGTGGCAAAATTGTCCCATATCTCCAGCGATTCGAGGAAGCCATGCAACAGGACAAGCGCCGGGCCATTACCCTGGCTGGAATAATGAACCCGGTGACCTTCAGAGGCGATTAAGTCGCTCATGTGACCAGTTTTAATAATGTACAGAGATGCTGTTATTTGCGCATCAGGCTCTCGATTTCATCAACTGTTTTAGGGATTGGCTTTCCGAGTACGCGGCAACCTGTTTCAGTTACCAGGATGTCATCCTCAATGCGTATGCCGCCAAAATCGCGGTATTCTTCCACTTTGTCGTAGTTGATGAATTCGGCGAATTTCTGTTCTGCTTTCCAAAGGTCGATCAGTTCAGGGATAAAGTAAATACCGGGCTCGTTGGTAATCACGAAGCCGGGCTGCAGCCTGCGTCCCATGCGCAGATATGCTGTTCCAAACTGTGTGCTTGGCTGAATTTCGTCGTCGTAGCCAACATTTATCTGGCCTAAACCTTCCATATCATGAACATCCATGCCGAGCATATGGCCCAGGCCGTGAGGCAGAAAAAGCGCATGTGCACCGGCGGCAACGGCTTTTTTTACATCACCGCGCATCAGGCCAAGAGCCTTGAGACCGGCAGCAATGGTTTCACAGGCTACCACATGACATTCTTTATAGAAAACGCCGGGTTTGGTGGCCTCAATGGCATTCAGGTTTGCATTGAGCACAATCTCGTAGATCTCCCGCTGGCGTTGGCTGAATTTTCCACCTACCGGCACCGTGCGGGTAATGTCACTGGCATAGTTAGAAGCCGTTTCCGCCCCCGCATCTATGACCAGCATGCGGCCTTCTTTGAGCATGTTCTCATGATGGTGATTGTGCAGGATCTGCCCGTTGATGCTGAGAATTATAGGGAATGATACCGGCTTCCCATGAGCGATGCTGATGCCTTCCATGGTACCTACGATAGCTTGTTCTTTAATACCCGGGTGAGCCATTTTCATGCCTTCGGTGAACATGAACCACGCTACTTCCACTGCTTTTTCGATTTCGGCGATCTCAAGCTTGTCCTTTACCGACCGCAGCTTTACAATGGCTTTAATCAGGGGAAGGGAAACATAATCGCTTATGCGCGAATGATGTACGCCAAGCAAATCGCTCAGCTGGATAAGGGTCTCTCCGCGATAAGGCTTTACAAAATGAATTTCCCGGCCCATGCGGATGAGGTTACCAATGAAAACACCCAATTCGGAAAGGGGGGCGGTATTGTTAACGCCAACATGGCTTGCCCGTTCGCGCATACTGGGCTGATGTCCCATCCAGATGATATCGTCGATATCTACATCATTGCCGAAAATATAATCAACACCATTTTCCAGGTCGATAACACCTGCAAGATCAGGGTGTTCCAGTCCAAAGAAATAGGAAAAATTGCTGTCCTGCCTGAAAGTGTATGTATTGGCGGGGTAATTATATGCTGAATCACTGTTGCCGGGAAAAAGGACTAAGCCGCTTTTAAGTTCCCGGCGCAAGGCATTGCGGCGTTTGGTGTATACTTCAGATGTAAACATGATGCTTTAGATTTAGGATAAATATTTACCCCAAAATTGCTAAAAAAAGCAATGGCATGGTCAATATTTACAAGCTATTTTTATTGCCAACCCCACAAAGTATCATATATGAAAAAAATTTCAGCTTAAAACCGTGATGATTGAGCCATCATTTTTTCGATCTCGTCCGGATCCAGCGGTATCCCGGCCATCAGGTCCAGGGGTTCCTCGTCAACCATAATATCGTTCTCCAGCCTTATGCCAAGCCCTTCTTCCTTAATATAGATGCCCGGTTCGCAGGTGATCACCATTCCTTTTTGCAGGGGTTGTTGTTTGCTGCCGACATCGTGAACATCGAGTCCCAGGAAATGTCCTGTTCCGTGCATATAGTAATTAAAGAACATAGGGCTTGCCGGATCCTGATTCTTAACGTCTTGTTCTGAAAAAAGACCCAGGCCAATAAGTTCCTTTTCCATGTTTCGGCATACTTCAGCATGCCATTTGTCAATAGTAGTACCGGGAACCAGCAACTTAGTGGCTTTGCGCATTACACGTAACACGGCATCATATACCTGGCGCTGACGGGGTGTGAATTTACCGTTAGCAGGAATGGTACGCGAGAGGTCGGCTGCATAATTTCCATATTCAGCGCCGAAGTCTAATAATATAAGATCACCATCATTGCAGATGCGGTCATTTTCATTGTAGTGAAGGATGCAGGCATTGGCACCTGAAGCAATTATGGGCGAATATGAATGACCTGAGGCTCCGTTGCGGATAAATTCATGAATGATTTCGGCTTCAATTTCGTATTCCTTCAGTCCTGGTTTTGTAAATGTGAGTACCCGGCGAAAAGCCTTTCCGGTGATATCACAGGCTTTCTGCATCATATCAATTTCTTCGGGTCCCTTAACGGTACGCTGTTCGTAAATGAGCGGTGCAAGCCTTTCGAAAGAATGCAAGGGATATTCCTCTCTGAGTTTTTGGGCAAAGCGAAGGTCGCGGGAAGGCACATCCGTAAAGAAACGTGTATGCTCGTTCTGGTTCAGGTAAACATTTTCGGCCCTTGATATAAGGTCCTTTAATACCGAATCAAATTCGTCGAGCCACTTTATGTTGCTAACACCGGATATTTCCCGGGCCTGCTCAAGGGTATACTTGTGGCCATACCAGGTCACCATCAGGTCGTTGGTTTTCACGACAAAGATCATCTCCCGGCTTGCTTCCAGCGGATGATTAGGGCAGAGGGTAAGGATGCTTTTCTCCTGGTCGAGCCCGGTGAGGTAGAACATATCGGAGTTTTGCCTGAACGGGAATGTCTGATCGCCATTTCGGGGCATTTCATCACTGGAGTTTACGATCAATAATGAATTTGGCTTAAGTCCCTTCACTAACCTTGAACGGTTGCGAACGAATAGTTGCTGGCTGATGCTGGAGTATCTCATAATATATATAGGTATGTAAATTCGTTTTAAATAGTTGCAATAGGTTGCATGCAAAAACATTTCTATTAAATTTGGCTCGGACAAAAGCCTGCGTAAATGTATGAAGAAAAACAGATGCAAGGCGGGCTTGTTGACTGGTAATTTTTAGCTAATAAGTTATATTATGGGCACTAAAGCGTTTATCTATTCTTCGGTAACGAAAAAAATTGTGATGGCAGTAGCAGGTTTATTCCTGATCTCCTTCCTGATGGTTCACCTGGGTATCAACCTGTTGATGCTCCGGAGTGATGGCGGCGTTATGTTCTCAGAGGCCGTACATTTCATGACAACCAACTTTTTAATAAAGATATTTGAAGTGGTGCTGTTTGGTGGTTTCCTCATCCATATTATCTTCGGTATCATACTGCAGGTATACAACTGGATCGCCCGCCCCGACAGGTACAAGGTTGAAGGATTTTCCCATACGTCGTTCTTCTCCAAATACATGATCCATACAGGAGCTGTTATTTTCGTTTTTCTGGCCATCCATTTCACAAATTTCTATTTTATCAAGCTAGGCCTGGTTGATCCTCCTGTTGGTGTGGCGCCTCACGATTTTTATACCAGGGCCATGTTGTTGTTCTCATCCGATTTTTATGCCGTATTATATATTGTGCTGATGGTATTTTTAGGCTTCCACCTTCAGCATGCCTTTCAGTCAGCTTTCCAGACACTGGGCCTGGCTCACAGCAAATATACCCCCGTCATCAAAGCTATCGGAACCATCTACGCAATAGTCGTTCCTGCAGGTTTTGTACTGATACCAGTCTACTTCATGTTTTTTAAATGATCCTGAAATGAGCCCTGAATCTGGCAACACATACTGGGATGACGATATTCTTAATCATGGCTTATTACATGTGACCCTTAAAAAATAAATAATAACACAGGAAAAAAGTTATTGCTATGACAAACCTGAATTCTAAAATACCTTCGGGCCCACTACCTGAAAAATGGAAGCATTACAAGGACCATATTAACCTGGTAAATCCCTCCAATAAGCGAAAACTTGATATCATCGTGGTAGGAACCGGACTGGCAGGGGCCTCAGCTGCTGCATCCCTTGGTGAACTGGGATTTAATGTACAGAGTTTCTGTTACCAGGATAGTGCAAGGCGGGCGCATAGCATTGCTGCACAGGGTGGAATAAATGCCGCCAAGAATTACCAGAACGATGGCGACAGCATTTACCGGCTCTTTTACGACACCATTAAAGGCGGTGACTATCGTTCACGCGAAGCCAATGTATACCGCCTGGCTGAAGTAAGTAACAATATCATTGACCAATGTGTGGCCCAGGGAGTCCCTTTTGCCCGTGAATATGGCGGGTTATTGGATAACCGCTCGTTCGGTGGCGCTCAGGTTTCGCGGACATTCTATGCACGCGGACAAACAGGTCAGCAACTTTTGCTTGGGGCATACAGTGCCCTCAGCCGCCAGGTTGTTAAAGGCACCGTAGAAATATTTACCCGCCACGAACTGGTTGACATTGTGATGATCGGTGGTCGCGCACGCGGTATCATTGCCCGCAACCTGGTCACCGGCGAACTTGAACGCTTTGCAGCCCATGCGGTAGTTTTGGCTACAGGTGGTTACGGGAACGTGTTTTACCTCTCCACAAACGCCATGGGTTCAAATACCAGTGCCATATGGAAGGCTTACAAACGTGGTGCATGTTTCGGAAACCCTTGTTATATGCAGATCCATCCGACCTGTATACCTGTGCATGGTGATTACCAGAGCAAACTTACCCTGATGAGCGAAAGCCTCCGCAATGATGGCCGCATATGGGTGCCTAAAAATAAAGAAGACGCCGAAAGTTTGCGCCACGGGAAAATGAATCCCAGAGATATAGCGGAAGAAAACCGCGATTATTACCTTGAAAGACGATATCCTGCATTCGGAAATCTTGTGCCACGCGATGTGGCCTCAAGAGCTGCCAAGGAACGCTGCGATGCCGGCTACGGTGTGGGTGAAACCGGCCTGGCCGTTTTTCTCGACTTTGCTTCATCCCTGGGCCGGCTTGGCCGCAGTGTGATCGAAGAACGCTATGGCAACCTTTTCCAGATGTATGAAAAGATCGTTAACGAAAATCCATACGAAACGCCTATGATGATTTATCCTGCCGCTCATTATACCATGGGCGGGCTTTGGGTGGATTATGACCTGATGTCGAACATACAAGGGCTTTTTGTGGCTGGGGAGGCCAATTTCTCCGACCACGGGGCAAACCGGCTGGGGGCTTCGGCACTCATGCAGGGACTTGCCGATGGCTATTTCGTTTTACCCTATACCGTTCAGAATTATCTTGCCGATCAGATCAATGTTCCGCGTTTTTCCACTTCACTGCCCGAATTTCAGGCCACAGAAGATGACGCGCGCAAAAGAATTGAGAAGCTGATGAATGTGAAAGGAAACAAAACTGTTGACGATTTTCACAAACAGTTGGGAAAAATAATGTGGGAGTATGTAGGAATGGGACGCAATGCCGCTGGATTGACAAAAGCCATTGAACTCATTCAGCAGTTACGTGAAGAATTCTGGAAGGATGTTAAAATTCCCGGCGAAATAAACGAGATGAACACCGAACTCGAAAAAGCACTCCGCGTGTCCGATTTTATTGAACTTGGTGAGCTCATGGCGCTTGATGCCCTGAAACGCCAGGAATCGTGTGGAGGCCATTTCCGTGAAGAATACCAAACCCCCGAAGGAGAGGCCCTCCGCGACGACGAAAAATTTATGTATGTTGCGGCCTGGGAATATGCCGGCGAAGGGAAAGAACCCATTCTCAATAAAGAAACTTTGCAATATGAGTCCATTGAGGTGAA
>JBBRRV010000169.1:0-6336 GCA_038246075.1 Bacteroidales bacterium
CCTGGTATCCATAGCCAGGTTGTATGCAGAAAGTCTGCCTTGTGTTGTGGCCCATAACATTTCGAGCAGATCGCCTTTCATCCGGGGAATTACAGCTTCCGTTTCAGGATCTCCCAGCCTCACGTTGTATTCAATCACCACCGGGTCATCACCGACATTGATCAGCCCAAAAAAGATAAAACCGGTATAATCGATGCCTTCTGCAGCCAATCCTGCAATCGTTGGCCCGATGATACGTTCGCGGACCTTCTGCATAAAATCAGCATCAGCAAAAGGAACCGGTGAAATAGCACCCATTCCCCCGGTATTGGGTCCCGTATCACCTTCCCCGATGCGTTTATAGTCCTTTGCTTCCGGCAACAACAGCCAATCTTTGCCATCTGTAAGCACAAACACCGAAAGCTCAATCCCTGAAAGGAATTCTTCAATGACTACAGTACCCGAAGCAGCTCCGAATTTCAGATCCCGCAGCATTGCCGAGAGTTCCTGCTTGGCCTCAGGAAGCGAATTTAAGATGACCACCCCTTTTCCAGCCGCCAGCCCATCAGCTTTGAGTACGTATGGGGGCTTGAGTTTTTCCAGAAACCTGAATCCAGCCTCTAATGAGGCAGGTGTAAATGATTGATAGGCTGCTGTAGGGATGGAATGCCTTGTCATGAATGCTTTGGCAAAATCTTTGCTTCCTTCGAGTTTTGCACCTTGCCGACAAGGTCCGATCACCGGAATATCATTCAAAAGATTGTCGGCCAGAAAAAAATCGTGAATCCCTTTTACCAAAGGCTCCTCGGGGCCCACAATTACAAAATCTATATCATATTCCAATACAAACCGTTTTATGGCTTCAAAATCGAGTATATCAAGTGTAACATTCGTTCCCAACCTACCCGTTCCGGCATTCCCCGGAGCTATAAAGAGCTTATGCAGCAAGGGGCTTTGGACAAGTTTCCATGCCAATGCACTTTCCCGTCCTCCCGATCCCAGCAACAGGCAATTCAGATTAACTTCACGCTTCACTCGCATTTGTTTTGATTATGATGAAAGGGTACAGGTCAGATAACCAGGCCACCTACAATTTCATTTACACCGGAACATCCATGTCTTTCCAGGTATTCCTCCAGTCCTTTGATGATCTTGAGTGAGGCCAGCGGATCAACAAAATTGGCCGTACCAACCTGGATGGCAGTAGCCCCGGCAAGTAAAAATTCAACAGCATCGCGGGCATTGCTTATTCCACCAATTCCGATCACCGGAATTTTAACGGCATTTGCCACCTGCCAAACCATGCGTAAGGCAATGGGCTTAATCGCCGGACCAGATAATCCTCCGGTGATGGTGGATAGCACCGGGCGCCTCTTTTCAGCATCAATGGCCATTCCAAGCAGCGTATTGATGAGCGACACAGCGTCAGCGCCAGCTCCTTCAACTGCCCTGGCAATTTCAGTGATACTGGTGACATTGGGCGAAAGTTTTACGATCAGTGTCTTATCATACACCCTGCGTACTGCTTTGGTCACGGCAATCGCCGAAGGGCAGCTCGTTCCGAAAGCCATCCCGCCTTCACGGACATTGGGACATGAAATATTGAGCTCTATGGCAGCGATATCGTCAAGATTGTTCATTCTTTCGGCAACTTCCACATATCCGGCGATATCAGAATCGGATACATTGGCAATGATATTCGTTTGGAAACGCCGTATGCGGGGGTAAATGGAATCAACAAAATAGTCAATACCCTTATTTTGAAGACCTACAGCGTTGAGCATCCCCATATGCGTTTCGGCCATCCGCGGATAATGATTTCCTTCACGGTGCTTTGATGTAGTGGCCTTTACGACGATGCCACCCAACAGGCCAATATCAAAAAAATCCTCGAACTCTTCGCCATAGCCGAAAGTGCCGGATGCCGTCAGGACAGGGTTTTTAAAATTAAGCTGGTTGATTTTAACAGAAAGATCGGGCATAACATTAATACATGTTTGGTTTAGCAGACAGCTGCTCCCCAGTTTGAAAGATAATTGGCATCAAATACAGGCCCTTCCGTGCATACGCACTTATTGCCGTCGTGCGTTTCCACAACACAGCAAAGGCAAACACCTATGCCGCAGGCCATTGTATTTTCAAGCGAAACTTCGCACGGAATCCCCTGCTCATGTGCGATAGCTGCAATGGCTTTCATCATGGGCTCAGGGCCACAGGCATAAACCTGTGAAAAGCCCGATAGACTGCCCTGGAACAAAGAATGTTCCGTTACCATACCTGCTTCACCTGAAGAACCATCATCCGTCGTGATCATCACTTCGCCGTGTTTCCGGTACTCCTCGGGCTGAAGAATATCATCTGTGGTGCGGCCGCCCATAAGTGTGGTTATGTTTATGCCATTCTGACGGAGATGTTTTGCCAGCATCAGCAAAGGAGCAACGCCACATCCACCACCAACCAAAAGCACATCCCCCCCCCTGGGCATGCTAAATCCATGGCCGAGCGGATAGATTATATTCACAATATCTCCGGATTCAAGTGTTCCAAGTTTACCTGTTCCTTCTCCCATTTGCTTCACCAGGAGACTAATTGTATTTTCATCCCTATCGACCTCATGTATGGAAAAAGGCCTTCGCAGAAAAGTTGTAACTGATTTATCGATGCGCACCTCTGCAAACTGCCCCGGGAGTATTTCCGGTAATTTTTCGCTGCAATGAAGCTTCAGGACAAAATGCTGCGCATTCAGCCTGGTATTGCTGATCACTTCGAAATCGTGAATGAACTTTTGCATGAGCGGGTTTCATTGCTAAGGTAAATAAAAAAAGTCCGCCAGACAGGGCGGACAAATGAATTATTCCTCGGAGGCTGCCGTAGCTTCTGAAGGTGAAGCATCACCAGCGTCTTCCGGTTCATCTTCCCAGACAAATGCCTGATAGCTGTTTAGTAAGTTATACCAGACTAAAATTTTGCGGATATGGGAAACATAAACCCTTTCCTTGTCATATTCAGGTACAATGCCGGCAAAATATTCGCGCATAGCCTTGTCGTCGGATTTAGGATCGGAAGCTGCAGCCCCGTTTTCCTTATCATGAATACGTTTTAGAACTACTTTAAGAGGCAGATCATCCCCATCAGTAAAGATGCTGATTTCTTCGAGTGAACTGATCTTATCGTTGGCAAAAACCTGGAAGCGTTTTCCGTCGGAGATTGATTCAACGATAACACCGTTCTTAGCTTGTGCCACGGTCTTATAAAGCCCTGGCTTGCCGGTAATGGAAAGAATGTCCTTTAAATTCATGTCTTATTTTTTATTTTTTACAGATCACATGGAATATGCCTGATTGAGTCAATCATGGCTATTTCATGGGATATTATTTATTTCTTAGAAGCGTCAAACGAAATATGTCATGATGAATATTCATATTATTCTTGAATGGTGATTGACCCAATCATGGCAACTTCATAAAATTATCTGACTTATTTTTTGCAAAAATAATAAGAATCGTGAATAAGTTCACTTATTAATGCATGCTGATGTGATAAAAAGGTCGTTAAAAAGTTCTACCGCACGCATATAATAGCAAGGTATAATGTGCATATATTCTTTAACACTTGATTATTAGTCCTTTGTGAAACGGACAGCTGTTCATATCTTTCATCCGAAGCTTTCCTGTTTTTGTGCGTATATGGACGTTGTCGGTTTGAAGGCATTTGATCATGCGGCTGCACTTATTTCTGCTTATTGGCAGAAGGACTAAATGTAATCGGAATGGCACAAATAATTTCGACCGGTTTTCCATGATGATAGGCCGGTTTCCACCTGGGCATTAGCCTGATAACCCTCACCGCCTCGGCATCAAGCAAAGGATCAAGCTTCTGCAGAATAAATACTTTATCAACGTATCCGTCTTTAAGGATGTGAAATGTCAGTTTTACTGTTCCGGAAGCACCCCTTTTTACAGCCTCCGCCGGGTAGCGGACATTATCTGAAATAAAGCGCTGCATGGCTGTGGGCCCTCCTGGAAACTGGGGCATGACCTCAACGGAATAATAAACATCACCTGAGCCCTTTTGCGTAGTATCTCCCTGTATGCCATTGCGGGCTGATGAACCGGTCAGGCTATCCGATACCTTCACCAGGCTGTCGGGAATAACCGGTCCTTTTTTCTTATTCAATGGATTTTGGTCGTCGGGTGTCACCAAAGCGGCAGCAGTCTCTGTGATAGCAGGTTTTTGCTGTTTGGAAAGTTGTTGTAGTTCTGCAGGTGAGATCAGATCGTTATACATCTGGACCTGCCCGATATACGGATAATAAGTCATGTTATCACTGGCAGGATACCAAAGTGTAAAGGCATATATAATAAGGGGGATAGACACTGTCAACACGGCAATGAATAAGCCGGCAGTGAGAGCAGCTGAATATTCTTTTCTCAGGACGTAGGCGCCATACTCTTTGTTTCGGTTTTCGAAGAGTACTTCCAGGTATTCGATGTATTTCCTTTTTATGAATGAGCGCATCCGGAAGTAAATGGGTTCAGTTCTGACGGGTAAAAAACAGACAAGCTGAACATGATTGAAAACAGATAATTATTCATCACTACGCTTAGAGCAGAACTTTTGTTACATGATCCATGATGGCAATGGTGATATTTTACAGATGATTGTTCAAATGCTGAGAGCCATTCCGGCAAAGGTAAACAAAATAGAATAGTGCGGATTTAATGCCGCCTGGTATAAAATTACGGATGCGGGGGCCGGGGTGCTGCTGCAACAGGCGGCGCAAACTCACTATACGGGGCGATCTTTAGGCTAGAGGTAGTTAGCTGAAGGGGTTCCCTGTTTAACGAATGGTGCAATGGCACGGTTATATATGCCATGAACATAGGCTATGGCCATACCATAGTTTGTGACCGGAATACCAGCATCCACGGCAGGTTTAAGGCGGTTAATGATTTGCTTTCGCGTAATCATGCACCCGCCGCACTGTATAACCATGGCAAATTCCCTGATGTCGCAGGGCAATGTATTGAGACCAGCCACTACTTCAAATTCAAGCTTTTTACCACTGAATGCCGAGAGCCACCTGGGAATTTTAACGCGGCCTATATCATCGCAGGAAACATGATGTGTGCAAGACTCAAGGATAAGAATGCGGTCGCCATCGTTGAGTAAAGAAAGGTGAGGCGTTCCCAGCAGGCAGTTTACGAAATCACCCTTCTGACGTGCCAGCAAAATACTGAAACTGGTCAGTGGGATATCTTTTGGTACAATGGCATCCGCTTTCAGGAAAACCTGGCTGTCGGTGATGACCAGGGCCGGTTTTGGATTCATGCGGCGAATGCAGGCATCAGCTTCGCGTTCCTTCACCACAACGGCGATCCCATCATTATCCAGGATATCGCGGATGACCTGCACCTGAGGAAGAATAAGCCTGCCTTCCGGAGCTTCTATATCGATAGGGGTTATCAGCATGACGGAATCACCATACGAAATCAGATCACCCACCAGCGAGCGCGAAAGGAAAGCCGATTCAGGAATATGTTGACGGATGAGCTCAAGGAGAATTCCTGTTTCAGGTTTGTGGGCAGCACTGAAATCGATGACTGCAGCACTGCATCGGGACGCAATAAGGTCCCTTGTTTCGGGCCTCAGGGATGCGAGATCCGATTTGTTATGGACAATAATATAAGGAATGTCGTATTCTTCAAATCCGGCAATGAGTTCTTCCTCGAAAGAACCGAAGATATTGCCGGCCAGCACAAGCAAAGCAACATCAACCGTGGCAAGTACAGCCCTGGCGCGGGCCATGCGTTTCTCACCCAGTTCGCCTGTATCGTCAATCCCTGCCGTATCAATCAGCACCACGGCACCTATACCCGGCATTTCCATTGCTTTCTTTACGGGGTCGGTTGTCGTGCCGGCTACTTCCGACACGATGGCGATTTCCTGGCCGGTTAGCGCATTTACCAGCGAGCTCTTGCCATTATTGCGCCTGCCGAATATTCCGATGTATGATTTTGCCTGATTTGCCATATTTCAGTTATTCAATTTCCTATAGAATTGATGATCGGCAAATTTACGAAATTTAGAAAACAGAAAAGTTAAAAGGCAAATGGCAAATGGCAAAATGCATTAGGTAAGCGGCATTACGTCCGATATTAAAAAACGTGCGCAATAGCATAAAAGAAGCAATATTAGAAAACCAACTCCAGGCACTCCAGGCACTCCAGACACTCCAGGCACTTTAGGCACTTTTCTTTACACTTCATCAAACGGCAGCTTCCCCTGTTGCCAGATCAGCTGCGATTTCAGCTGGGCTACTTCACGGGAAAGTGTTTCAATGGAAGTTACGATCTC
>JBBRRV010000170.1:0-6312 GCA_038246075.1 Bacteroidales bacterium
CAGGATCCTTGCGGTATTTGTCAAGTGTAGTCTCTCTCACAATAGCGCGCCCTTCCATGGAATGGTGGGTTTGCGTATGTGCAAACTTATGCGTTTCAACGGTTTTGGTTATTTTAAAACCGCCTGCATCAAACTGTATGTTTCCGTTTTGAAGTAATGCCAGCGGATAGGCATTCTGACCAATGCCGTTGGCTACTTTACCTGCATGTGTGCGTCCATATCCAAGGGCTATGGAAAGTGTTCCATAGGCCTGACCTGGTTGAAGTAAGACAGGGATGGACAATGCACTGCTGATTTTTATGATATCCCCGTCGTTCAGCGATTGCTCAGCAGCCAGTTTCGGCGATATGGCTGCAAAATTATCCCAACATACTTTGGAAATGGGATCCGGTAACTCCTGCAGCCATGGATTGTTTCCCTGCCTGCCACTTCCAAGTGCAATGGATTCATAAAGCGAAACTTCTATACCACCGGAAGCTTTTTCGGCGGCAAGATTTACTAATGCTGCAGGAATGGCTGCGGCTTTAAATTCAGAACGGACCACTGCAGCTACAGGTGGTTCAAATACACCATTTTGCAGCGCGTGGTTCCAGAATGTATTAAACAGCATATAGGCCGACTGCATCGGGAAAATATTCTTCTCCCAGTATGCCCGGATATAGGCATAAAAGTCGGGTTCCTGTCCCATCCAACTTTGCAGGCTCTCCTGAAATGGCCGTGTATCGTATATTTTGTTGATTGTTGGCTGACCGAGACTGTAGAGTTGTTTCTTTGGTTGGGCATCATTCCAGGATTCAAGGAAATGATTGTCAGGGCAAATAAATTTTGCGGCCTTCGATGTTTCATCCGACGCTGTTGCAAAAGATACGGACATTTTCAGCTTTGCCATGCCGGTAACAAACCCTGCACTGCCGTGATAGTCATACACAGGATTAACCTGGTACATGAGCAGTCCTCCGACAAGTCCGCTATTCATATCATTTACCAGCTTGGCCATGTCTCCGTCGATAGCCTGGCGTGTCAGCAGTGGATTCGTGAAGTCGATAGTATTGCCATAGCTGCCGAGAAGTTCGTTGATGGCATTCACAACCAACTGGCAATCCAGGTTGTTGATTCCGCATACCACAAGTGCCTTCCCCCGGTTTTTAAGTAATTTGTCAGCAAGCTGGCTTACAGCTTCTGGAGTACCTGTAGCCTTATTTCCGCTGATAGCCTTGTGGATCATCATGACCCAACTACGCATGGCGGAAGGTTTTAGCGGAATGCGCTGGTCGGCATTACTGCCGGTGATGGAAAGGCCTGTTTCAATGGTGATGAGTGCTGACATCGCAGGGTTTTCCACCGATGGTTTTCGCGTTGTGGCAAACTGCCTGGCATATTCAAGCGGTGAAAGCCAGGTGCCCAGAAAATCGGCACCAATACTGAGAATGAGCTCAGCTTTATCGAAGCGATACTCAGGCAGGGCCTGGATGCTGAAAGTTTCCTTGTTGGCTTGCAGCATGGCCGAAACAGAAACAGGATCGTACATAACATGCCGTGTGCCGTATAAAGCTGAGAATTCATCTATCACCTGTTGTGTGGAAGGGCTGATGACAGAGGAAGTCAGCATTACGATGTCCTGATTGGCCGCCTTAACCTGGCCAATGGCATCTATAACCTGGTTATCCACGTCTGACCAGATCGCTGTCTTGCCATTGATCCGGGGCGATTTATAGCGGCTGCCGTCATCATAGAGCCCAAGCACAGAAGCTTGCACGCGTGCCGTGGTTCCTCCTTTGCTGAATGCCGAAAGTTCGTTGCCTTCTATCTTGATGGGCCTGCCGTCGCGCACCTTGGCCACAATGCTGCAGTAATCATTTCCGTCATAATAGAAAGAAGCGTAATGGTTGGCAAGACCGGGAGTTATTTCTTCCGGCTTATTTAAGTATGGGATCGCTTTTTGCAAAGGGTTTTCACAGCTGCTCACAATCAGAGCGGATGTAAATCCAAATCCGCAGAATTTGAGAAAGCTACGTCTTGAAGCAGGTTTCAGGGTAAGCTCTTTAACCATGGTTTCAGACAAAGATTTTTCCGTAATACTCTGGCTTGCTCCTTTGTTAGCTTCCGTTTCATTCCGGTGTTCATCAAGGCTTTTGTAATACTTCTTTTCCATTAACCAACATTATTTTGAGGTGAAGTCAAATGGTGCATTCAGAATTCATTCTAATAGTGACATTTCATGCAATCGATCCCGCCGATGTCCTCAGCCGTCACTTTGTTAATTTTTCCTGATTTCAGGTCGTCGTGGAGTTTCTTGTATGAATCGTAGTAGTGATTATTTTCAAAATTAACTTTCGTGCGGCGATGGCAGTTTACGCACCATCCCATCGAAAGGTCGGAATACTGCATCATCAGATCCATTTCTTCCACTTTGCCGTGGCAGGTCTGACAGGCAACCTTACCGGCACTGGCGTGCTGTGCATGGCTGAAGTAAGCATGATCGGGGAGTTTGTGTATCCTTATCCATTGTATGGATTGCCCTGATTTTTCGGCCCGGTATATTTTGTTGATCTCGAATCTGCCTGAGCGGGTGCCTTCCTTCACAACGCCATGGCAGTTCATGCAAAGATTGCTTGAAGGAAAGCCGGCCGATTTTCCGTATGCGGCTGAAGAATGACAGTATTTGCAAGCAGTCTTGTTTTGACCGGCATGAACTTTATGTGAAAATTTAATGGGCTGATCGGGCGCATAATCCTTGATACGGCCCAGTCGCTGAGATTCCTGCACGGCCATTAGCGAATGAACCGATAATCCGAGAATCAGGATGGATACGTGTATTATTTTGTAATGCACACGATGTGTGAAAATAAGATCGATTAGTGCAAGTGCCATCAATGCGCCGAAGAAAAGAAAAACCAGCAGGCGCACCGGGAAAGTTTTTTCCTTAACCAATCCGGTTTTGCCAACTTCAGAAAGAAATGCGGAGATGAGATAAACTTCCTGGTCGGTGAGTTTGACGTCGCCATGCGCCTTTGTCATTCTTTGCGATGTGGGCGTAGCCATCACATCATAAAGGTTGGTTCCGTCCTTTTCAAGCCAGGCCTGTGCCAGATCGTAAGCCGAAGGATTCCAGTTTAAGGTATCCGTCCTGATTGTATTATGGCAGGAAACGCAGTTAAGTGTGCCTTTTTCGAACGGGATCTGTCCATAGAACATTCTTTCACCACGCATTTTTTCCTCACGGGTAAACCCATCTTTCTTGTTGGGGTCCATGGTTGATGTCTTTGCTACAGGGGCTTTGTAGTTTGCAATATAATCGATCAGGCCATTCACATCGGCGTCAGAAAAGTCCTTATGATCAGGCATTGGGATCTTGTTATTCTCGTTAAACACCTGGACGGCAGTTTTATCGCCAGCATCAATCAGTGCTTTGGAATTAAGGATAAACTTGGCAATCCATGCTTTGTCGCGTCTTTGGGTAACTCCGGCAAGGCCTGGGCCAATAAGTTTTTCGGAAGTCAGCTTGTGACAGATAGAACAATTCTTTTCGAAGATCTCAGCTGGCTTGGTTTGCCCGATAGCACTGCCGGATAAGATGATGCATGCAAAAAGGAGCAGCAGTGCGGGCATTGTTCTGTTCGTCATGTGAAGAGGGTAAAAATAACCATACTAGTTTAACTGATGAATGAGATGCTTGATATACAGGTATTCATACACTAAAGAGGTAAAAGAAAAAACTTATGCCAGTGATTAAATAAATCCTAAAGAAAAAAACGGGTGATTTCACCAGATGAACGGTCCGAAAAACAATTCTTTGATTTCCGAATATCAGAATTACCCACAGCGAATTTAACGATAATTAACAATTAAGCAAATAATAAAATAATGTATAATCATTCGTTGAATTATTTGTATTTAGTCTGAGTTGATGGACAGGGATTTCTGCTGACATTAATTATTTCAGGCCACTTTTACTTAGCCAGGAGGTGAGGGTGAAAAGGGGCGAGTGGGCGAGTGGGCGAGTGGGCGATTGAAAAAAAAGCCGATAAAGCCTTATACAGGCATTTATCGGCTACTCATAATAAAAAGATAGTATTTCAGAAATGAGAAACCTGGTAAGTTACCAGCTTCCTCCGGCACCGCCGCCACCAAAGCCGCCACCGCCGAATCCACCAAATCCGCCGCCGCCGCTATCGCCATTGCTGCCGCCGCCACCACCGCCGAAACCACCACCACCACCGCCCATAAGCATCAGCATGGTCCAGAAGGGTAAGGATTTTCCAATGGAATTGTGTCGTCCGCCTCCGCCGCGCATCATCAGAAAAACGAGGATCAGGATGATAATAGGGATCAGGAAGGCGGCTCCGTTGTGTTTTGTCCTACGCTGATCGTACTGTGCGGCTGTAAATTCACCACGGGCAAGGGCCATAACCGTTTCAACTCCGGCTTTTATTCCGTTGTAATAGTCGTTCTGCTTAAAGCGGGGAATCATCTCATTATTGACGATATTATAGGCTGTTGCATCTGGAATGACCGGTTCAAGTCCGTATCCGGGGGCAATAAAAGCTTCACCTCTTTCACCTGCCGTTTTTGGTTTGATCAGCACAATACAGCCATTATTTGTCTTTTTCTGGCCAACACCCCATTTGCTGCCCAAACGCTCGGCAAAATCCGCTTTGTCGAGGTTGTTGAGCGAAGGTACGATCACCACCACAATTTGGGTAGAAGTAGAATCGTTGAATTTTACCAGCCTGGTCTCCAGATCCGTCACTTCCTGGGGTGAGAGAATATTCGCCAGGTCGTTTACCAGTCTGGGTGGGTTTGGCCTTTCCGGGATATCCTGTGCAAAGGCACGGGATAGCATAAGTGCAAACAGTACTGCGATGAGCAGGGGAGTCCGGAAGATTTTTAAGTGTGTCATACCTGTTGCGTACTGGTTTTATTTATTGCCAAAAGAGATATCGTCTGATAATTCATTCACATCATCGCGATCATGTGGAAAATGCTGTTTCAACTGGGCTCCTGTTGCCGTGATGGCTTCTGAAAGGCCCAGTGTAAATTCTCCCTCTCTGAAGCGGCTGAGCATGTTGAACTTTATCTGTTCCCAAAAGTTTTCAGGCACAATCGCATTGATTCCTGCATCACCGATGATGGCAAATTTTCGGTTTTCAATCGCCAGGTATATAAGCACACCATTTCTCAATTTTGTACGGTCCATCTTCAGCTTTTTAAATATCTCCGCGGCCCTGATCAATACATCACCGTTACAGCTATTTTCGATATGAACCCTTATTTCGCCCGACGTATCCAGCTCGGCATTCAGAATGGCCTGTTTGACATCCTCCTGTTGCTCGGGCGTAAAGAATTTTTTTGCAGAAACGTTCATGAGATTTTTTTGGATTTAAAAGTTTACTTTGGGCGCTTTTTCAGCTCCGGTTTCAGCTTTGAAATAGGCTTTCTTCTCGAATCCGAACATACCGGCAAAAATATTGGTCGGGAAATTCCTGATGGTTGTGTTATACTCCTGAGCTATGGTGTTGAAATTGCGTCGTTCTACTGCAATGCGGTTTTCGGTACCTTCCAGTTGTGCCTGTAACTGCAAAAAGCCCTGATTTGCTTTCAGATCAGGATATTTCTCTACCACCACCATCAGACGCGACAATGCTGAACTTAAACCGGCCTGGGCCTGTTGAAACTGCTGAAGGTTTGCCTCATTAAGTTTCGTTGGGTCGATGGTTACTGCGGTTGCTTTGGAGCGGGCCGTAATGACATCGGTGAGCGTTGACTTTTCGAATGCAGCATAACCTTTTACAGTGCTAACCAGGTTGGGGATAAGGTCGGCACGGCGCTGGTATACATTTTCAACCTGTGCCCACTGGGAAGAAACAGCCTCCTGTTTGTTGACAAGGCCGTTATACGTGCCCTTGCCCCAGGAGAAGATGATGATAACAAGCAACACGATGACGCCGATGATGATCAGTGATTTTTTCATAAGTAATATTTTTGTTTTGGTTTGATATTGCTAAATGGAAATTGTCGCAAGATTTTACTATATAAAGGTAATGCTATTTGACTTTTACAGACTTACTTTATGATATCAACACTTCTGCGGATAAAATCAGTAAGGCTCTGGCCTTTAAGCAGGTTCTGGGAGAGCATGGCCAGGTCGATCAGTTGTTTGATAAGACTGCTCTGACGCGTTTCATCCTTTTCGTCGAGTATCTCGCCGATGAGTTTGTGGTTTCCATTTACGACCAGCTGGTAGTTTCCAGGCATATTTTCCATGTACGACATTCCGCCCATGGCTGACATATCCTTCATCCGACGCATAAA
>JBBRRV010000171.1:0-6236 GCA_038246075.1 Bacteroidales bacterium
TACAAACGCGTTAACAACCTTCTTGGCTGGCTGGTATTTGCTATTGCCGCTGTTGTATACATCATCACCTCCGAACCAACAGCCAGTTTCTGGGATTGTGGCGAGTACATTGCGACTGCATTTAAACTGCAGGTAGGGCATCCCCCCGGAGCACCACTATTTCAGATGATTGGCCGGTTCTTCTCCCTTTTCGCACTGGGGGATACTGCGCTTGTGGCCAGGATGATCAATACAATGTCGGCATTGTCAAGCGGCTTCACTATTTTATTCCTTTTCTGGTCCATTACACACCTGGCCCGTAAAATGTCACCAGTCACAGGTGAAGTTACAGGGGCATACCGTTATGTTATACTTGGAAGTGGACTGGTTGGGGCCCTGGCCTACACCTTCTCCGATTCTTTCTGGTTTTCGGCTGTAGAAGGCGAAGTTTATGCGATGTCTTCATTTTTCACGGCAGTAGTTTTCTGGGCCATCCTCAAATGGGAGGAAAATGCCGATGACCGCGGATCATTCCGCTGGCTGCTGCTCATAGCCTATCTTATCGGGCTTTCGGTTGGGGTTCATTTGCTCAACCTGTTGGCCATCCCTGCCATTACGATGGTTTATTATTTCCGTAAAAACGATCATCCAACTTTCAGGGGAATTTTGATGTCACTTATGCTTTCCTTTTTTATCCTGGCTTTTATTATGTTCGGCATAATTCCCTGGATCGTAAAACTGGCCGGACTGAGCGAATTGCTTTTCGTCAACAGCTTAAGGATGCCCTTCAATACTGGAACTGTTATTTATTTTGCCGGGATCATTGCCGGACTCATATGGGGGCTTCTGTATGCCAACCGGCATCATAAGACTGTTCTGAACACGATATTGTTATGTTTTACTTTTATCCTTATCGGGTATTCGTCCTTCCTGATGCTGGTTATTCGTGCAAATGCCAATACACCCATTAACGAAAACAAGCCTGATAATGCCATCAGCCTGTTGTCATACCTCAACCGTGAGCAATATGGCGACTGGCCCATACTTTATGGCCCATACTATAATGCACCGGCTACCAGTTATGCGGACGGGAACCCTGTATACATGAAGGATATTGCCAAAGGAATATATATTGTAAAAGATTCCAATAAACGCAGCGTTCCTGTGTATGATCCTCGTTTCATGACCATTTTCCCGCGCATGTGGAGTGGTTCGGAGAAGTCACATGTAAGGGAGTACCAGCAGTGGGCAAGAATCCAGGGCGTTCCGGTTGAAGTTAAGACCGAAGACGGGAAGACAGAAACCCTCATGAAGCCAACCTTCGCTGAAAACCTGGCGTTTTTCGTCAACTATCAACTTCAGTACATGTATTTCCGCTATTTCATGTGGAATTTTGCAGGAAGGCAAAATGATAGCCAGGGACTTAATGATGATCTTGACGGAAACTGGATCAGTGGAATCAAGGCATTGGATGCCATTCGGCTGGGGCCTCAGTCCGGCCTTCCCGAAAGCCTTGATAACAAAGGCCACAATACTTTTTTTCTGCTGCCCTTCATCCTGGGACTCATCGGCCTGTACTTCCATATCAACCGTAACTATAAGGATAGTATCGTGGTTGGATTGCTTTTCCTGATGACAGGAATTGCGATTGTCATATATCTGAATCAGTATTCGTCACAGCCACGCGAACGCGACTATGCGTTTGCAGCCTCCTTTTATGCTTTTGCCATATGGATCGGGCTAGGTGTTTTCGCCATTGCAGAATGGCTGGCAAAGCGGATGAATCCCAAACGCTCGGCCATCATTGTAACAGGGTTATGCCTGTTGCTTGTGCCAGGCCTGATGGCTGCCGGGGGGTGGAACGATCACGACCGCTCCGGGCGTCAATCTTCGGTGGCCGTGGCCAAAGACTACCTGGATTCCTGTGCTCCCAATGCCATCCTTTTTACACTTGGTGATAACGACACCTTCCCATTATGGTATGCCCAGGAGGTGGAAGGTCACCGAACTGATGTGCGCGTGGTGAACCTGAGCCTGCTCTCGGCCGACTGGTATATCAACCAGATGAAACGTAGGGTTTACAATTCCGATTCACTGCCCTTCAGCCTGCCTGAACGCATGTATCGTGCAGGGTCGCACGAGGTCACATACCTTTTCCCCCAGGATACCACCAAGGAATATGTTGAGTTAAAGGATGTTTTCAACACCATAAGGATTGATGAATCAAAGTTGAAATTTGATGCGAACGGCACGAAATACGATTATTTTCCAACGCGTGATTTTAAGATTACCGTTGACAAAAAAGCAGTTCTCAGTTCAGGAACCCTTCCGCAATCCATTGCAGCATCAATTGCTGATACCATAAAGTTTAGCCTCAAAGGAAGGGTTATCATGAAAAACGAACTTGTTGTGCTTGATCTGTTGGCACATAACAACTGGCGGCGTCCGGTATATTTTTCGGTTACAACCGGACAAGAAGCCTACCTCGGACTTGATGATTACCTGCAGCTGGAAGGGTTTGCTTACAGGCTCCTTCCTGTAAAAAAGGTTAAACCCGACGACTATATCGGAAATGTGAATACTTCCATCCTTTACAACGCTTACATGAATAAATTTACCTGGGGCGGAATGGATAATCCAAAAGTGTACCTTGATGAGATCAACCGCAGGAATGTTACCATCATCAGGTCTAATTTCGGGCGCCTGGCGCAGGCCTTGATACTTGAGAACAAGAAGGATTCGGCTATCGCGGTATGCGACCGCTGCCTGAAGGTTATGCCCGATGAGTGTGTCCATTTCGATTACTCCCTGCTTAACCTTATAGGTGTTTATTATCAGGCTGGCGCAAATGAGAAAGGCGATCGCCTGAGTAAACGCCTGATCGCGCTGCATGCACAAAATCTGTTATACTATTTTAGTTTTCCAAAGGGAAAAGTAGTGCAGACTGATGAATATCGCCGCAGAGCTTTGGGTGTGATGCAATATATCAACCGCGAAGCAGAAAAATATGGACGAAAGGACATCGCAGGCCTGTCAAAAAAATACCTCGACCAATATTACCAGTTATACATGGATGCCCCGTATATGCAACGATAGCAATACGCCAGCATGTGATAATAGATGTTTGTGATGAACTACCTGGTTAAACCTCCTCCTGTCATAAAGCAGCTGACGCAAAAGTGGCTCACCTGGGATATGCCCGCAGATGGGCAGAAGATTTACCTGACTTTTGATGATGGCCCTGTGCCGGAAGTCACCCCGGAGGTTTTGAGGATACTTGCACAATATGATGCGAGGGCCACCTTTTTCTGCGTGGGTGATAATGTGAAGAAGAACCCTCAGCTAATGGCCAGGGTAACAGCTGCAGGCCATGCCATAGGTAATCATACCTTCAATCATCTCAGGGCATGGGGAACTCCGGCCGGCGATTATCTCCGGAATGTGGATGATTGCCGGGATATGATCGACAGCAGGCTGTTCAGGCCACCATACGGCCAGCTTACCCCGTGGCTGATCCATGAGCTTTCCCCTTATTTTAAGATTATCCTCTGGTCGGTCCTTACCGGCGATTTCGACCAAAATATATCACCTCAAAAATGTGCTGATCGGGCGGTCAGGTATACTAAACCAGGCTCAATAGTTGTCTTTCACGACAGTATAAAAGCATCCGGAAATATGTTATATGCCCTTCCTGTTTTATTGGAACACTTCACAGCCCGTGGTGCGCAATTTGTTGCGCTAGCGCAGCCATGACCTTTTCTTGGTATGCTATTCAGCTCAATAAATGAGCACTTCCCTGTTAAGAATTGTTTCCTGAAGGTACATGCGTAAGATGTACATACCGGTTTGCAGGTGCGAAACATCCAGCCTTGTGTAATACTCCGATATGCTGACAGGAGTCAGGCAGACGATCCGTCCGTCAGCAGCAATGGCTTCCACCCGGTTAATCCTCCCCTGATTTTGCCAGATGTTAATATTGTTCCTGCAGGGATTTGGATAGATTTCAAGTTGCTTATCCTTGCCGTTTTCCTGTTGCACCGTGTTATGCGCCGAAATGATCCAGGCTTCGGGATCGAACTGTACCGAATCAATGATGAAGCCCGGATTCTTCTGAAATGTTTGCCCCGAAAAGGTATGATCAAAAACAAGCAAGGTATCTTTCCCTTCACCGAAGAATTTAAGCGGAACCGGCATGGTAAAGAACCCTACTGATGGATGCGATTGCTTCTGTAATATGCTTACTTCAATTGATTTATCGGGTTTCTGGGTGTAAGTGATGGAATAGGAGGGATAACCCTCCCCATAATACCATTCATCGAAAAACCAGGTGAGGTCGCGGCCACATGCGGCTTCCATGTTTCTTTTCAAATCGCTGTTATGTGCGAATCCGTATGCGAGTATAGGATCCGCCAGGTAGTTGCGGATTCCGGCGAAAAATGCCGGATCGCCCATGACCCAGCGCAGGGCATGTAGCACCAGCGCTCCTTTACTGTAAGATAATCTTGAATCAAAGATTCGCGCCGCAGAGGTAGTATCACCAACATAAACCGATCCGCCGGGTTCAGAAGTGACATAGGACATGTTCTGGCGTTTCCAGCGTTTCCACCAATAAGCATCCAGTAAGCGTTCAATGCTCAAGCCATCGCAGTAGGTCGCAAATCCTTCATTCAGCCATATGTCGTGCCAGGTAGCTGTTGTGATTTTATTCCCGAACCATGAGTGTGCCAGTTCATGCGCCATAAGTTCAAAACCGAAATCGCCGCTGATAAAGGTCATGGTTTGATGTTCCATGCCGCCGCCTTTGTTCCATTGTGCATGTCCGTATCTTTCGGCCGAAAAAGGATAGGGCATAAACAACTGCTCAAAAAGCTGCATCACCGGGATTATTTGTACTGATTTTGAGCGGATGGTGGCTGAATCCTCGGGGTATACATAGTTGAGTATCTGAAGGGGAGGGCCGGTTCCGGGAACCCAGTCGGAATAGCTTGTATAGTTTGTAACGGCAATACCGATAAGGTAACTTACTATGGGATACCGGTGTTTCCAATGGCAAATCCTGAGGTCGCCTGTGATCTTTTCGCTGATGAGCATGCCATTGGCCGCTGCACGGTAAGCAGACGGGGAAGAAATGTAAATATCAACAGAGTCGATTTTGTCGGTAAGGTCATTCTTGCCCGGCCACCAGTCGCTTGCACCAAACGGTTCTGAAAGCGTCCAGATAACAGGCACCCCGGCGTGCATTTGTTTCGTAAAGGAGCCTAATCCTTTGCTACCGGAGGGGACCCCGTGATAGTATACCGTGAGGGAATCAAGCGTACCTTTAGGTATGATCTGACCGGCGTGCACGCTGATAATACCCCCCGTATGTTCAAAAACTGCGTGGATTCCGCGGTGAATAATTGAATCAACCGTTAACTGATCAGCCAGTTCAAACCGGATCACAGCGACGGCAGGTTCAGTGATGACCATATAGGAAGTGACGGTCCCGCGGATGAACAATGTGTCAGGATCAATCTGCCATGCTAACCGCAGGTACTTAAGATCGTAATTGCTGCCGGTGAAGATGCCGTTATGCTCCAGGATTTTTGAGGCATTTCGTTGTTCGGCCAAAGCATTGGATAGATGATTAAGGTCTTTTCCTCCTCCCTGGGCGAACGCAGCCAGACAGGCTGTTGCCAGAATGACGAAAACAACATAAGACTTCATTTCTGCTGAATTTTACCTAAAAGTAGTATAAAACCGCTAATTGCCGGTGTTCTCAACCCGGTGGATGATAATTTTTCCCATCTTTGCAACAATGATTCTAAAACGCTTTATTAAACCGGTTCTATTGCGGATACCCACGCTATTTTCATGTATGGCATTCATATCCATGTCTATACTGATTGTGGCCTGTGCCGTGGTGGTGCCTATCCAGGGCGGCCCAAAAGATATTATTCCCCCTAAAGTTGTCAGATCGGCACCGGCAAATTTCTCAACAAATTTCACAGGTCAGCGGATCGTCATCACATTCAATAAATTTGTAGCGTTAAAGGACATCGATAAGCAAAAGCTTATTTCGCCGCCGATGATTAAGGATCCTGAGTTCAAGCTCAAGGGTAAATCCCTTGTTATAACTTTCAAGGAACCACTTCAAAAAGATGCTACCTACAGCATTTACATGGGCAATGCCATTGTGGACATAACAGAGGGGAATCCACTGGCAGGTTATTCATTTGTATTTTCTACCGGCAGCAGTATTGATTCCCTGGGTATGA
>JBBRRV010000172.1:0-6184 GCA_038246075.1 Bacteroidales bacterium
ATTGAAGTAAATTGAAGTAAATTGAAGTAGATTGAAGTAGGTTGAAGTAGGTTGAAGTAGGTTGAAGTAGGTTGAAGTAGGTTGAGGAGATTGAGGAGATTGATGAGATTGAAATACATTGAAATACGCAGATATACCTGGAAATACATAGAAATAAATAGAAATATTTGTTGCCAACAAATCTTCAACCTTTCTCCTTTAACCTTTCTCCTTTATCCTGGAACTTGGAATTTGGAACTTGGTACTTGGGACTTGGGACTTGGAATTTGGAATTTATTTTGAAGCTACAATTAGCAGGTTATTAGTTAAATGCATTTTAATATGATATGATTAAAAAAGAAGAATTATACAATTCAAATTCAGGAAAATTGGTTGGTTAGTGTGTTAAACTTGAGGTGAAAAGGGGGCTAACATTGCAAATACAGGGGATACATCCCTTCATGGAAGCATTTGACAATTAGTGGTTGCAGAAGTGATCCCGCAACAATTAAAAGCAAGGCTGAACATCACTGTTCAGCCTCCTTTTTTTATGAATGAACCTAGGGTGAATACCGATAAACAGGGCAATATATCTTGCCAGGGTTTGAAATAGGATACAAGTCACAGACATGCGCCAGCAGGGGATGAGGTAAATTTGAATCACTCATCTTAACGAATTTGCCTGCCTTCCCCTTCCATGCGCGCAATTAATTCTAATTTTGAACTTTTTATATGATGAATATGATTGAGCCGGTAAACAATCCGCTTTCCCATCTTGAAGTATTATACGATTGCAGGATTTGTCCGCGCGATTGCGGCGTAAACCGCTTGAGTGGCTCCACCGGCTGGTGCAACAGCAATGCGGATTTTAATATCAGTTCCATCTGCCTTCACCGGGGCGAAGAACCCGCCATAAGTGGTGAGCATGGCATATGTAATATCTTTTTCAGCAGGTGCAATCTGGCCTGTATCTATTGCCAGAATCATCAGATATCCAACCGCAGGGGAGAAGTGCCGGAAGAAAAACTTTCGCTGGGTGAAGTAATTAAAACGATAAAAAAATTCCTCGCTGCAGGTTGCTCCGGTATCGGGTTTGTTTCCCCTTCGCATTATATTCCGCATGTGAAGGCCATTATCGATGCACTCCGCCAGGAAGGGCTGAACCCAACTTTTGTTTACAATACAAATGCATACGATAAAGTTGAAGAACTGGCCGCCCTCGAAAATTATATTGATGTTTATCTTCCCGATTTAAAATACCTTGATGATTCCTTGAGTCGCCTGTATTCCGGAGCCCATAAATACAGTGTATTTGCCACGGCCGCCATCAGGGAAATGCACCGACAAAAAGGTTCTACCCTTCATCTGGACGATAACGGTCAGGTTACCAGCGGACTCATTATCCGACACCTTATCCTGCCGGGCCATGTGGAGAACAGCAAAGCCGTGTTGCAATGGATAGCCTGGGAATTATCGCCTTTGGTTGCTATTTCACTCATGGCCCAATACTACCCGGCGGGTGAGGTTGTAAATCATGCAACTCTTGGACGGGAGATAAGCCCTGCCGAATACGAAAGTGTAGTGCAGGAAATGGAAAATCTGGGTTTTTACAAGGGTTGGGTGCAGGATCTGCAGAGCCCGGGTCATTACCGGCCTGATTTTAGGCACGATCGGCCTTTTGGAGAAGAATAAGCACAAACCCTCGACTGCAGGACTGCACGGCTGCACGGCTGTAAGAAAGATCTGACGAAGGAATATATTAAAAGAATACAACAGTAAATTGAAGTACATGGAAGTACATTGAAGTACATGGAAGTACATGGAAGTACATGGAAGTACATGGAAGTACATGGAAGTATTAGCAAGTATAAGGAAGTATAAGGAAGTATAAGGAAATATATAGAAATCCCCGCAAACTAATTACTGATCAGGAAATATTGTAATTACGCCAACTCCAGGCACTCTAGGCACTCCCAACTTTAGGCACTTCAGAAAGGCACTCTAGGCACTCTAGGCACTCCCAACTTTAGGCACTTCAGAAAGGCACTCTAGGCACTCTAGGCACTTATAAAGAAGCTTATTTCCTAATACAATACTTTTGACCCATTGGCCGACCAGCTATGGAACACATGCAATGCTTCCTCGTGAAGTATTTGTTCACAGGGGATCAGGCGCTGATGAAAATCCAGTGCTATTTCCTTGTAGATAAGTGAATCGTCGAATCCGGCGGCCGCGGCATCAACGCGTGTAGCGGCGAAATAAATTTTGGCGGGACGAGCCCAGTATATGGCGCCCAGGCACATCGGACAGGGCTCGCAACTGGTATAAATCTCACAGCCATCGAGCTGAAAAGTTTCAAGTGCTGCACAGGCTTTCCTGATGGCAACAACTTCAGCGTGAGCTGTTGG
Organism: Bacteroidales bacterium; assembly: GCA_038246075.1. GTDB lineage: Bacteria > Bacteroidota > Bacteroidia > Bacteroidales > DASVHX01 > DASVHX01. Next base: position 2,388 of record JBBRRV010000172.1, read on the forward strand.
GTCGTTGGTTGATGTTACTTCGTTGCTGCCACGGGCAATAATTTTCCCGTCTTTCACTACAACAGCACCAAAAGGCCCGCCATTGCCTGATTTGCTATTCTCCCCGGCCAGCCTGATGGCCTCCTGCATAAACTGCTCCTGTGCTTCCATTGTGCAAATGTATATTTTTTGTAAATGTATATTTTTATAATTAGATAATTTTCAGACTGAATAGTCACACCAACTGCCTTCCATTCCTTTCTCCTGCAAAGCCTGGTTGAGGATGGCGAAATATTGGCTCCGCGGCATGAGTTCACCTCCCAGGCTTTCGAGGTGATTGGTATATACCTGGGCATCAATGATGCGAAAATCCCATTCCTGCAGCTTCATCGACAGCCAGTATAACGCCACTTTTGATGCATTGGGAGCGGTATGGAACATCGATTCGCCGAAAAATGCTTTTCCTAAAGCGATTCCATAAAGTCCGCCTACGAGTTTTCCCCCTTCCCAGGCTTCTGCAGAGTGGGCCACACCGGCTTTGTGCAGCTTCACATAGGCTTTTATCATGCTGTTGGTTATCCAGGTGCCATTTTCGTCCTCGCGGGGAGTTAAGGCGCAAGCTTTGATCACCTTTTCAAATTGTGTATCAAACCTTACCTCAAACACATGCTTGCGGATAACCTGTCGCAACGAATGCGAAACGATCATTTTTCCGGGGAGCAGGACCATCCGCGGATCGGGTGACCACCAGAGTATGGGCTCTTCATTGAACCAGGGAAAAATGCCTTTTGAATACGCAAGCTTAAGCCTTTCAACACTCAGATCGCCGCCAATGGCAATTAATCCCGATTCATCTGCCTCGTCCACCCCGGGAAACCAGAGTTCGTTTTTTAGAAGAATTACCGGCATTGTGAGTCGTTTTGGTGTTCCATGGCAGTAAGCTTTTGCGTTATTTTAACCATTTACTTGTCAACTATCTGTCCCGTACTTTTCATTCATTCCCATGGAAATTCAAAATTCAAATAGCAAAATTCAAAAATGGATAAATCGAATGTCTTGTAGATTTTGATTACAATCACCGGTGCATGTTTATTTCCAAAATGAACTTTTCAATTGAAAACTACCAGAGGTTCATAACTTTTGACATTTGCAATTTGCACTTTGAGTTTTGAATTTTTCATTTTTTAAACCCGATCATTTGTGAAACTCCCTGTGGCGCCGGCTGGAGCACAAAGCCCGAAAGCCCTGCTTTTGTCATCCACTGCTTTATCTCCGATGAAGTGTAGGTGTCGCCCGACTGTGTTCCAACAAGCATATTCAGCGCGAATATAGCGCCGACAAGCGGTTGTGTGCGGTCATCACTCATGATATGATCCTGGATAACCAATTGCCCGCCAGGGTTTAAAGAATCCGCACACTTAGCGATCAGTTGTTCGTTAACCTCAAAGGAGTTGCTGTGGATGATAGCGGAAAGAAAGATCAGCTCATAGCCTTTTCCGATGTCATCACGTGTATAATCACCGGTAAGGGTTTTAATCCGGCCCGCAAATCCATTCTCCCTGATATATTTTTCTGTGATGGGGGTAACGTTCGGCAGGTCGAAAACTGTTGCCATGATGCCTTCGCGGGCGTCTGCAAAAGCCATGGCAAATGCGCCTGATCCGCCCCCGAGATCGAGAACGTGCCTGACTTTATCAAGATTCAACAATGCAATAGATGGGGCTGCCTGCTGGCGCGCACGATCGTGCATTGCTGCAATGAAGGCCCCGAGCCAATTGTCGCCGCGGTCATTAATAGCCTCGGTTGCTGCAGGCTTTCCTGTTTTAACGCATTGGGTGAGATTGCTCCAGGTGCGCCACAAATTGGCCGCATGCATGATTCCTCCCATATATAACGGTTTGCCTTTTACCAGATATTCCGCTGCAAGTGGGCTGTTCCGGTATTTATGATCCTCTTTCACAAGGAGTTCAAACGCAACTAAGCTGTTCAGGAGCCTGTCAGTATACCGCACATCCGTACTGCATTTTTCGGCGACTTCAGCGGAAGTAAGCGGGGCTTGGTCCAAAGTCGTAAACAGCTCAAGTTCAAATGCTGTAAGCAAAATGCGGCTTTTCTGGAATGCATTCACCATTCCGCGTAAAGCAAGGGCTTCGTCAGCCTGTGATGTTTTAGTAGTGTTCATATGACTTGAATTTTATCTGACTGAACAAATATAATCAATCTCTACTATCTAACTAAAATATATTTGACTGATAAACAGCTTATTATACTTTCTAAATAAATTCCAAGTCCCAAAATCCAAAATCCAAGTCCCAAACTCCAATATCCTGGTTCCTGTTTCCACATCTATATTGGGACCAATCGTCCCTCGCCACGCGTCCCTCGTCCCCTTTCTTACTTAAAGTAAGTTCCTGTTTATGCCATTATTTAATGGTGCTCGTCTTTTCAGTTTTCATAGCCATCACTTCATCCATTGCTTCAAGTATCGTCCTGCATACCGCGATAATCTGATCTTTTGTAATGATGAGCGGCGGGGCTATGCGCATGGATTGCGGATTAAAGAGGAACCAATCCAGGATTACGCCTTTTTCGATCGACTTATCGATCACAAGCTTATTCGTTTCATAATCAGGCAATTCAAGTGCCATCAGCAATCCTCCCGAGCGCATTTCCTTTACAAGCGGATGCCCGGAAAGCAATTTCCTGAAAAGTATCTCTTTCTCTTCAACCTGTTCGGGAAGGTTTTCAGCGATCAGCACTTCAAGGGTAGCCATTGCGGCTGCACAACTTACAGGATGCCCGCCGAAAGTAGTAATATGTCCCAATACCGGTGAATATGAGAGCGTGTTCATGATGTCGGGGGAGGAAATAAACGCGCCTATCGGCATGCCACCCCCCATGGCTTTGGCAAGCGTAATAATATCAGGGATAACACCATAATGCTCAAATGCAAAGAGTTTACCCGTTCGTCCAAACCCGGTCTGTATTTCGTCAAAAATGAGCAAGGCACCCGTGTCATCACATCGTTTCCTTAATGCGGCAAGAAATTCAGCAGTTGCGGGAATAACACCTGCTTCGCCCTGAACAGGTTCTATCAGAACGCAGGCTGTGCGCTTGTCAATGTTTACAATATCCGCCATACTGTTAAATTCCAGCTGATGTACATCAGAGAGCAGTGGGCGGAAAGCGCGTTTAAAGGATTCATTGCCCATAACGCTCAGTGCACCGTGGCTGCTGCCATGGTAGGCATCGCGGAAGGAACATATCTTGCTTCGGCCGGTATAGCGTTTGGCAAGTTTAAGCGCTCCTTCTATGGCTTCACTTCCGGAATTTACGAAATAGCAGGATTGAAGGGCAGGGGGGAGCACTGATGCAAGTTTTTCAGCCAGCCTTACCTGGGGCGACTGGATGAATTCTCCGAAAACCATCAGGTGCATATACTTACCAAGCTGATCAGTAATAGCTTTAACTACATGTGGATGCCGATGTCCTACGGAGCTGACCGAGATACCCGAAATAAGATCAATGTAAGATTTTCCGTCTGGTCCGTAAAGATAAATACCTTCTGCACGCTCTATTTCCAGGGCCAGTGGGGCATCGCTGGTCGGGGCCAGGTGCCTGAAAAATAATGCTCTTTCTGTCAGCATATCATTGCTATTAGTGAATAATTACCCGCAAAGGTACACAAACCCCGATTTTTTGAATCGTCAGCCTCATGGATGTGCAAAATATGGTTATACTTGCAAAGTAATACGGGATAGTTTGAACCATATAAAAGTTGTAGTCATTACCGGGTCCTCATCGGGAATAGGACAGGC
>JBBRRV010000173.1:0-6095 GCA_038246075.1 Bacteroidales bacterium
CTGCTTCTTTTTTCTGCCCCATTTGATGAGGGCCTGTTGCACATCCTTAAAGCGTATAGGCTTGGGCAGGTAATCAACCATTCCGGCGGCAAGATATCGTTCCTTATCGCCAGGCATGGCGTTGGCAGTAATGGCAATGATCGGCGGACGGTCACTCTCCGGAAATTTTTCGAGAATGATCTTAGTGGCTTCCATTCCATTCATTACTGGCATCTGGATGTCCATCAGAATGATATCGTAGTGTTTCTTTTCCATCATCTCGATCACTTTCCGTCCATTATCCACGGCGTCTATCTGGTAGCCCATCTTCGAAAGCAGGGTAACCACAAGCTCCTGGTTCGTCACATTATCTTCAGCCAGCAGGATACGCAGGGGAAGTTTTTCCGAAAGGGTTTTGTCAACATTATGATCGGCTTCATTTTTACGGCGGTTGCGGTCTTCAGCAATTACGCGCAATACTTCTTCAAAGAGTTCTGCCAGTTTAATAGGCTTCGATAGCTGTGTTTCAAATATCTCAGGTGGTAATTTGCTGATATTGCCAAGGGAGGTAAGCATGATGAGCGGAATGTCCCCTTTAAAAGGAAGTTGCTTGATGCATTTGCCTAATTCAAGACCGTCCATAGCAGGCATCTGCATATCGACTACACCAAGATCGAAAGGTTCTTCCTCATCTTCAATGGCCTGAAGTGCTTCTTTCCCGGAATTGACTGCCGTAACTTTCATTCCCCACGATTCAAACTGTAGGGTAAAGATCTGCCTGTTTGTTGGGTTATCGTCCACGATGAGCACCCTGCTGTTTTTAAGTTCCGGGATCTGACCACGCACATATAGTTTTGCTTTACCGGTGTCGGATGAGCGAAGGTTGACCGTAAAATAGAAAGTTGATCCTTTGCCAAAGGTGCTTTCAACCCATATGCGGCCACCCATCAAACCAATGATATGTTTGGCAATGGCCAGGCCAAGGCCCGTTCCGCCATAGCGCCGCATGGCAAAAGCATCAGCCTGGGTAAAGGCTTCGAATAAGATGCCTATTTTTTCTTTTGGTATACCAATGCCGCTGTCGCGGACGGAGAATGTGAGTTCCTGCAGGCCATCATGCTCAGCCGTGCGTTCAACCGAAACGAATATTTCGCCCTCTTCGGTGAATTTGATGGCATTGTTCACCAGATTGGAAAGAATCTGGCGCAGCCTGCTCATATCACCTACCAGGAATGGCGGGACGTCGGGCTGAATGAGATAAAGCAAATCGAGGCTTTTGTCGATAGCACCGGGTGCAAAGGCATCCAACGCTTCTTCGATGCACTTGCGGAGTTCAAAAGGTGCTTCCTCAAGCGCCATCTTGCCGGATTCTATTTTTGAAAAGTCCAGGATGTCGTTGATGATACTTACCAGACTTTCTGCACTTGCCTTGAGGGTGTCGATATAGTTTTTTTGTTCCGCAGTAAGCGATGTATCCAGCAACAGGCTGGTCATACCAATTACACCATTCATAGGTGTGCGGATTTCGTGACTCATCATCGAAAGAAAATCCGTTTTGATACGGCTTGCTTTTGCTGCTTCTTCGATGGCTTTCTCAAGGTCGCCTCCGATTGATTCAAAATGCTTCAGTTCAGTGATTTCACTCTTAAGCTTTTCGTTTTCCTGCTGAAGCTGTTGCAATTCGTTCTTTTGATTTGGCTTTTCCTGCTGATTATCGCTTGACATAAAAGAGTTTTTGTATGGCAAAACAAATATACTGATTTACACGCGTATGTCTACAATTATTCGGTGACTATGAATATTATTTTAAGACCTGTGATAAAAATCCCCACTACCTTATGGCAACAGGGACTTTTCTTATTCTAAAATCTGAACATCAGGCTTCATGGCGCAAGGCCTGAAACCTAACTGGCATCAGGATAAAATACACTCAAGCAATGTGCCTATTTGTATTCTTCCAGGATAGCCTTCACGCCATCGGGTGCAACACGGCCAAAGACCTTATCGCCAACCATAACAACAGGGGCGAGTCCGCAGGCTCCTACACAACGCAGGCAGCTGAGCGAAAATTTGCCGTCAGACGTCGTTTCGCCCACCTGTATTTTTAGCGACCGTTTGAATTCATCAAGCACTTTTTCGGCACCACGCACATAACAGGCTGTACCCAGGCAAATGGATATAGGATGCTCGCCGCGTGGGAGCATGGTGAAGAATGAATAGAAGGTTACCACGCCATAAACCTGAGCAACCGATGTATTAAGTTCCTTAGCCACAACTTCCTGTACTTCTGCGGGCAGGTAGCCGAATACACTTTGGACTTTATGCAATACATTGATGAGTTCTCCTTTTTCGTTGTTGAAGGACTTGCAGATATCCTTCAGCTCGGTAAGCTTATTTTCGTTTAATTTGATGATTGCCATAATATTACCTCCAAATAAATTTTTATGATATGTTGCTGCTCTGTGGGTTTAAGCGGATCTGAGAACAAGGATTAACGATTTAAGATTTCAGAGGTCAAAATGAATGTCATAAAAACCGGAAATCGCTAATCATTGTGCTCACATGCTATTTTCCTTCAGCGTATTCTATTAATAGTTCTCAATTTCTGTTTATTTTACTATTCTTCAATAATAGTAGGCTTACTCCTGTCGAAATAGGTAGTGTGCAGGAGGTGGTGTGATTTTTCGCCAAGCGGTTTGCCAAGGAATTCTTCATATAATTTAATGACAAATGGATTCTCGTGCGATTTGCGGATGGCTTTGCCGGCATCTTCACGGTAGATGGCCATCTGGCGTGCCTTGATGATTGAACTGTCGCCATGGTGCAGTGGTTGTCCGCCGCCGCCTATGCAGCCGCCCGGACAGGCCATAATTTCAATGGCATGAAACTCCGATTTTCCATCACGGATATCTTCGAGCAGTTTTCGGGCATTTCCCAGTCCGTGGGCAATGCCGATCTTGATCGGCAAGCCGTTGAAGTCGATGGTTGCATGTCGGATGTATTCCATTCCGCGAAGTTCCTCAAAAGTCACTTTTTCAAGTTTTTTTCCGGTAAAGACCTCGTAGGCTGTCCGGCAGGCAGCTTCAATTACACCGCCTGTTGTGCCGAAGATAACAGCAGCTCCGGTAGATTCTCCTAATGGATTATCAAAATTCTCATCAGGTAAGGAGTTGAAATCAATATTCGATTGCTTGATCAGGTGTGCCAGTTCCCTTGTGGAAATGGAATAATCCACATCGGGATTGCCATCCACTTTAAACTCATCACGTGCACATTCATATTTCTTGGCCAAGCAGGGCATCACTGATACCACCACCATGTTTTCGCGTTTAACGCCTATTTTGTCTGCAAAATAGGTTTTGGCGATCGGCCCGAACATTTGCTGGGGCGAACGGGCAGTGGAGGGGATGTCCATCATTTCGGGGAACTGATGTTCGAAGAAATTTACCCATCCAGGGCAACATGAAGTAAGGATCGGGAGTTTCACATTCTTGTCTCCGTTGAGGTGAGCGGTAAGACGTCCCAGGAGTTCGGTGCCTTCTTCCATGATGGTGAGGTCGGCAGCGAAATCGGTATCGAAAACATAATCAAATCCCAGGCGTCGCAAGGCAGCAGCAAGCTTGCCCGTGACAATTGTGCCGGGTTCGTTGCCAAATTCCTCGCCCAAGGCTACGCGCACGGCAGGTGCCGTTTGAACAACTACGGTTTTGGTCGGATCGGCCAGTGCACGGATTACCAGGTTGGTATGATCCACCTCGGTAAGTGCCCCTGTGGGGCAAACAGCTACACATTGTCCGCAATACGTGCAGACGGAATGGTCGAGGTTCATCTCGAATGCCGGTGCCACAACAGCCATAAAGCCGCGGTTGACGGCCGATAAGGCGCCAACGGTCTGAACATCATTGCACATCATTTCGCAACGGCGGCACATGATGCATTTGTTGATGTCGCGGATAATAGCCGGCGATGTGTCCTCGCGGTACATCGATTGTTCTCCTTCATAATGAATTTTGCGCACACCCATTTCCTGGGCTAAACTTTGCAGTTCGCAGCTGCCTGATTTAGGACAGATCAGGCAATCTGTCGGGTGATCCGACAGGATCAATTCGAGTACCGTTTTCCGGGAGTTGAGTACACGGATATTGTGCGTATTGACAACCATACCTTCGGTACAGTCTGTTGCACAAGCAGGTGCCAGGTTGCGTCGTCCTTCAACTTCCACAACACATATACGGCATCCGGCTGGTTTGTTCTCAATTTCCAGATCTTCAAGATGCAAATAGCAAAGTGTAGGTATCTTAATGCCGACCCCTTTGGCCGCTTTCAAAATAGTAGTTCCTTTTTCTACCTCGACTGGTTTATTGTCGATGGTAAGCTTGATAAGTTCCATTATCGTTTGCCCTCATATTTAATTAATGAAAATAGCATTGAATTTACATTTATCCATACAAGCCCCGCATTTGATACATACAGCCTGATTGATCATATGGACTCCTTTGCGTTCGCCGGCGATAGCATTTACTGGACATATGCGTGCACATGCAGTGCATCCTACGCAATTTTCGGCTTCGACCACATATCTGATCAACGCTTTGCATTGGCTTGAGGGACATTTCCGATCAACGACATGCGCCAGGTACTCGTCGTAGAAATTGTCCAGGGTAGAGAGCACCGGGTTTGGCGATGTCTGGCCTAATCCGCATAAGGAAGTATCCTTGATAACCTTGCCAAGGTTGCGGAGCTTATCAATGTCCTCCATTGTGCCATTGCCTTTGGTTATCTTATCCAGAATTTCATACAGACGTTTGTTCCCGATACGGCATGGTGAGCATTTTCCGCATGATTCTTCAACGGTGAAGTCGAGGTAAAATTTCGCTATAGAAACCATACAATCATCTTCATCCATCACGATCATCCCACCTGATCCCATCATTGAACCACAGGCTATCAGGTTATCATAATCTATGGGGGTGTCGAGGTGCTTACTTGTAAGGCACCCGCCCGAAGGGCCACCAGTTTGAACAGCTTTAAACTGCTTTCCGTCTTTTATGCCACCGCCGATTTCAAAAATAATTTCGCGTAGTGTTGTCCCCATCGGCACTTCGATAAGACCTACATTATTAATTTTTCCTGCCAGCGCGAAAACTTTCGTTCCTTTTGATTTTTCGGTACCTATGGCCGAAAACCATGCATGTCCTTTGTTGATGATAACAGGAATGCTCGCAAAAGTTTCAACATTGTTTACGTTTGTAGGTTTCCCGAGGTATCCTGAAACAGAAGGGAACGGAGGTTTCATAGTTGGTTCGCCACGCAAACCTTCCATGGAATGAATAAGCGCAGTTTCTTCCCCGCACACAAATGCTCCGGCGCCGTAGCGCAACTCAATGTCGAATTTAAAGCCCGTACCCATGATGTTGTCGCCTAACAGACCATATTCCCGGGCCTGGGCGATCGCTATTTTAAGCCTTTCGATGGCCAGCGGATACTCTGCACGGATATAGACCAGTCCTTTGGTTGCATCGATGCAGTAACCACAGATAGCCATTGCTTCAATCACGGAGTGGGGATCGCCTTCGAGGATGGAGCGGTCCATAAATGCACCGGGATCGCCTTCGTCGGCATTGCAGACTACGTATTTCTGGTCGGCCTGGGATTTGCGGGTTATTTCCCACTTGAGCCCGGTAGGGAAACCTCCGCCGCCACGACCACGCAGGCCCGATTTCTTGATTTCGTCAATAACCTGATGAGGATTCCTTTCGGTCAGACATGTTGCAAGCGCTTCATAACCATCGCGGGCTATATATTCCTCTATATTTTCAGGGTTGATAAAGCCGCAGTTTCTGAGTGCGATCCTGATTTGTTTTTTATAGAAGCCCATGTGTTTGGAATCGGTCACATGCTCCTTGGTTTTAGGATCAAGGTATAGCAACCGGGTTATTTTGCGGCCCTTAATTACATGCTCCTCTATTATTTCTGTAGCATCCGCTGGAGTTACCTGCGTATAGAATGTGTTGTCGGGCAATACTTTTACGATAGGGCCCTTCTCGCAGAATCCGAAGCATCCGGTCATTACCACCTGAACTTCACTTTCCAACCCCTTTTCAGCCACGACAGCC
>JBBRRV010000174.1:0-5928 GCA_038246075.1 Bacteroidales bacterium
GCAGCTTTGTAAGGGCTGGCAAAAGTATCGCGGTAGTCCTGAACTGCTTTTGCACGTTCTTCTTCGTTTAGTTTATCGCGATAAATGATGTTCACAGCGCCTTCGGAACCCATCACGGCTATTTCGGCCGAAGGATAGGCAAAGTTGATATCGGCACCGATATGTTTGCTTGACATTACATCATAAGCCCCTCCATATGCTTTACGCGTAATGACCGTGATCTTGGGAACAGTAGCTTCGGCAAATGCATAAAGTAGTTTCGCTCCATGCTTGATGATGCCGCCAAACTCCTGGGCTGTGCCGGGCAAAAAGCCAGGGACATCAACAAAAGTAATCAGCGGGATATTGAATGCATCACAAAACCTCACAAAACGAGCCGCCTTAATGGATGAATTGATATCCAGCACACCGGCAAGCACCTGAGGCTGATTGGCTACAATACCTACCGACCGGCCTCCCAGTCGCGCAAATCCGATAATGATATTCTGGGCATAATAAGGCATTACTTCGAAGAAATTGTTGCTATCCACCACTGTTGTAATGAGCTCCTTCATGTCATACGGCTTGTTGGGATCTTCGGGAACTATGGTTTGCATCTTCTCATCCTCTCGGTTTATATCGTCGAGGCAGGGCTTCATCGGGGGATCTTCCATGTTGTTCGATGGCAGATAGCCAAATAATTCGCGGATCATCATCATGGCCTGCTCATCGTCGTCGGCAGTGAAATGTGCCACTCCGCTTTTTGAATTGTGGGCCATAGCACCCCCGAGGTCTTCCATGGTAACTTCTTCATGCGTAACGGTTCTTATAACATCCGGACCGGTAACGAACATATAACTTGAATCCTTCACCATGATGATAAAATCGGTGATGGCCGGCGAATACACAGCACCTCCTGCACACGGGCCCAGAATGGCTGATATCTGGGGGATAACACCTGAACTCATCACATTTCGGTAAAAGATATCGGCATAGCCTCCGAGGCTCTCCACTCCTTCCTGGATGCGTGCCCCGCCCGAATCGTTTAAACCGATGACCGGAGCGCCCATTTTCAGGGCAAGGTCCATTATCTTCACAACTTTATCGGCGTTGGCACGGCTGAGCGTACCGCCGAAAACGGTAAAATCCTGCGCAAACACATAAACCATACGCCCTTCAATTTTACCATAACCGGTAACCACGCCATCACCAGGGATAAGGTTTTTCTCCATGCCAAAATCGCGGGAGCGGTGCACAACAAACTTGTCGAATTCTACAAATGTTCCGGGATCAAGCAGATCGGTTATCCGTTCGCGGGCTGTTTTACGCCCGGCTTTATGTTGGCGGTCGATACGATCCTGACCGCCTCCGAGCTCTGCCTGTTGATTCTTTTCGTTAAACTTGTTGAATTTCTCTTCCAGTAACGCCATTTTGTATGTTTATTAATTTGAAATGTCTAAATACATTTAAGGTTTGAAATTGATTTGCAAACCGCCAAAAGTGAATTAATTTAGTTACTTAATAAGTTAGTGCATTTCATAAACCTGATAAATGCTTAATCGATAACAACCATTATTTTGTTGCCTTCCACGAGGTCGCCTTCCTTTACGTTAACAGCTTTTATGATTCCTGGCTTGCGGGCTTTAAACTCGCTTTCCATTTTCATGGCCGAAACGATGATCACCGTTTGTCCGGCTTCCACTTCATCACCTACTTTAACCAGTATCCTGACAACTTTGCCCGGCATCGGTGTTGAAATGGAATTTTCACCCAGGTTGGCGTCGCCTTTCCGGCGACTGCGGATGTATTTGCTTTCGGCATCCACCACCTCCACCTCGTATGAATTATAGAAAGTATTCACCACGTAATGCTTATCAGAAGCACCCTGAATCATTTCAACATTATATGACTTATCCTTATATATAATTGAATAGACACCGTCGGCCACCCTCACCATATCCAGGTCGTATATTTCACCATCTACCGATACACTCAGCAGATTCCCTTCCTGCTTAATTTTATCCACTAAAGCAATACGGCCGTTAACATTAAGTTCCAGTTCCATGAATGATCGGTATTAGTTAAATGTTTTTGAATATCATTATAGTGCGCAGAGAAACGGATTTTATAATCTGTTCACACTATTCCTGCGGCCAAAGGCTTTCCAGTCGGTACCATGTCTGGGGGTGGCCAGGGAAGCCGTTTGTTTCACCTTCTCAAGCTTATTCACATAATCAACATAAGCAGTAATGAGTGCGATATCTTCACAGCGTTCATCACAACCTGATTCGGTAAGCAGTGTTTCAAGGTTATCTTCAATAAAGTGCGTATTATAATTACCACTGCGAAATGCCGGGGCATCCATGATGCGTTCAAGGAATTTGATGCTTGTTTTTACACCGGTTATTTTATATTCATACAGGGCACGACGCATCCGCGCGATGGCTTCGTCGCGTGTTTTGGCCCAAACAATCAGCTTCGAGATCATCGGGTCGTAATCAATAGGTATTGTATATCCTTCATAAACATAGCCATCATGGCGAACACCCAGGCCCAGCGGTTCGCTTATGTGCTTGATCGTACCGGGGTTGGGCATGAAGTTATTATCGGTATCCTCAGCATAAATGCGGCACTCAATGGCATGGCCTGTCTGCTGTAAATCCTCCTGGCTGAAAGGCAACGAATTCCCGTTTGCTATGTTGATTTGTTCCTTTACAATATCCACGCCTACCACGCGCTCGGTTATGGGATGTTCAACCTGAAGGCGGGTGTTCATTTCAAGGAAATAATAGTTGAGCTTGTCATCAACAATAAATTCGATCGTTCCGGCTCCGTCGTAGTTCACTGCTTTGGCGGCTGCCACAGCATAAGCACCCATTTCCATGCGGATTTTTGGCGTCATGATAGGCGAAGGCGTTTCCTCAACTACCTTCTGGTGACGGCGTTGCACCGAACATTCGCGTTCAAAAAGGTGTACTGCATTTCCTTGCTTATCGGCTAGTATCTGAAATTCAATATGATGGGGCGAATCGATGTATTTCTCTATGTAAACGGCGTCGTTGCCAAAGGCTGACATGGCTTCACTGCGTGCACCTCTGAGCGATGATAAAATATCCTTTTCATGCTTTACAAGACGCATTCCTTTGCCGCCGCCACCTGCCGAGGCTTTTATCATAACAGGCAGTCCTATCTCAGCTATCATTTTCAAGGCAGTATCATCGGTTGTGACTTTTTCGCTGCTTCCGGGAACCACAGGGACACCGGCAGCAGTCATGGTTTTGCGTGCAGTAATTTTATCGCCCATGGTGGAAATGGCCATGGAGGAAGGCCCGATAAATATGATACCTTCTTCTTTGCAACGCTCAGGGAACCTGGCATTTTCCGAAAGGAAACCGTATCCTGGATGAATGGCATCAGCATGTGAAAGCTTAGCAACTTCGATGATCTTTTCCATGTCGAGATAGCTTTCCGCTGATGGGGAAGGTCCGATAAAAAAGGCCTCGGTGGCATAACGCACATGCAGTGCCGTGCGATCGGCTTCCGAAAAGACAGCTACTGACAATATGCCCATTTCGCGGCAGGAGCGCATGATGCGTACAGCAATCTCGCCACGATTGGCTACAAGAACTTTTTTAATCATATTGAATAGGTTTAATTCCCTTAAGGTAAATGGGAGACACGGGTAGCGTAAAAGTAGAATATTTTTTAAATATAGCTTTATAGATATGTTCAATTAATGCAATCCATGGCATTCCAGCCCGTGAAACAATAGAACGGCCCGATCACATTTACAACCTTTTACATATTTCGTCGGGTGTATATTTTCACTAATTATCTGCACAAAATAGATTATTAGTATCTTAGCGCCCTTAAAATTACCTGGGATTTAAACACCGGGCATAGGTAATTGTTAATCAGACACAAAAAATTATCATTTCTTTTGTTCAACTATAAATTGCAATGTATTACACACCGAAGTGAGCATGCAGCTTCTATTCAGTGCACATACTCATGAAATCCTAATGCTAAACTAAAATGAAAGAACATCTTTACTCCATTATCACAGGTACAGGAAGTTACATACCGACTAAAATCGTTAAGAACGAAAAATTCCTTAAGAGTACCTTCTTCAATGCTGCGGGTGAAAAAATTGCCAAGGAGAATGAAGAGATTGTCAGTAAATTCCATCAGATTACCGAAATAGAAGAGCGACGCTATGTTGAAGACAAATTTGTTGCATCGGATATAGCATTTTTTGCCGCAGAGGCTGCTATTGCGTCTGCCCATATCGATAAAGAAACACTGGATTATATTATCGTAGCACATAATTTTGGTGATGTGCTCAAAACCAACAAAAGGTCCGACACAGTGCCGGGCCTCTCTTCAAGAGTAAAATTTAAATTAGGCATCAAGAATCCGTATACCGTAGCCTATGATCTTCCATTCGGCTGTCCGGGCTGGTTGCAGGCGGTCATCCAGGCTGATTATTACATCAAATCGGGGGATGCAAAAAAAATACTGGTCATTGGGGCTGAAACACTATCCCGCATTTCAGATCCACATGATATTGACAGCATGATTTATTCTGATGGTGCCGGAGCAATTATTTTAGAGGCTGTCAACAGTGAAACCCCGGTTGGTATCCTGACCCATTTAACCCGTTCGGACACCATTGATCATGTTCACCTGCTAAAGATGAGCAGATCCTACAATCCTGAATTCCCTGATGAAACCTTGTTTTTGAAAATGAACGGCCGCAAATTATACGAATATGCGCTGAATATTGTCCCCCAGGTCGTGAAGGATTGCATTGATAAGGCAGGCCTTTCGATCGGAGATATCAAAAAAGTGATCATTCACCAGGCAAATGCCAAAATGGATGATGCCATACTGGCAAGAGTGTTTAAATTATATGGAATCAGTGAAATCCCTGAATTCGTCATGCCAATGACCATTTCCAAACTCGGAAATAATTCAGTAGCTACATTGCCCATTTTATTCGACCTTTTGATGGCAGGCAAGATAGAACATCATGTTTTAACCAAGGGTGATTATTATGTTTTCGCATCCGTTGGTGCCGGAATGAATGTGAATGCTGCCGTATACAGGATGCCATAAGCAGCCTCCAACATTTATGTGGGATTGGATCAATCAGCAAATCCATACGCAATACGGGGTGCTTTTACTCAACTTATTCGATTTTCAACGGATGGCAACAATCGCTTTAACATCGAAAAACTCCGGGTCGATAAATAAATCAGAACCATCAAAGTATTGATGTCACTGGGTCAGGGGACAGAAGCCAAAAAAAATACTTCTTATAAATGATATAATTATGAACTCGGCAAGGTTATTGCAAGTAGCTTGTTCAGGATTTAACTCATACATAACTAAAACATACTACTCCGGATAAAACCGGTAACTCTACTCCCTGTCTTCGAAAAAGGCAGGGGGTTTTCTGTTTTTTGACCCGCACCTTTATCCTTCCGGGATATCCTGTCAAGCAGCCAGAGAAAGCATGCTGCTTCTGCCAAAACCTTGTGCTGCTTAACTTTGCTTGCTTTTGGAATCTTCACATATGCTATGAAAAGGTGCTGCCATGAAAGCGCTGAAAGCATTCCTGAACCCGGGAGGATACCTGGCCATTGCCGATCTGTATGCTGAAGACAGTTCATTTCACAGCGATGGATTTCACAGATACCTTGGTTCTGAAATAGATGTTCTTGCAAAAAAACTGTAACACCTGGGTTTTGGAAATATTCAGCATCATCAGTGCTTTAACATCAACATTGAAGATGGAGCCGGCAATATCAGGGCTTATCCTGTCTTTCTGCTGACAGCTTCCTGCAGAGTCCTATTCCCCAATATGGGATTTGCCGGGAATCACGCACAGATAGCAAACGGTTTATCCCGAAGCATCTTATTTTATAACTCCTGCACATTTCAGCA